>WVXP01000205.1:10612-16675 GCA_011773445.1 Pseudomonadota bacterium | reverse complement strand
CCCCACCTGTGCGCCCCGAGGGGGTCAACGCGAGAGCAAGGGAGCGAAGGGATATGAGGGTCCAATCAAAACATTCAAAATTGTCTTGAAACATCATTAGGTTACAAGCTTCTTGCTTTGAAAACTCAGGAAACTCCACAAAAACGTGATGACTTTCCTCAGTTCCATGGACGCTCACGTCCCCTAGGGACGTTTCAGGAAACTCCAGAAAATGTTCCTTTTATGGGTAGGACTTGCCTGGAATGATTCCGGGTGACGTTTACTGAACGTGCTGTAGCCTTGTCTTATCTCAATCTGAACGTGGTTACACAGGTCTTGCTGTGATCGAAGGTTTCAATCGTACCCGTGGCTTTTCGATTCAACGCCTCAATGCTCAGTTCAATTCTACGGTCCCTTGGCAGCCACAGCTCAAAAAAACCATTCCGCAAGGTGGCAATAGTCTCATCAACCAGGACTTTTCCGCCTTGGTCAACAGCTCTTACATAGAAATCTTTTTCGCCCAATTCCCCCTGACAGGAGGACATATAATGAGTTATTCACTTATGGGTCTGCGCAATGTAAGGGGCCACAGCCACCACCATGCGATTCTCCGGAAGCGCCACCCTTTTCACTTTTCCGTCTGGGAATTCGAATACGACCTCTCGGGCGGTAACGTGGCTCTTGATCTCCTTCCTGGACCACTTCCACTCGTTGGCGATTGCCATGGCCTCAACGGCGTCAGCGTTATTCAATCTCGCCTCACCTGATGTCGTATCGGCCCGAGGGTTTCCCATTGGAAAGAGTGAGCTCATCATGACAAAAAAGACAACAGCGACAGATAGCAATGGATATTTCACCTGTTTCCTCCTTCGTCTAGGTTGATTGTGCTTCCCACGGTTGAGGTATCGTGAGGAGAGAGATTGCAAGCATTGACTCTCTGATAGGAAAATATAGAGTTCACGCGAGTTGCATGTCAAGGGAGCGAATGCCCAACACATACCGTGGGAGTTTCGGGGATGATGGGTGGAGGGATTTGTTCATAAGATTCAATAATGAAGTCTGCCCCCCGACTCTAGGGCTGCTTCAGATTCTCTATTTCCGCCTTGAAAGTCTGAATCACCGCTTCCCTATCTGGCAAAGACGAAGCTTCCAAAAGTCGAAGGCCCTTTTCAAGTTCTCGGATCGCACGGGGAGTCTCCCCCTGCCCCTTGTAGGTCTCCGCTAATTGCCACCTGGCAATCCACTCCTCCCCAGGTCGGGCCACGATTGCCCTTTCATACGTTCTCACTGCTTTATCATACTTTCCTAAGCGGGTGTAACAAGTTCCGAGATTGAAAAGATGTTCGGTTCTCTGCGGATCCTTCCGGAGAATTTCTTCGAACAAGGCAGAAGCCTTCCCATAGTCCTTTTTTTCACCATACATGTACTTCCCAGCAAGAGCTGACATCGCGTCCAGGTCATCAGGCGACTTTTTGACCCATTGTTCTAACCACTTTGTATATTCCCCTTCCCTATCTTCCTCGCGTGGCTCCTCCTTTGGAACGAGTCCAGCTATGAACCACTGAACCTCTGACACACTGATAGCACCCGCAATGACCGCATCCTTGTCGACTGCGGCCCGAATGACCGGCGCACTGATGAGTCTCCGGCCCCGCACGATGCCAAGTCTCCTGCCAATGAGCCTCTTCGTAACATTGCGGACCTTATCCCAAGACTCTTTTTTGAAAGAAACGGATATTTGATATCGTTCGCGGGGTTCAAACCGTGACTTTCTGATACGAATGGCCTCCACATCCTGAGAGCCAAGTTCTGCCTTTTTGAGAACTAGAAATCGGTCACCTCGAATGTCGAGCATTTCTTCCCAATTCTCTCGCACCTCTGTGTCCTTGCTGACATCGGCAACGAGCCTGAACTCAATTTCTTGCTCACCCAAAACATAGTAACCTTCCTGGGCACATGCCAAAGAATCGAAAACAAAAAGTAAACAGGACACGACAAAAACAAAGACGATGCTCTTCCTTCTCATCCCGTAACTCCTCGGCCAGTCAACTAGATCAGCCAAAATGACAGATGAAAGGGGCCTGACTCCCAACATTCTATCAAATACGGACTGAGTGTCAAAGCAAACCCATTTACACCAATGTTCAAAGGCATTCGGTCGGTGCTCAATGTCGGGTTTGGAGTGAGATTCCGGAGGCGATGGGGAGGGAAATCATCAAAAAACTCAATAATAAGGTCTTTTCCCCGTTCTATTTATCAATGCAGTTCCGTCCCACAGTGACGGCAATACCGGTCGCTTGGGCTGGTCCGCTTCCCACAATCGTGGCAGAAACCGGAATTTTCCACGACCTTCTCTTTCTTTCCCTTTGGCTGCCTTTTACCCCTCTTAACTGAGTCTCGCCGAGAAGTCGGGGCATTCTTCTGACGTCGATATTGCGTGTAAAAACGTCCGCCGAGCAGGAGAAGTACCACGATCAAAATGCCGATAACCAGGGTCAAAACGCGTGATGAATGCTGCGCCCGTCCCTCAGGCTTGGCCGAAGGGCTTGAGGGGAACTGCTGGGGTATTGCGATTGCCTCGGCACTGAGCTCATTGCTGGTTTTCACATAGTTCAAATCAATCGTGAAGGTGTCCTTTTTTGTGAGCTGTCCCAGCTGAGCGCTCAGATACGTCAATCCGTAACTGCCTTGGGCTCTATCCGTTGGCGCCGGATCCACTTTCACATCACTGACCCCAACCGGCTGTTGGACTTCATAGGAAAGGGCGTCCACCTGATACCCGCCAGGCCAGTTGAACCGAAAGTTTCTGTTAGATCCAGCGATATCCAATTCCTGGTAGTATTCCATTTGAATCGTGGAACTCATTGCGACCAGCTTAATCGTCGCCCATTCCCCCTCCACCTTCCTCTCGTAATCAGCAACGAGTAGCTGTCCATCAGAACTTCGCCAAGCTGCGGCATGAGGCTCGCCAGCCGAGGTGGGGATGGGGAGGCTGACCCAGGCAGGTAGAGGCGTGTCCTCTTTTAGGCTGACCCTGTAAATAACCAACACAGAAGAACGATCAAACTCTGGCCACAAAGCGATATGAAGCTGCTCTATCATCGGCGCTGACTGAGCGCTCGCCGTCGAGAAGCTAGATGAGATGACCAGAAGAACTACCGAGAGCAGCCAAGGAAGAATAGCGCGCACGCAGACACCCTTAAGCCCGTCGATAGCAGATGAAAAGAGCGAGCACCAGGACGATGCGATCACTCCCAAGAAGACGAAGTGCTTTCTCAAATCCATAATAAGAATGATACCAACTCGCTCTCTGACGGGGCAAGTATAGGTAGCGAGTGGCTTGTGCGCCAAGGGGAAAGCGACCCAAGGTGGTATCCCCTGTCAACAACATGGAGCAGGTGCTGAAGTTGGAGTCTTGAGGGAGTTTCTAGGTTGTTGGGGCAGGAAATTTCTTGAAAGATTCAATAGCAAAGTCTGACCTCCGATCCCTTTTTTGGCACTTTCACAATCTTTTACACTTGGTTAATGGTCTTTAACACTCTCAACAAAGATTCTTAACAACTGGGTGCTATATTATGAACGGATTCGCTTCAACCAATGGGTATGGCTCGAGCACCGTTCAATTGGAAAAAGCCAATGGCACACGGAGGATAGAATTTCGATGAACAGGCAGGTCGTTCGATACTCAGTTGTAATCTTCTATCTCTTAATCCCCTTAGAGTTTTTCTACATGGCCAGCCCCTTTGCGATTTACTTCTATTCCGTATATGGACCGGGATTAAGATTTTTGAATGCGAATCCTGTGATGGCATGGCTGAGTAGCTTTTTCCTGCCTCATATCGTCTTCGAAACTTCCTCTGTGTGGTTGAATCTGCGCGATGTTTTAGGCGCGGCGTTGGCCATTATTGGCTTCCTAGCCTTTTGCGTGGGAGCAGGCCAGGTCTATTACTACAAACTATCCAAGAAGGGCGCAGTAACAGGAGGGATTTACAACCATATCCGTCACCCCCAATACCTTTCCTTCGGTATCTGCAGTTTTGGGTTACTCCTTCTCTGGCGACGATATATCGCTCTTATCGTGTTTGTTGCCGTACTTTTCGCCTATTATTTCCTTGCAAAGGCAGAAGAGAATGAGTGTGAAAGGAAATTTGGCCCATCCTATGTTCAGTATAAGAAGAGAACCAACATGTTCTTGCCTTTCGGGTTGCCTTTGACGAACAAACTGCCCGGCTTACCAGAATCAGGTCTAAAGAGATACATGGCTATTTTCGCTCTGTACTTAGTAACGGTCACAGCTTCTGTTGGTCTGGCGAATGGACTCAAAAGCTGGTCGTTGGACAGCCTGTACGCCTTATATTCAAAAGATGCCGCTTACATTTCCTTAAACAAATTGGATGAAGACACTTTTGCTAAAATCGTCGAGATTGCTCTGGCGGAGGAGGAGATCCGGATCATGCTTGAGAATGCCAAAGGCGGGGCGAGCACGAGATTTATCAACTATATTCTGCCGACCGAGTGGTACGCTCCGAAATCCCTATGAATGTCGTGGAAGGTGCGACAGGCCACTATGCAGCAGCAGATTACGAGAAGAACTTGTACAAAGTCATCTTCACCAGGGCGCATTTGAGAACGGATCAACAAGTGGAAGGAAAGGAGATAATTCTGAACACTGCCAAAAGAACGCCGGTTGTGGAAGTATGGGTTGATTTGTCTCAATACAAAGTGATTGACAAAAAGAATCCACCTGAGACTGTGAAGTACGAGAACATTCCTGTGCCACTTTATTGAAAGATGCTCTGTATTCCCTCGACAAAACTCACATGACAATTTACTCAAAGTGTTGAGTAAATTCGCTCATTATTCTGAGCAATTCTCAAGCCCCTCCCTCTGATAACTGTGGCGCGATTTTCAGGATTGGTCTTTTGATGGTCATCAGTAAATACATCGGCGAGACTGAAAAGAACCCCAGTTGGATCTTCGAGGATGCCACCACGGCCAATGTCATCCTGTTCTTCGACGAAGGAGATGCTTTGTCAGGCAAACGCACGCAAGTGAGAAACGCCTACGACCTTCACGTCAACCTCGAAATAGACGATCTCCCCCAGGAATCAAAGAGTCCGGGGACATCGTGATCCTCATAACCAATCCAGAGGTGAGTATCGAGGAGGGATTTGTGCGATGATTTCAGCTGTCGGGAGCACTGATCCACAATTCGGTTATTAACCAAACCGTGCGTCAACGTCCCCTCTCCTGTTGAGCAGCCGCTGAATGTGGGGTTGTGGGGGAGTTTCTGGGGGGTGATGGGGTGGGGAGTTGTTTGAGAGATTCAATATTAGAGTTTGACCTCTGATCCTAGGATTTATCTAAAGTAGTCAACGATGTCCTCTATTCCATTGTTGAAAAGAGGAATGAAGGTCATTAACCTTCAAAACCTACCAGCGTCCCTTGATTTTTTTCCACTCCGCTGTGATTCCTCACAACGGACGACCGATCTGGACTAGAAAGACCGGTCCCTCTTCATCGAGGATATCGGGCTGCCTGATCGGCCAAGCGATTCCTATCCTGAAATGCGAAAGGTATCCCCACGCGATCTCCAGAGATGTGAGTAACTCGATTCCTGCACCCACAAGTGTATCATCCCATGACAGGCTCTCACTGGCTGCCCCCGAATCGATGAAAGTTCCCAGCCGAAGCCTGTGAAAAAACAAAGGCAGGGTCTCATAGCCTTTTTGAAGATTTAAAAGCGGCCAAAAGACCTCTATTCCGGCGGTCAACGCTTGGCTGGCATCTAAGACATTGGAGTCAAAGCCTCGCAGTGGTAGAAGCCGGGTCGGTCTTTGGGTAAAGTATCCTTCAACAACATTTCCGCCGATTCGATAGGTTTGATGACCTGGAATGACATCTCCCCAGCTTTTTCCTGCCTGCATATGGATGGATGCGTAGACTTGCTCCCCGAACAGAAACCGGAAACCTCCAAACAATGATTGACTCCCTCCTGAGTACGCTTCCAGATTTCCCCACAACCAAAGATCCCCATATTCTTTCTCGACATGAAGCGCCCCCCAGAACTCATCATCGCGTGAG
>WVXP01000205.1:8304-10604 GCA_011773445.1 Pseudomonadota bacterium | reverse complement strand
GATGCCAAAGGGCACCCAGGAGAACCTGAATTCGTTTCTGGATTCATCTACTCTTTGGTTTAGTGCTGTTGTGTAGTCGAGGGGGTATCGAGTGAACCGGCCACCGAAGTCCTTTACGGCACCGCCGAAGCGCAACGAGAGAAAGTCGGTGTCAAAGGAATACCGAATACCTGCATCCATTTTATAGTCACGGCTCACATCCCGGCTCTTGGTGGCTCCACCAAGTTGCACGTCGTCCTCGCTGATGAATATGCTGGGCATCCAGTAGTTGGGTTGAATGCTCTTCAGGGGGCTGAAACGCCGAGGCTTAAGTTCTGTCTCTCCAGAATCATGGTCTCTCCCGATTTCCGGATTCCATTCAGGATGCTTCCCGAACACCGCGTCAACATTCAGGTCCATAACTGTCCACCCGTTTCGAGTCAGACACAAGTATTTGGCCTTCCTTGGTAGAGCGGCAGCGCTCTTACACTCGGTGAGTTGGCGCATGTCCGCACCATGTATTTGAAATCGACCTGAGACATTGGAGGCAAACACGAGGTGGTCACCCTCCCACCAAGGGTCCATTTCTATCGATGGTGATGTCGTAACGCGGTGCCACGATCCGTCGTAGACCCATATATCCCAATTGCCGTTGCGGTTGACCGAGACGGCTATCCGCCCCTTGCTATCCTCAACCGGGCCCGACATCTGCAGAACGTCAGGAGGAGCTGAGATAAGCTTGACATCCCTCTTTTTTGCCTGAAGATATCGGGAGATCACCCCTCCCATTGTTGAAATCCGGACCAATGCGGGCTGATGTCCCTTTCGGGTGACAGCAATCCCTCCAGGCCCAGGGTCCCACAGATGTTCCCAACTGAAGGGCAGAGCGACGCCTTTTAAGTACCTGATTATTTCGGCAACACCGTCTTCGTCATACTCCGATAACCAGAGTGTATTGTTTCTATCGACGTAGCCGTACCGACCCCTCAACCGGACTTTTTCGATCCCAGGGTAGATACCGGCGGCATTCCAGTACACGAAGGGTTCACTCCAGTATCCAGTGATGAGAAACCCCTGGCGATTATCCCCTTGCTGAATCAAGTCTTCTTTGAACATATTCCAGAGGTCGGGCCAGGATTTGCCGAGACTTTCTTTAGCTTTAAGATCGATTTCTATGGGGATGATGCCTTCACCATGGACTTGGATGAAGTCTCGCAGGCGCTCCCACCCATAATTCTGATAGATCCATCTTATAAAGGGTCTTCCGTATATCCTGTAGCTATGAAATCCTGGCCAGATTTCGGGATGGTGGCTCGTTTTAGCGATATCAGGGGGTTCCGCAGCCTGAAGAATGGCGGTATGGAAAGGATCTTCGGGCTCTTTTCCCCGATAGAGGGAATAAAGCAGATGGCCTATTCCATCGGTCAGTAGATCCGGCATGATGATGTTGGGAGAAATGACTTCGCCAAAAACCCTGTGAAGGCTTCCTGGGATTCCGGAGCGAACGCCGTAGATCCCTTGGAGGCACAGACCTTTGAATAGGAAATACGCCCATGGGTCGGATTCAGTGTATCCGTCTTCCAATACCCCCGGTGCCCTGAGGGGAATCCGGATTTCCCTGTGGGGGATCATGTGGACCTCGGCCTCCGGCTTGTCGAGATCTGCATCAAGGATGACATGTAAGGGGTGCTTGATGACCAGCCGCTGCCGCTCGAGAAAATCGATCATCGCCGGGTATTTCTCAAGCAAACGTTTGGCAATCTCTCCTTCATTTTCAGGGTAGTACAAGAACAGCCCTTGTTGCTCAATATAGACTAGGGCGGACCCATTGGACGTCAGCGAGAACACGAGCAGCACAGCGAGTAGTAAAGATCTCATGATCGACTCTGGTCGCGCGCAGGCAGTCAGATATCCGGCCTGAGCAATGAGAAATAAAAGGATCGGAAAGCGATAAAGCGGGACATCCCCAAAATTATAGGCTTTCCTCATCCAAATGGTCAAACTCCCTCGGTTCGGGCCTTCAATCCCCCGCAGACGCGGATGCTGACGGCTTTTCAGTACTTCCTAAAAAACTTCCCCGCCTATTTGCATGAGAAAGCATAGGCTGTCTCGGGCAGGCAAGAGAGAGTTTCTTCTGCGTATAACGTACACGGTATCTCAGTGCACGGCTGTCGCTTCCATGAATAAACTTCCACCCCTGCTGGCTCCCCGCAATACTTCTGGCTTGGCTAAACGCTTTTTTGTCTGAATTTGACGCTTTAGGGGAGTTTTTGAGGGTGATGGAGTGGGAACCCGTGTAAACGCGACTCTGTCTGAAACCA
>WVXP01000205.1:7679-8270 GCA_011773445.1 Pseudomonadota bacterium | reverse complement strand
CAAGAAGCTTGGGACCGATGGAAGTCTCTCCTCAAAAAGATCCGAGGGTAAGAAAACATTCGGTCACAGCTTTTGATCCCGAGTGGGGCCGAGGGCTTTTTTGATCCTTTCCGGTGTCATGGGAAGCTCGAGTAGTCGGGCGCCCGTGGCGTCGAAGATGGCATTGGCAATAACGGCTCCCATGGGGGTGATGGCAGGCTCGCCACAACCCTGAGGAGCCATTTCGCGATTGGCGATCAGTACTGTCTCGATTCTCGGCAGCCAAGAAAATCGTGGAAGCTCATACGTATCAAAATCCTCGTCGAAAATTCTCCCACCCTTGAAACGAATCTCCTCAGTCATGGCATAACCCAGGCCCATTGTGATGCAACCTTCGATTTGCAGCCTGGCACCTTCGGGGTTGATCACTTCACCCATGTCTTGCGCACAAACAACCCTCTCTACAAGCACTTTCCCCGTCTCCTCGTTCACCTTGACTTCGGCGATCGTCGCCACATAGGTCCCTCTGTAGTCAGTACAGGCTAGTCCATAACCTCTTCCCGTCGGGGCCTTGGTAAACTGCCGTCCGAATTTTTCGGTGGCGGCTCTGAG
>WVXP01000205.1:1428-7624 GCA_011773445.1 Pseudomonadota bacterium | reverse complement strand
GGATGTCATAAAAAGGTTGAGAGCTTCTTGCTCCGGCGAAGTAGTTCTCATAGTCCCAGTAAACGATTCGATTCGTATTATCTAAACCAGATTTTACCTTGATAACTGCCGCAGGCCGAAAAGTGTCGAAGAAGAACTCCTCTTTACGGCTCCAGGCAACCTGCACCGGTCGTCCCGACAACCTGGCAAGCCGGGCTGCCTCGATCACCTGTTGATTTCTCGTCTTTCCCCCATAGCCTCCTCCCACGAAAGGCGTGATGACGCGCACGTCGCGGGAAGCAAACCCAAGTGTTCGGGCAACCTCTTTCTGAGCCCAGAAGGGGGTCTGCGTGGAAGCCCAAACCGTGGCCTTACTCCCTTCGATATCCACGACTGCCGTATGGGTTTCGATGGGAGCATGAGCGACATAGTGGTTGAGATAGGCGGACTCGAAAGTCTTCGCGGCAAGCTTCCTCCCCCCTTCGAGGTTGCCACTTTCCGCTACAACTTCTCTGGGCGGTGCAGAATTCAAAAGATGTTCAAATATGGTGCTGTTGTCTACTTTCGGTTCAGGGAGTTCATACTCGGCTTGCACCATTTCGAGGGCTTTTTCAGCCTCATCTGGATATTTATGGAGAACAGCAATAAGATCGTCGTCCTGTATGACTAGGACACCTTTAACTTTATTGGCGTCCTCGGTATCCACACGCTTTATCTTCGCGCCATGAACCGGGGGTCTTAGAATCTTTGCATAGAGCATATCGGGTAAACGTATGTCACCGGTGTAGCGCGCTTCGCCCGTTACCTTCTGCTTGGCGTCAGTCCGCCCGACTGCTTTTCCTGAAATGGTGTGCTGCGACAAGTCTTGGGTGGATATACTCTCCTTCAGATGCCTTTCTATTCTCTTTCCCCGGGTCAGACTGGCGTAGGTAACCTTCTTGTCTGGGTTGTGGGGATCTATGACTTCCCCGTCTTTTACAATCAGTCGTTCTGGTGATATTTGAAGGTGCTCGGCAGCCATTTGAATGAGAACGGCCCTTGCTTCTGCAGCCGCTCGCCGCAGGGCAACACCGAAGGTTTTTGTGCTCAGCGAGCCGAACGTGCCCATGTCATAGGCGCAGAGCGACGTATCGCCCATGACCATGTCAATAGAAGTCAATGGTACTCCGAGCTCATCACCAAGCATCTGGGCAAGCGAGGTAACGATTCCCTGGCCCATCTCGATCTTCCCCGAAAAACAAGTCACCCTGCCATCCGCACCGATTCTAAGAAAGGCATTGATAGCACTTGGTTGTTGTGCCCAAGATGAGGGGTCGTCCAAAGAGATGTAAACAACGATTCCTCCACTCAACAATCCCATCCGTTTGAAAAACTCACGGCGGCTTATTTCCAAGGAGGATGCCATATGGGTAAAGGATTGTTCTCCAGATTCTTTCTTTTTCATATGCGCTTTCATCCTTTCATCTCTTTTGCAGCTGTTTGAATTGCCTGGACAATTCTCGTGTGTGATCCGCAGCGGCACAAGTTCTCATCCATTGCCTGGATGATCTCATCGTGAGTGGGCTGGGGGTTTTCTGATAGAAGACTGTAGGCCCTAAGGATCATTCCCGACGTACAAAACCCACATTGAAGGGCATCATGCTTGATAAATGCCTCCTGGAGAGGGTGAAGCCTTCCATTCTTGGCCAGACCCTCAATCGTAATGACATCCGCTCCCTTGACATCCTTTACAGGTGTTTGACAGGATAGAACAGCCTTGCTGTCCACGAGAACGATACATGCACCGCATAAACCAGTTTCACAACCATACTTGGGCCCTGTGACTCCCAGATCTGTGCGAAGCACCCATAGGAGCATTCGCTCACCATCTGCGCTCAATTTGACAGGGCCATCATTGAGTTTGAAGTGAATGTTTTCCATCATACCAAGACATCCTTTCCTTTTAACTTGCTGAAGTTAAGACAACATGGATTTCAAATACTCCAAGTATTTTCTCGAAGCAGAGCGTGGGATCATGCCTTGAATTATCACTTCTTCTGCATCCCTTGACAAGGCCATGGATGCTGAGACGGGAACGCACGTGGCCATGGCCGCAAGCTGTCGGATTCGTCCCCGGATGAAGATCATTTGCTCTTTGGAAGGTTTTGTGGAAAGCTCCAAGAGGGTATCTTTAAGTTCGCGGTTAGCCGGCTCAGAGGGATAGACCTCGCGTTCTTCAATTGCCAAAACCAACGCTCCAGGGGGCGTTCCGCCGAGGGCCACGAACGTCCCCAATCACAAAAGCCACCAGCGTCCCCAATTACAATTTACTCAGAGTATCGAATGCATTTACTCAGAGTTCTGAGCAATTGTCAAACCCCCTCCTTTGGGCAACGCACGATGTTCAGAGTTGCTCTTTTGATGACCATCAGTAAATACATCGGCGAGACTGAAAAGAACCTCGGTTGGATTTTCGAGGATGCCACTACGGCCTATGTCATCCTGTTCTTCGACGAAGCAGATGCTTTGTTGGGCAAACGCACAAGAGTGGAAACGCCGACGACCCTCGCGAGAGCATCGAAAGGAATTGCCTCCTGTACCAACCCCGGCTTTTATCCTTTATCGAGGCGGGTTAGTGAAGAAATTCCTTGAACAAGAGGTGCAGTGTATGTCTCATGTCAAGACCTGACACCACCTTTGTCAAGGGGTGACCCCGCCTTCACGAAAATACGACGAAACTCACCCAGGTTGATCCTGACGCGTAAAGTCCACTTCAACCTCTTTGTTTTCCAGCATGACCCTTACCGAAAGAGGCGCGGTTTCGGCGATAACCTCTCCGCGACGGATAACATACAGGCGCGTTGGTTGAAGACGGATCGCTTCGACAGGATCGGCCGCCTGAAGAATCACCATGTCTGCGAAGCAACCCGGCTCCAGACCATACTTCTCCAAGCATAGGGTTTGGGCACCCGCCTTCGTGATGCAGTCGAACATGGCCCGGATCTGTTCCACTCCTGTCATTTGCAGGCAATGAAGGCCAACGTGCGCTACCTCGAGCATGTCATGAGTCCCCAGCGGGTACCAGGGGTCCATGACGCAGTCGTGTCCGAAGGAGACATTGATTCCGCTCTCTATCAGCTCAGGCACCCGCATAAGGCCACGACGCTTAGGGTAGTTGTCCTGCCGGCCCTGCACGACAATGTTGATATGCGGGTTGCACACGCAGTTAACCTGGGCCTCAGCCATAAGTGGCAAAAGCTTGGTCACATAGTAGTTGTCCATGGAGTGCATAGAGGTGAGGTGCGAGGCCGCCACGCGGCCTTGTAACCCTAACCGCTGGATCTCATATGTTAAGGTTTCGATGTGTCGGGACAGGGGGTCATCGGTTTCATCGCAATGCATATCTACAAGTAGCCCTCGTTTAGTTGCGAGCTCACACAGTGCCTTTATCGAAGCCGTACCATCGGCCATAGTCCGCTCGAAATGGGGAATGCCTCCAATAACGTCGACACCTTTCTCCAGAGCTTTAGCCAAGAGTTCCACCGCGCCCTGGCTCCTCAAGTAGCCGTCCTGTGGAAAAGCCACGAGTTGCATGTCAACATAGGCCTTCATTTCCTCCCGCACTTCCAAGAGTGCGTCTACAGCTATGAGATTTGGGTCGCAGATGTCCACGTGGGTACGGATAGCTAACGTTCCCCTTGCAATAGACCAGTTGAGAAGCTCAAGGGCTCTTTCCTTAACCTTTTCCACTGTCAAGTGGGATTTTAACTCATCCCACACCTCGATTCCCTCAAAGAGCGTTCCGCTGATATTCATGCGAGGGAAGCCCAGGGACATGGTCGCATCCATGTGGAAGTGGCTGTCCACAAAGGGTGGCGTGACCAACCTCCCCGCCGCATCTATCTCGCGGATGGCTTGGGCTTCTATATTCGCGGCTATCTCCACGATTTTGCCGTCCTTGCAGGTGATATCTACGGGCGTCTTGTGGTGAATAACATTGGCTCGGCGAACTATGAGATCAAGCACGTAAAAACCCTCCTTTCCTTACCTCTCGCCTTTTCGAAACGGGACGAGTAGAGCCTTGGGATAAGCGGCTCGTCTCGACATAATGATCAAGGCAATTATGGATAGAAAATACGGAAGCATCAGGTAAAACTGATAGGGAATCGCAGACTGACCTTGCTGCTGGACTCGCATTTGGATGGCATCGAAGCCAGCAAATAACACCGCTCCGAGAAGCCCCTTTCCCGGCCGCCATGAGGCAAAAACCACCAGGGCGATACAGATCCAACCACGACCGTTGGTCATGCCGAAGTAAAAGGCGTCGAACGCGGAAAGGGTCAGAAATGACCCTGCCACTCCCATTAGCGCGCTTCCGAATACCACTGCACCAGTGCGCACAGCAAAGACATTAATCCCTTGAGCCTCGGCGGCCATGGGATTTTCGCCGACCATGTCTCATGTCAAGACATGACTAAATCCGTCAATCATCTCAATCCCTCGAATGCCACCTGCAAATCCCGGTCAAACGTCCTTAGTCCCCTGACCTTATGGATTCTGCAGACAGAGAGATGAAGCAAATCCCTAGCAGATAACCCGGGATATCTATCGGCCAGATGACGGGCAAACAAGACCTCCTCTGACGTGATCGGGATGACAGAATCAACACCTTTCGTGGCGAGTTGCAAAGCAGCATCAAGTGTCTCTCTGCGACCCACCGGCAAATAGACGTGAAGCAACTCTTGCAGCACCTCGGCAGAAGTCACCAGCCTCGTTCCCTTTTCACTCGATTCTAAAAACACGTTCTGAGCCTCCTCTCTGAGCGGGTGAGACCGGCCAACAGCGTAGATGAATACATTACTGTCGATAAAGATCACGGTTTACCTCCGGCCTGGAAACCCTTTAAGATCAACGCCTTGTGCTCTATCCAGTCAGGCTCAGTGCCCTTTTCTCTACGCCTGCATTTCTTGAAAAATGCCTTCAGAGACTCAGGAGCATGCAATGGCCGCTGCTCGGACGCCTCCAACATCTTCCGTCCAGCGTCTCTCAGCCAGGCACTAAGCGATTTGGACTCCCTGAACGCTTGCGACCTAAATTTCGCTGCCTCCTCCTCGTCCAGTATGACCTGAACTCGTACAGACATGACAATCTCCTAATATGTACTTTCAATGTGTATACGTAAGAATACTACACAACGTCTCCCACGTCAACACCCCAAGGAACGGGAACGCTGGCGGGGTCACTGAATGGCATCGGTCAGAGACCGAATTTGGAGTTTCGAGGGAAGTTGCTGAGGGTGATGAGATGATGAAAATGATCGAAAAATTAGATCCTAAGGTCCGATCCCGGACCCTAGGACTTATTCAACAAATTCAACAACGTTATATTTCAGAGAATCAAAGGGTTACACCCTCAAGGGTAACACGAAGAGAGTTTATTACCAGTCTAGCAAAAAGAGAAACTTCCTGTCCCCTATTCCCAGTCATCATTGATTCCATTATGAGGTCAAATGCGATAAGTTGGTATTTCTCTAGGCTAGGTCGATTCTTCGGACTGTCAAAACTCAAACCTAGGAGGAGGAACTCACGTGCCCACTATCAAGGATAAAAAGGCGCAAATGGATGGTGTGTTGGCATTGGCAAAAGCAATGGCGGTGGCTGCTCGTACCGCTCCCAAGGCGAGGGGAGTCGATGCAATCGAGACGCTTATTGTCTTCGGTAAAGACCTGGAGTCTTTAGGGCAGGCCATGGAGGAGCATGGGGAAAGTACCCACATGAAGGATGCTTTCAAACGCGATGCTCGTAACGTGCGAAAATCACTGGCGGTTCTTCTTGTGGGGCTCAGGGATTTGGGCCCAAAGAAGATAGACAAGCCGCTTAACTGCGGCGCCTGCGGCCATACGGATTGTGCTGGATTTCTTCGGGCAGAAAACAAGGAAGGGAAAGATTTTCCTGGCCCGGTATGTATGTTCCAGTCCATGGATCTCGGCATCGCCCTTTCTTCCGCGTGTGCCCTTGCAGGCCGATTCCATGTCGATAACCGCATAATGTACACCATTGGCGGTCCATCTCGTAAACTTGGGTGGATGGAGTCCCGGATCATAATCGGCATTCCCCTCTCCTGCTCTGGGAAAAATATCTACTTTGACCGGGACTAACCTACGGATATTTTGTTTGATGGGATGTTTCCAGTATCAAGCTATTTGGTTTACCCCTTTACGAGCGAGTCTAAGGGTGGG
>WVXP01000205.1:214-1363 GCA_011773445.1 Pseudomonadota bacterium | reverse complement strand
TGTTTCTTGGGGTGATGGGGGAAGGAAATGTCTGAAAACGTCATACTGAAGTCTGACCCTTCCCCTATTCCTTGAACAAGAAGTGCCGAGCATGTCTCATGTCAAGACCTGACAGCGCCTTCTGGATGGCGTTTCTGGGGTGCTGGGGTGAGGAAAATGATTGAAACATTCAATATTCGAATCTGATCCTGCTCTTGTCAGGGCCAATCACAATACGAATTTAGTGAAACGAGCATAATCATCCGGGATTTCAATTCTTCTGTCCGAAGAGAACCGCGCCAAATAATCCTGTATCAATATGGTCAACCATTCCCTTGATGTATGTAGATCACCAAAGGTGAAGTATTTTTTGCCACCAAGATCCAATATGGAATACTGGCTTATCTCGATCGCCACGGTGTCTCTTTCACCTTTCAGCATGACTTCTGCGATTATGTTTTTGTCATTCGAATCAATCGAAAAACTAACGATCTCGCCATAATCCTCTATCTTCTTCGATATGACTCTACGGATAATGGACGATAGAAAGGAATCTTTCACCTTTTTCATAACTTCCAAGGCTCCTAACCCATAGAAAGAAATAGATTCCTTTCTTTCTCCAAATGATTCGATAATGTCAAGGTCCGCCTGTCACGATTATCCCTACCAGATTTGTTTTGATAAAACCAAGACGAGCGCAAGGAGTGATAGAATACACCCAGATATAGCGATTACATAAACCATCCGTAGAGACTTCTGGACGCTGTCCAGCACGGGTTTTAGCAATTCCATTTGACCTATCAATTGCTGATTCAGTTCCGACTGCGACCTTACGGTATCTTCCAGGCCGTTCAGGCGACCTGAAAAATCCTCATTTTGACCCTTATCCAGTTTTTCTGCCATTATTCTCGCAATTCTTATGACCTCACGAATATGAGGGCCATACTTACCAATTGCGATAGCCACTTGCTTTAAGGGAACATAGATCATGCGAATCCTCCTCCTGACGATTAGACGACTCAAGGAAACTCTGACTGGGTTCGAGTGATATCAATGTTTACCCTTCCCTTCCAGCGTTGTCAGAGAAAAACGTTTGATAAATTCAATACGAATGTCTGCCTTCTGATCCTAGAATTTATTCAACAAATTCAACAACGTCCCCCATTCCAA
>WVXP01000205.1:0-181 GCA_011773445.1 Pseudomonadota bacterium | reverse complement strand
GCCGGAGACGAGCCAATACAAAACTCCCTCAGGATCTATAGGCGCTCTGCACAGGCGGCCCCAAACACGGTTTTCAGGTCATTAATGGACTTTTTGGGGACAATCTATGATTACGTCTAATAGCTTATGAGGCAGGTGCGACGACTGTATCAGGGAAAGCTTTCCTGGATCAAAGTTCTTC
>WVXP01000106.1 GCA_011773445.1 Pseudomonadota bacterium | reverse complement strand
AGGGATACTGCCCGGGAAAACCCAGGTCCTCTGCATAGTCGAAATCCCTTGCGGACAGATCAAGGGGTGTGTAGAGCCGTTTGATCTCCAGGCCGACATCCGTTTGAAATGTTTCCCTTCGCTCCGGCTTCTGACTTAAGGTAGGCTCGAGACACGTTTCTTCCCACTCTCGGACCAACCTTTCCAATTCCTTGAGCTTTGTTTTATCCCACATCACAAGTCCATCAATGAATTCGTCTGTCGAATCCCTTCCAGTATTTTTCCCTGAGGGCTGCCTTCAAAACCTTGCCATACGGATTGCGAGGCAGCTCCGGGACTACATCTACCGTTTTCGGCTTCTTGAAACTGGCAATGCGCTCTCGACAGTAATCAATAATCTCCTGTTCCGTGACCTCAACTCCCGGCTTGGGAACGACCACGGCCTTGACCGCCTCTCCCCACTTTTCATCCGGAACGCCAACAACTGCAACTTCCTTGACCCTCGGGTGGGTGACGATCACCTCTTCAATTTCCTTCGGATAGATATTAAAGGCCCCACTGATGATCATATCCTTCTTCCGATCAACCAAGAAGATATAGTCGTGAGAATCAAAGTAACCGAGGTCGCCCGTGTAAACCCAACCATCCTTCAGGGTCTGAGCGGTTTCCTCGGGACGGTTCCAATATCCCTTCATTATATGGTATCCCCTCACAATCACCTCGCCCACCTCTCCGGGCTGCACATCCTTTCCATGGTCATCAACTATTCTCACCTCGACATTGATACATGGCTTCCCAGCAGACTTCAGCCGCTCGACCACTTCTTCAGATCCCTCAATGATATGATCTCTCCTCGAGAACGTTGAGATACACATGGGCGCTTCAGCTTGGCCATACAGTTGAACCAGCTTCTTCCCAAAGAATTGCACTGCCTCAATCAACCTGGGAACTGCAATTGGGGAACCACCATAAATGATTGAGTGCAGACTGCTCAGATCGTATCGGTCTTTTTCGGGCGATTCCATGAGCTGATACAGCATGGTGGGTACCAGTTTCAAAACCGTCACCTTCTCCCGCTCGATCGTCTCAAACACCGCTGAGGGCTTCAGGTCCGGTAGGAGTACGTTGGTTCCTCCATTGACGAAACAGGGAAGTACGAAGAAGCCAGCCCCGTGGCTCAGCGGTTGGGTATTCAATAGGACATCTTCTTCGGTAAACGGCCCATAGTCCAGGATGAGGTTGATAGTAACATTTGCCCAGGACTTCTGCGTCAACATGACTCCCTTCGGTTTGCCAGTGGTGCCGGACGTGTAAAACAAAGTATGGAGATCTTGTTCTTCAACCTCGCCACCAGGTTCCTCGGAGGGGTTCTTTTCAATCAGGCCTTCGTAATCAATAGCATTGAGAACGTTTTCCATTGAAAGTCCCTGGGAAACCCGCACAAACGTTTCGACCGTCCTCACACGTGGCTTAATCTCCTGCACGGTCTCAGTAAATTCTTCTCCAAAGATAAGCGTGTTGGCGCCCGAATCATTCAACATGTATTCATGGTCACTGCCGGTTAAGCGTGCATTGAGGGGGACTCGGACGATACCCGTCTTGGACAGGGCAAAGTCAATTTCAATAAACTCACAGCAATTTCTCAATAACATGCCAACCCGATCACCTTTGGATATCCCTAACCTCATCAGGCCATTGGCAAGCCGGTTGACCCTATCACTCAATTCCGAAAAGCTCAGCCGTCTATCGCCAAAAACCAAAGCAGTTCGATCCGGGTATTCCCGGATGGCTCGATCAATTGAGTGTCTGACGTTCATTTTCGATAATCC
>WVXP01000241.1:1541-1696 GCA_011773445.1 Pseudomonadota bacterium | reverse complement strand
ATTCTGGTGTTGACCATCCTCTTCTCCATGTTCTTGACCTCCTTTGTCGGAATGATCGTCGAAAGAGTAGGATACCGACCTTTGCGAGCAGCACCTCGAGCCTCGGCTGCGATTACCGGCCTGATGATAGGCATCATATTGGAGACCAGTAACCT
>WVXP01000241.1:257-1384 GCA_011773445.1 Pseudomonadota bacterium | reverse complement strand
CTCGTGGTGCCTCTGATGGGGGTTTCGATCAACACCATTGCTGTCCTGACCTTCGCCCTTGGTTCAGCTCTGGCCGCGGCTGCGGGGATACTCTTTGGACTGGCCTATCCCGTCTTGGACCCCTATATGGGCATCCTATTCGGTTGGAAGGCTTTCGTGGCTGCAATTCTGGGCGGGAGAGGCTCTGTTATGGGGGCCACCCTGGCTGGCTTTCTGTTGGGGTTTATCGAAATCTTTGTGGCCATGATCTTCCCTTCGACACTGCGCGATCTGATCGCCTATTCGATCATTTTGCTTATTTTGACCTTTAGGCCCCACGGTTTTTTCGGCGAACCTTACAGCGCACGTCTCAGACTCTAAACGGCTGCACTCAAAGTACGGTCGTCTCTGTTGCCATAAGAGATTCTGCAGAGACATGGGTTTAACATGGAAGCAAAAAGAGGAAACGGGTCGGAAACCTCGAACTTGCTTAAGCAATACATACCGGTTTTGTTTTCCCGTGCTCCCCTCTTGGGCTGGCTGTTCGGTGCCCTGATCGCGGTGGTCTTAGAACGTCTCGTGGGAACGGATCTGGCTCTGGCCTTGGGACTGCCCAAGATACCCGCCCTTTTTGGTTTCCTTATTATGCTCAAAAAACCCCTACTGATCCCCAGTGCGATCGTTTACGTACTGGCGATCTACGTTTTACCCATAGGCATTGTATCGCGGTTCAGTGCTTCCATAGCCAACAAACTGGCGGCTCAACTTCTCAGGTTTCCCATGGTGGTCCCTGTGGCCATCCATCTCAGTCTTCTTTACTTGACTCTCCATGTGTGGTCCGGGATTAGTGACTACCGAATTCTCACGCTCAAGCTCACTCTGATCGCCGTCATGGTCACCCTGAGCCTGAACATCATCAACGGCTACATGGGGGAGTTCTCCTGCTCTCACCCAGGGTTCATCGCATTGGGGGCATATGCGAGCTCCGTCTTTACGGTTGTTCTCTTTGCCAATGACAGAATCTTCGGGCCGGCTCTCCTTCCTTCAGCTCTGGGGCCGTTCATGTTCCCCGTCGCCCTGATACTGGGCGGACTGGTAGCGTCCATTGGAGCCCTTGCTGTTGCGATTCCTTCCTTTCGAACAAGAGG
>WVXP01000241.1:0-223 GCA_011773445.1 Pseudomonadota bacterium | reverse complement strand
GGCCCTCGTGGCTTGAGCGGACAACCGGACTGGGCCAATCTGCCAACTGTGTTTGTGTGGACTGTCGTCTGTGTGTGGATCATCAACAATTTTGTGCGCTCCACGATGGGAAAGGCCCTCAATGCGGTCCGTGACAATGAAATGGCAGCCAATGCGATGACTGTCAACACGAGGCGAACCAAAATCGTGGGATTCCTTTTCGCAGCCTTTTGGGCAGGGGTCG
>WVXP01000247.1:34558-38971 GCA_011773445.1 Pseudomonadota bacterium | reverse complement strand
CTCAAAGGGGTCTGGGCTATCTGCTTATAAGATGGATCAAAAAAGCCAGGAAACTCCGGTCTCGTTATTCTTGACAGAATGTCCTGTTCTGGGTAACATGGGTATTCTTTGGGTAATCATAGTGCTTTTCGGAGTCTATTTTTGTGTATGTTAAGGAGACAAAGGGGATCGTTGTATTTCACATACGCCTCGGAGGGTATCATCCCATTCTGAGTGCTGTCGTAATGGGTGGAATGGGTACATAGTTGTAATGTTCAGCATACCGACATAAAGGAGAGACGGGGCTTATGTCAATACTTGAAGTGAAGGGAGTGAGCAAGTACTTCGGCGGTCTTGCCGCGCTAAATGATATCAATCTCACTATCGAGGAAGGTGAAATAAGAGGAATAATTGGCCCGAATGGTGCGGGTAAGACCACCCTCTTCAACGTTATCAGCGGCGTCTACCAACCCACCTCAGGACAGATATTCTACTTGGAGGGCAAACGTATTGACGGCCTCTCTTCAGACAGGATAGCCGAAATGGGACTCGTCCGGACGTTCCAGCGGACTGCACTCTATCACAACTTTACGGTGCTCAGAAATGTCACCATAGCGCGCCATCTTCATGCCAGGGAGAATATTTTCGGCGTTTTTGCTGGCACGGTGAAGAAAATGGAAGAGGAGAATGTGAAAAAGGCTTTGGAAATCGTGGAGTTCATGGGGCTGGGACGCCTGAAGAATGAGCTGGCGGCAAATCTACCTCACGGTCACCAGAGAGCTCTGGGTATTGCCATTGCGCTAGCCTGTGAACCCAAATTACTGCTACTGGATGAGCCCTTGACGGGCATGACGCCTACAGAAAAAGCACATATGATAGATCTCATCAAAAAAGTGCACCAGAAGAGCATTACCATCCTGATCGTGGAGCATGATATGAGATCTGTTATGGAACTATGTAATTATATCAGCGTGCTTGATTTTGGGAAACTGCTCGCCGAGGGAGTCCCCGCTGAAATACAGAACGATGAAACGGTAATTACCGCATATCTAGGGACTGAAGATATCTTATCTCTTGGAGGTGAAGAGGTTGCTACTTGAGATTGAAAATATCACGGTTCACTATTACAAAGTGCCCGCAATCAGAAACATTTCAATAACGGTTGAGGATGGTGAAATCGTTGCCCTTATCGGGTCGAACGGAGCCGGCAAAACGACTACACTGCGCGCCATCAGCGGTTTGAAACACCCCACGACGGGAGAAATCCGCTTCAAGGGACAGAGGATAGACAAGCTGCCTCCGTATAAGATAAATGCTTTGGGTATTGCCATGGTTCCTGAGGGAAGACGGGTCTTTCCTCAAATGACAGTGCTGGAAAACCTCTTGATGGGTGCCTTTCTGAGAAACGATAAGGAAGAGATTCAGAAAAACCTGGAGGACGTGGTCTTCAGGCATTTCCCACGCCTCAAAGAAAGAAAGAATCAGGACGCCGGTACCTTAAGCGGAGGTGAGCAGCAGATGCTGGCAATGGGACGGGCGCTTATGTCTGCACCCAAACTCCTCCTTATGGATGAGCCTTCGCTGGGACTATCACCCATCATGTGTGGGGAAATTGCAAAAATCATCCGTAACATCCATATCGAGGGTAAGACAGTAATCCTCGTTGAGCAAAACGCCCGACTGGCTCTGGCGCTATCCCGGCATGCCTATGTTATCGAGACCGGCGGTATCGCTCTATCTGGCCCAGCTAAAGACCTACGTAATAACGATGACGTGAAAAAATCCTATCTGGGCGGCTGAAAGGCTGTTTGCACAGAGATCAAAAAGACCCGGCTAGATCCTAGACTAGCCGGGTCTTTTTGATTACCGCAATTTATGGCGGCAGGCAGGATTTAGTTCCTCAACAATCAGCCTCTCGGGAGCAGCCTCACTCTGCTTCCGCGTTCGGCTCGCCACGCAGTCTTCCCCATCGAGCGACAGCCTTCGAGATTAATCCCTCAATTCCCCCGGGCATAAAGATGAGGACAAAAACCATAGAAAGGCCAAAGAACATAGGTCTTATCTGTATTAACGGGCGTGAGATTTCGAAAAGGGTTTGCATCACAACGACCCCGATTACGGGACCCCAGAAGGTATTGGTACCACCGACCACCACCCAGATGAGGAGGTATAGCATGGTGATTATGTTGAACAACTTCGGGTCCACCGCGCCCAGGCGGTGAACGAGTAGGCCACCGGCAATGCCGGCAAAGAAGCCACCGATGGCACAGGCTAGGAGCCTGTGCCGGGAGATGTTTATCCCTGTGGATGCCGCCAACAGTGAGTCCGTAGAGACAGCCTTAAAGGAGTCCCCTATCTGGGACTTCTCTACGCGATACAGCATAAACATGATGGCGAGCATTACCCCCAGACTGAAAAAGTAGTAGGGAATACGCGCACTAAAATCTATCCCTGCGACTACCGGAGGGTAGGGGATCTCAATGATTCCGGTGGAACCTCCAAAGGGGTTTCGAAACTTGAGCCAGGTCAGCCTGACCAGTTCCGCCAGCCCATAGGTGGCGATATAAAAACCCCACCCCTTGGTTCTCAGCAGAGGCAGAGTAATCGCCACGCCCATCAGGCTTGCCATCGCCCCTCCTAGGGGGATGGCCGCGAAGACCGGAACACCGAGATTCTTAGCTAACATGCCGCTGGTGTAGGCACCAACACCGTACAACACAACATGGTATAGCTGCCAGTCATGTATCGTAACGATCAGGCGGTAACTTTGGGCAAGGATGATGTACATGAAGTACATCATGGCGACCTCAACCAGATATGCCCTGGCAAGAAAGGGAAAAATACACAGCCCTAGGATCCCTATGATTAAGGACGCCAGCGCCCACATGCTGAATTTTCCTACATTAAGCAATGACACGGCCCATTAACCCCTGCGGTCTTATTGCCAATACGACGGCCATAACGGTAACAGAAACCATTAAAGCTGCGACGCCGTCGATTAGAGTCGTGACGAAGGTGATAACAAAGCCAAAGATAATGGCGGCGAGCGTGACACCCCCAACGCTTCCCATTCCGCCGACAACCACCACGATGAGGGCAGGCAGGATGATGTGGCCCCCCAGCGACGGGGTAACCGCATATATTGTTGACATGAGTCCCCCGGCCAGGCCGGCATAGGCACCGGCGATAGCCATCGCCAGCGCCGTCATCCTGTTTATGTTTACCCCCTGTATTGAGGCGGCTTCCGGGTCCTGAGCCACAGCACGCAGTGCTCGTCCCAACCTGAACCGCCGCATAAAGAACATGAGCCCTCCTATGGAAACAATGGCAAAAGGTATGACGAGAACCCTTTGGAAGGCCACCGCGGCACCCATAAACCTAAAGGCGCGCATATAGGGGTTGGGAATGGGCTTCGACAACCCCCACCCCCAAAACTCACCCACCAAAACCTCGAAAACAAACATCAACCCGGCGGTTGCGATAAAACCGGAGACCACGTCTCCCTGCAACGGCCGGAAAATGCCGCGCTCGACAACTAAACCGATGACAGCACCTACCCCCACGGCTGCTGCCACTGCCCACCAGAATGGCCAACCGCCCAAGGCATAGAGGGCATATACGGTATAGGCGCCTGCCATGAAGAAATGACCATGAGCCAAATTTGCCATCTGCATGACGCCAAAGGCCAAAGTTAGCCCAACAGCTATCAAAGCGTACATAGAGCTCGCTGCTACTGCATTGGCTATGGTTTGGAGCAAAAGTTGGCTGCTCATACCTTACCTCGATCTCTGATAGCGCTTGCTCATCGGAGCTTCAGTGTTCACGGGGGCGGTGTTCACCACCACCCCCGTGGACGGGTTATTTGCGCTGGGTCCAGTACTGTCCGCGCTCTTTTACTGCGGCAATTACGACCTTCTTGATGGCCGCAAACCAGGGCTCGAAATTCAAGTGAGCGATGATGCGTTTGTCTTCCGCTTTGAGGTCAAACATGTCCATGGGGACAGGCTGTTCAATCATGTTCTGTATACCAAACATCTCCTTCCCACTCATGTGTCCTGGGCCGAGGACGGTGGGGAACGACGCCTGTTCCCTGAGGGCCTCCAGTATGGCATCGTTAGAAGGCCACTTTTCCGGCGCCTTCTTACCGGCAATCTGGGCGCCAATGCACCACGGAATGAGCCATACCACATGGTCCCAGTCTATGCCGGTCATGCGGCGCTTAACGTTCTCGGGAGCCCCCGGACCATATCTCGCGTTCCACACGCGAGTGAAAGAAGCCGGCCACGACGTTTCACCCCACCACGGGTCATCCATCAAGGGGAAGCTGTCTATGCCCTTTTGAGCGGCAGCATACTCTGGTGGGATCTTCGTGAGGTTGGTTTCCCAATCGGCGTAGTTCTGGACAACCACCCCCTTATATCCCTGAAGGTACAA
>WVXP01000247.1:28122-34537 GCA_011773445.1 Pseudomonadota bacterium | reverse complement strand
ATGGCGGTGACTACCGGGGCGAAGTCGGTCGTATCGACGGAGAAGAACTTCTCGTAGACTATCTCGAACCCCATGGCGATAGCGGAGCCGATTTCCCATGCTCCAACCTGGCGGGACATGATGTCTTCCTGTGTGGTTAATGCATATGTTAACGGTCTCCCCAGCTCTTTTTCACTGGGCAAAACCATCTTGGCAATCAAGGCGTTGAACATGTTGCACTGGGGGGTTATATCGCCGCCAGCGACGAAGTAGGGCCTGGTCGGATGCATGTCGGTGGGGACCAGAGAAGCGTAGACCACCTTGTGCTTGGTGAGGAAGGGAGCAGTGGCGTTCGCAGGATCGCCGCCAATGGCGCTGATGAATTTCACATCACGTTCTAGCACCAATTGTCTGGCACCCTGGAGCGCCTTCGAGGCGTTACCCTCATCATCAAATGCGTGCATCTTCAATGGGTATCTTTTCCCACCGACGAGGAGCCCACCGGTCTTGTTCACCGCATCAATCCAGATATTGTTTCCGGTCATTCCAGGGAGTCCCCACCCAGCACTAGGCCCAGAAAGCGCGCAGAGGAAACCGACGGTAATCGTCTCCCCTTGGGGGTAATCTACCCCTATCTGCTGGTCAGGTAGATGGCCTAGGATAACCAATTCATCTTCGGTAAGCCCAGCGGGTAATTTGGCTGCTTCTGCTTTCTTAACGCCACCGGTTAGGGATAAAGCGCTGGCGGTGGAAAGGGCCGCACCGCCGATCCCAGCGAGCTTCATAAAATCCCGTCGGTTCATTCCGGGTTCCTTTTTGTGATCTTTTCGGTCCATCATTTACCCTCCTTCTTTTTTCCGCGCCCCTCTTCTGCCCTTGAGAGCCACTCTCCTGGGCCGATTGGCGCTTCCTCATGTCTCTGTTTGGAACGGAAAGGTTCTCGTGTCCGAAACCCCTTGGGTCGCCTTGCCTCACCTCCTCTCTTTGATACGGAATTCAATCATTCCCCCGAGTTGGTTCCACGGGACTTCGACGTCCGGGCCGGTCTCAACCCGGATTTTCTTCACGATCCCTATGGGTCTTGCCCAGAGCCGGCGCTTGCATCGTTTCGATGGGGAGGGGCTGATCAGTCTCCGTCGCTGAATCGCCGGTTAGTCTTTAGGCCATGGGAGCCCGACCTTGCCACACCGTGTTTTTGATTCCTCACCCCTCCCTCAGGGGGACGAGATATGCATTTTCCGGAGTTGGAGCCCTCCTCTCGAGGGGGCCAATCCTCCCTTCAAGAGGTAAAGGGAATGAATGGCCGCTCCGAAGACGACGGACAAGTTTCCGTGAACTACCGTTCTTCTGTGAGATCTTTCACGTAGCATATCTCCGTTAACCTGTCAAGAAAAAACCGCAGGGATTCCCGACTTTTCCAATGAAAGTCTGCCTAGCGCTATGAATCTCATTCGGTTTCCATGGATTCCTTGTGGTTTTCAGCTCTTTCTGGCAATCATTCTGACCCCTCCGGATTTCGGCCCCGATGGAATGCTCCCCTGGGGCTCGCAGGTGGGCACGTCCTGTCTCTTTCCTCAATCTCTACCAAAATGGAAAGCTGCCTTTTGATCCACAGAATATCNNGATGAAGAAAGCCCGCTTGCTGAGGGACGAGGACAAGGAAACCCCCTATCAGCTCCATACCGATTGCCGCAATCGTTTTGGCAATCGAAAAGACGTGCAAGGATATTCCTCCTGTAACGGTCAATTGAGCTGGTGGCTTCCCGATACGTGAGGCTTCCATTTGCCTGTGGCACCTTGCAGAGGAAATCTTCCCTCGATTCAATACCTTATGGGGCATAAAGCACCCAAATGCGGAATTCCTGGCTCAGGTTGGCCGCACTTGACATCTCAACAGGTTCGTTATATAAGATGCTCGCTGACGGCAGATTGGAGAAAGGAGGTGAACCTGAGATGGCCTCAGCTTTTCTCTTGGGAAATGGAGGCTGGGTAGAGAAGTTCTTGTTATTCTGAAAAAAAGGAGGATCGACAAATGAGCTTGAAGAGGGCTTTGATGATCTTAGGGTTGGCTCTTGTTATTTCCATTTTTGTCAGCAGTGGATTTACCCTTTCAAACGCAGAAGAGAAAACGATAAAGGTGGGGGCACCGGATCCGCTGACGGGTATCTATGCTTCTGACGGGTTGGTGATGCTTGAGGCAGCAAAACTGGCAGTAGCGGATCTTAACGCCGAAGGCGGGCTCTTGGGGCGAAAGCTTGAGGTTGTTTCATTTGATATTGAAGACATGTTGCCCGAGAAACTCATCTCAGCGGCGGAGGTTTTGGTTGTCAAGGAACGGAGCGACTTTGTTGTAACGGCGTGCAATGCTATGGGCCCGGATGTTCAGGCTTTCGGAAAGTATGATGTCCCTTACATTCACAATAATGCCTCGACCCTGGCCACGGCAATGGTGAAGGACGACCCTGGCCAGTATTGGAATGTCTTTCAGGCGGGCGATAATCCGCCAGCATACGGTTCCAAAACCATCGAATACTATAGGGGATTCGGCTATGAATTGCCAAACACCAAGGTAGCTGTGGTTTACAGTGAGTATGATTGGGACAAGGAAGTTGCTGCTGCTCTGAAAAAGGGAGCAGGAAAATATAACATGGATCTGGTGATATACGAGCAAGTCCCCGCTGATACGGTTGCCTGGGGTCCGATTCTTTCAAAAATCAGGGCGCACAAGCCTGCTCTGATATTTTTGAGTATCTATGCACCTGAGGGGATCGCGGCTTTTGCTGATCAGTTTTTGCAAAATCCGACGAATTCCCTCGTTGACCTAGGCTACGCCGTGTCCATCCCTTCTTTTATGAATATCGCCGGCAAATATGCCGATGGTCTCACCGGCTATGCCGCCCTCGCTGTCCCGCCTAGTGTGACTGCTGAAGGCCGGGCAATCGAGAGAAGATATAAGAAGGTGTTCAATAAGGACGAGATGCCGATAAGTGTGGTTCCATGCGTTTATGACGCTGTCATGGCCTGGGCAGCCGCGGTCAAAAGGGTGGGCAAAGTCGAGGATTATCGATCTGTAGCGAAAGCAATAAAAGAACACCCGTATAAGGGGATGGGTGGCGTCTACGACTTCAATAATCCTTGGCAGCTAGCGAGAGCAGGTGATCACTTGTTGCCGAATAACCTTTTCCAGGCAGAGAATGGCGAGCTTGTGCTGCGAAACCTTGGCAGCTACACTATGTCCGAGCACAAGCTACCTCCATGGATAAAGCAGCCTTGGGGAAAGGTTGAATAGTGACCGTGGGAAATGGTTCGAATGGTGCGGGCAGACATCAACCGGTGTCTGCCCCGCTGCTCGAGGTAAGGGATCTCTCGCAGGCCTTTGGGGCCATGCTAGCTGTCAACAATTTAAGCTTCGAAGTTTACCCAGGCGAGGTATTTGGTGTTGCCGGTCCCAATGGTGCTGGCAAAACCACCTTGTTCAATGTGATAACGGGTTTCTTACCGGGAACTGGAGCAGTCCTGTTTGAAGGATTGAATATTAACCACCTCAAACCCCACCAGATCTGTCGTAACGGCATTGCCAGGACATTTCAAATCCCCCAAGTTTTTTCAACTCTGGATGTTTTTAATAATGTAAGATTCGGAGCTCATTTTGGAAATCCGCATCTGAAGAATGAAAACCAGGTCATTCGCGATGCGATAGATTTCGTAGGATTAAAGGGTAAGGAAATAGCCATAGCGGGGAATCTCGACCTGTTTCACAAGAAATCGATTATGATCGCCGCAGCCCTTGCGACCGTTCCGAAATTATTACTACTGGATGAACCAATAGGTGGATTAAGCCCGACAGAAATCGGACCTCTCATCAGATTGATCCAGAGAATCAACAAAGAATTGGGGATCACCATAATCGTGATTGAACACCTCATGAAGGCGCTCAAGGAACTCTCACATCGGCTCATGATACTCCACTATGGAGAAATGATCCGGATCGGAACCCCCGAAGAGGTTATGGTCGACAAAAAAGTCCGAGAGGTTTACTTAGGTTAGGGTGAGGCCTTGCTCGAATTGCGGAACATAAACACATTCTACGGTGAATTTCACGCTATACGAGATATTTCTTTAAAAGTCTCCGGGGGTGATTTATTTCTCGTTGTCGGACCAAATGGTCATGGAAAGAGCACTCTGTTGAAAACAATATGTGGTTTGCTTCGTCCGGCTTCGGGCCAAATCATATTTGATGGGAAACCCATCGCCATGTTACCGACTGACAAGATTGTGGAAATGGGCCTTGTCTATGTGGCGGAGGACAGGCATCTGTTCCCTCAACTGACGGTCATGCAGAACCTCAAACTCGGCGCGTATAACGTTCATGCTCGAGGAAAAGAGAAAGAGAACTTGGATTACGTCTTCCAACTGTTTCCAATTCTCAGGGAATTCTGCGACCGGGAGGCCTCGACTTTGAGCGGTGGAGAAGCACGGATGTTAACCCTGGCAAGAGGTATCATGTCTTGCGCGAAGTTTCTAGCCATAGATGAACCGTCGTTTGGATTGGCGCCCATTGTCCGCAATGAAGTTTTCAACAGAATAAACGACATCAATGGCAATGGAATTACGGTCCTTCTTGTTGAACAGAATGTAACGCACGTTCTCGATTTCGTTGATAGAGTTTGCCTTCTGGAAGACGGCCGCATAGTTTTTGGCGGCGACAAGAAGGAGGCATTGCTTAACGACCATGTGAAAGAAGTGTTTTTGGGCGGATAGCTAAGGCATGGACATCTGGACTCAACAGATAATTCAGCTGATCATCAGCGGGGTTATTACCGCTTCAGTCTATGCGATCATGGGAATAGGCCTCTCCCTTATCTACGGCATATCTCGGGTGTTCAATTTTGCCTACGGATCTTTCTTTACCTGGGGGGCGTATTTCGCATGGGCCCTATTCTCTCTATTTCACTGGATGAATTATGCGATTGTCTTCTTGGCTGTCATTCCAGCCATGTTCTTTCTCGGGATAGCTACGGAAGTCGTCGTCGTTCGTTCGCTTCGGTGGCGTCCAAATTGGCAGGTCACCACTATGATGGTGACTTTAGGTTTGGCTTTTTTCATGGATAACATGGCGTTTGTCACTTTTGGACCTATGGCAAAATCCTTACCGCCTATCTTCGGGGCGCATTTGAATCCCTTCGGCTTCACGTTAAGTGTTCAGGACCTGGCAATTCTAATTGTTGGCATCTCTATTATGATCACTTTTGGCCTTTTTCTGTCCAGAACAAGACTGGGCATAAGCATGCAAGCAATTTCCCAAGACATGACAGGATCTGAAATCGTTGGAATACCCATCCGAAGGGTTTTCAGCTACAGCTTTGGGATTTCGACAGCCCTAGTGGGAATGAGTGGGATTCTCCTTGCCCCTAGATACTTCATTTCTCCTCTCGGCGGATGGGGCCCTTTCTTTAGGGTATTTGTGATCGTAGCATTTGGGGGTCTAGGGAGTATCAAGGGCACCCTATATGCAGCTCTTATGCTAGCGATATTTGAATCCTTCGTTGGATGGGGCTTGGGGGCAAGCTGGGTAATGCCTTTTTGGTTTTTGGTCTTTCTCGGAGTCCTCGCTTTTCGGCCGCGTGGGTTGCTGGGAACATGGGGTTAGAATAAACCATGAATCTTCAAAGACAGCTCATCATTTTTTTATCTATCTATGTTCTTCTAGCTATCCTCCCTCTTTTCATTTATGACACTCCCTATGTTCTTAGTCTGTTAGTCGCCTGTTTCGTCTGGGGCGCATTGGCTTCTGTATGGAATTTCATTATGGGCTATGCCGGTATTTTTACATTCGGTCAGTTCGCTTTCTTTGTTATTGGGGCTTACACGTCAGGCATGGTCACCAAATACATAGGGGTCTCCCCGTGGTTTGGAATGCCACTCGGTGGTGTGGCTGCTGGCGTGGTCGGTCTGGTTGTTGGTCTCCCATGTTTAAGACTAAAAGGCGCCTATATCGCGCTTATCACTTGGGGGCTCCACCTCGTGATGGCTCCTCTCCTTAAAGTTGGGGGAGCAATCGGTACAGGCGGGAGCACCGGTCTAATGTCAATCCCTCCCCTGGAATTGGGCGGATATTTTTTCCCTCGTGTTCAACTCATTCCATGGTATTACGCCGCTCTTGTCATCTCTTTTCTCTTACTTTTTGTGGTTTATAGAATAATTTCTTCTTCTGTCGGTTTAGGATTCATTGGTCTTCGCGATTCAGAGGACTTTGCGAAGAGTCTGGGGCTCAACGAATACAAATACAAACTCATGGTGTTTGGCATATCGGCCTTTCTCACAGGCATAATCGGAGCCTTTTATGCACATTATGCTGGAATCATTTCCCCAAGACTACTCGGGCTCGATATATTTCTTCTGGCCATGATCATGTTGATTATCGGGGGCATTGGGA
>WVXP01000247.1:23143-28103 GCA_011773445.1 Pseudomonadota bacterium | reverse complement strand
TAGAATCCTATCGGTTCCTTATTTTTGGGGCAATCGTCATAGTAGCTATAAAACTGGCTCCTGAGGGTATACTTGGAAATCTGGATTTTTTTCGGGGCTTGGTAACGGGCCGTTTTTTGAGGAAGAGAGAACCGGCGAGTCACAGGCGGATCCGTCGTCTCCAATCCTTGATTTGAGGCGGTCTGTCCAAAGATAAACCTTAGAGAAAACAGACGTTAAGATACCTCACACTTCAGTCAACCAAAGCTGTATCCGGCAAGCATTCCCTGCACTCAGTATGGTCCAGATGTGGGGAAGAAAGGACTACACGACCTTCGCCCGATTAGCGTTATCGATTCCACATGATGAATGAGAAAAGTTTTCCTAGCAAACAAAAGCATGTAATTGTCGGAAATAGTGCTGCCGCCCTAAGCGCTATTAAAGCCATCCGCGAGAGTGACTCTCGCAGTTCCATTACATTAATATCTGCTGAGCGCTGCTTTGCCTACTCGCCAGTTCTCCTGACCTACTACGTGGGTCAAAAGATCGATCGTGAATCGCTATTCATTGTTGATCGGAGTTTTTACGAAAGGCATAAAGTGGAACTCATTCTCGGGAATAAAGCCAAAGAAGTCGACCCTGAGGAGCAATTGCTTCACCTTGCAGATGGCAACATCGTAGAATACGACAATCTCCTCATTGCAACGGGTTCTTCACCTAAGCGTCTCGGGATCGAAGGGGAAAATCTCCCGGGTGTATTTACCCTAAAAACCTTGGATGATGCAGATAAACTCTTGAAGTACTCAGATCGGATGACGCAGGTTGTCATAATAGGTGGGGGATTAATCGGGCTGCAGGCTGCCAACGCCTTATTCAGGGAGGGCCGAAGATTAACGATGGTGATCGGCTCAAAGCAACCCCTATCTCAAAATGTTGATCCCTCGTGCGCTCAGAGTATCTGCCAAGGCATCAGGGACTGTGGCATGTCAATTCTATTTGAATCGAATGCCGTCTCAATACAAAGATCTAACACCAAATTACTGATAGACCTCGACTCTGGTCAACGCCTTGATGCAGATGCTGTGATTATTGGGAAAGGTGTGAACCCGAACATTGCACTGGTTGAGAAAAATGGAATCGAGGTGAATAGAGGGGTGATAGTGGACGAAACCATGCGTTCAAATTTTCCAAACGTTTTTGCCGCCGGTGATGTAGCCGAAGGCAGGAATCTGGTTTCCGGCGAAAGGCAGGTCATTGCGACCTGGGCAAATGCCTGCTCCCAGGGAAAGACTGCCGGAATAAATATGGCGGGTGGGAAGGGCCGATTCCTAGGCCTTACCGGAAACGTATGCAGTTTCTTAGGCCGGACCGTTGCATCGGTAGGCATAACAAAACCTGAAAATGGAGACTATGAAGAGATTGTCTATAGTGATCCAGGCAAGGGTCTATATAGAAAACTAGTCTGGAACGAGAAAGGCCAAATCATGGGCGCAGTCTTGATGGGAAAAGTGGAAGACATAGGGGTGATTACCAATTTGATAAGGAATCGCGCGAGGATCCCAAAGGATAAGAGGTATCACTTGGTCAGATCGACTGTGAAGTATGGAGCATATTTCTCACAGAAGACCGGTCACTTCTTATGGTAAGAGATCAAGGGTGGACATGATCTCGATAAGCGTTAGAATCCACCATAGCTTCAAGAGATTTCTGCCCCAAGGTTTGACCGATCATCCTTTTGAAATTTCCCTTAAGAGCGGGACGACTTTGGGTCAAATGTTAAAGGATGAAATCAAATTTCCGGTTGATGTACCTAAAGTGATTCTGATAAATGGACTACATGCCCAAGAGGGGCAACAGTTAGAGGATGGTGATAGGGTAAGTTTATTTGCTCCTATTGCGGGAGGCCAATTCTATTAATCCAAACTAAGAACGAAAGGAGGAGATCCATGGCAAAGGCACTACTCGTGAATCTGGATAAATGCACTGGGTGTAGGAGTTGCGAACTTGCCTGCTCTTTCAAGCATCACGGGGAATTCAATCCTTCAAAATCCAATATTCAGGTGAGTATTTTTACTGAGAATGCCTTTTATGTTCCCATGGTTTGCACCCAATGTGACAAGCCCTTCTGCGGGGAGGTTTGTCCAACCGGAGCTATCTACGCAGCTGAGACAAATGGCGCCTACGTTGTGCTGGTCGATAAGGAGAAATGCGTAGGTTGCAAGATGTGTACGCTAGCCTGCCCGTTTGGTGCCATTACCTATCAGAGCAACGGTTGTGTGCAAAAGTGCAATCTGTGCGAAGGCAATCCGGAGTGTGTGACGTTCTGTATCCCTGGTGCTCTCGAATTCAAGGATTGGGAGCTAAGGACAGCGCGCAAGAGTAGGACATATGCAGAGAAGATATATCATCAGAAGGAGGCAGACTGATGAACGGATGGGTCGGTAAGATCTTGAGGGTAGATTTGTCTAAGAATAGAGTGTCTGTAGAAGATCTTCGCGAGGAGGCTGCCCATGATTATATTGGAGGACGGGGATTAGGGATCAAGTATCTCTATGATGAAATTGACCCCAAAGTCGATCCCTTCAGTCGGGAAAACAAGCTGATGCTGGTCACGGGCCCCCTTACTGGGACCAATGCATTGGCGGGGGGTAGATATACGGCCGTGACAAAATCACCCCTAACCGGAGCGATCGCCAATTCCAATTCTGGCGGCTACTTTGGTGCCGAGCTGAAATATGCAGGATATGACATGATCATCTTGGAAGGGAAGGCCAAGGCGCCTGTGTACCTCTGGATTGAAAATGACAGCATCGAAATCCGGAGCGCAAAGCATCTATGGGGTAAGGACTCCCACCAAACAACCGAGCTGATCGCAGCTGAGGCGGATGAGGATGCCAAGGTGGCCTGCATTGGGCCCGCAGGTGAGAATTTGGTTAAATTCGCAAACATCATGAATGACAATGGCCGGGCAGCCGGCCGCTCTGGTGTAGGCGCAGTTATGGGCTCAAAGAACCTCAAAGCGGTAGCCGTTAGGGGTACAAATGGAGTTACGGTCGCTGATCCTGAAGGCTTCAGGGAGGCGGTATTGGCTGCAATAAAGGAGTTTCACGACCCCTATATGTCACAGGTCATAGGGAATTACGGGACATCAGATGTCGTGGAGTTTTCGAACGAGGTGGGTCTGCTCCCGACGAGAAACTTTCAAACAGGGGTTTTTGAAGGGGCTTCGAAGATCGGGGGATCGGTTATCGCCAAGTACAATCTCAGAGGTGCGACCAAGACTAAGGCCTGTTTTGGCTGCCCGCTCGGCTGTGGAAGGGTTACGAGAGTGCCGGATGGCGAGTTTAAGGGTGAGGGGGAAGGACCTGAGTATGAGACCTTGGGATCCCTTGGGTCTGTCTGTGGTGTCGAAAACCCAGAAGCCGTAATGAAAGCTAACTATATTTGCAACCGGATGGGAATGGACACCATTTCTGCGGGGGTAACTATTGGATGCGCCATGGAGCTTTTTGAAAAGGGGTACCTCCCGGAAAAGGACGTGGGAATGTCACTCAAGTTTGGGGACGGCCAGGCAATGGTTCATCTCTTGGAGAACGCCGCCCGTAGGAAGGGATTTGGGGATGTGATTGCTGAGGGTTCCTACCGGCTCGCAGAACGGTATGGCCATCCAGAGCTATCAATGACTGCCAAGAAGCTTGAGTTTCCCAATTACGATCCAAGAGGAGGCCAAGGGTTCGCATTGGCCTACGCCACTCAGAACCGGGGGGGGTGTCACATCAGGAATGAGGTTCACTGTGTAGAATTCTTCGGCATCTCACTGATGGGCATCATTGAGACAGGCGGATCCCTCGACCGTTTTACGACAAAAGGGAAGCCAGAGGTTACCAAGAGATTTCAGGATTTTTACTGTATGATCGATTCATCAGGGATCTGTAATTTTATCATTATTGGCATGCCTGATCACAATGTGTTCATCAATCTGATGGAGAAGGGGACGGGACTGACCTTTGGAGGCTTAGGGGGCTTTCTCAATACAGGGGAGCGGATATTCAATTTGGAGAGACTGTTCAATCTTAAAGCTGGCCTGACATCGAAGGATGATACATTACCGTGGCGTATGCTGGAGGAGCCGATGCCTGAGGGACCAGGGAAGGGGCATGTGGTTCGACTAAATGAGATGCTGCCGGAGTATTATAAACTCCGAGGATGGACTGTGAAGGGCGTTCCTACCGGAAGGAAACTGGCAGAGCTTGGAATCTCCACTAAACTCTAACAGAGATAGAGGGGATCGAGTAGACTGTTTCTCCCGATGCTATAGGTCGAGGATTGGCGCGGTACTCAAGTGAGCCCGTTTACAATCCTCGCCTCGTCAAACCCGGCGTATGGTTTTCCCGTACCGGGCTTCCCTGCTAGCTTCACCTGAAGGTTTATGGGACCTATCGGACTGGCGGCGCTTTCCGGTGCAGAGTTGCACCCGCTGGTGATTAAACAGTCCAAGCGTTCCGTAAAGCCTGGTTCTACTCTACCTGTTCCAGTTAAAACCACGGCCGGTCCTTGCACGCATCAGGTGCCTTTGGATCTTCTTCTTCACTCACTCTTTGATATACCGAAAAAAGCGGCTGGAGTTCCCAATCCGGAAGTGGTTTAACCAAAGTCTCAGAATAGGATTGATCAGGTATATCACCCGATCGACGGGTTGTGAGGTGTGTCGACGAAACACGTCCTTGGGTTCTTGCAGAAGGTCCGTCCGCGCTCTCATCCTCGGCGTGACCCTTAATGCCCACTTACCTCGCCGGGTTTAACTCGCCTGAAGTCAAACCCAAGAAAGCTGAAGGTTTCGTCTTGAGCAAGATCCACCATACGAGCCTTTTCTTGGTTGATTTGCACCCCAGGCGTTCAGAGCTCCTCAAGGAGCCTTCCATACGCGGCCTTCATAAGCGAATCCCATCTCCGAAAGCCATCCACAAGGATCACCAGATCA
>WVXP01000247.1:0-23124 GCA_011773445.1 Pseudomonadota bacterium | reverse complement strand
TGGTTCATAGAAGCCCATCCGCCACCCCCTGGCCTTCGATCTACTTCCTGTTGTCCACGTTTATAGGACCTACCTTACTCCAGAGGATTATATAAGGATACAGGGCCGGACAAAATGCGTGAGCAAAACAGAGACTGCAAGCCTCCGAGACTTAGTCTCCTCGGAGCATATTGAAGATGGGAACGGGGGGATACCCCAAGACTCCAATCGGCCCAAGGCCCCCCTATTAAAGATAGTTCAGGGTCTGGAGGATTTCACCCAAATGTCTCCTATACTCGAAACCTTCACGCCCTTTGATTTTCTTAGCCTCTAAAACATCGGGGCTTTGAGACTAGAACGCAGTCGTGTCTGTTGAATTCAAACGAGACTGTCAAAAAAGTCCAATTTTGGCGGTTTTGCAAAATTCGCCTGTAGTAGTATCAAGTGACTACAAGTCCAAGAATCGCGGTTTCAAGGTTTTTCGACAGTCTCAACACAAACAAAGGGATTTGGTCACGGTCCCAGAGTGAGCATCTTGAAGAGCGCACCTCTGAGAACCACGGCGAGACCTTCATGAGCATGTTCGAAGTTCTTGTCAGCCGGATCGATCGGACTGAGTCCGCCATTTCCAATTATCGAGGATCGCGAAGGAACGATCTTCTGCCTTTCTCTCGGGAAATGGACATCACTCAGATTCGGTCCCATCACATCATAAGCTTCTATCATGAGGTCCTGAGCAAGAAGAGCCGGAGGGCCAGGACCCAGGCCAACGATATGGCGTTTCTGTCGAGCCTCCTTATGGCAGCCTGGCAAGAGTTTGATGTCCAAAAGAAGTTGCCTACGTTCCCAAGGATTGACGTCCCGGATGATAATGACTGGGGACTCATCGATGCCCGGACTCAGGATCTGATCATGAGTACGATCCGAAGTTTTGGAGGCTGAGCGGCGATTCTCTTCAGTGTCGGGCAGTTGACGATGCCGGTGGAAGGCAGGGCCCTGAAGCTCGGGGATGTGGATTTCACTACGCACTCAATCTGGATCAGGCGGACCTTCTCGAAGAGAAACCAGTCGAAGTCCACGACCAACACGGGAAGGAAACGGGCCCTTCCGCTTGGTCCAGAGGTCGAACAGCACCAGAGCTTTCTCTGTCAAGGAAAGACACCGGACGCCTTTGTATTCAGCCCCGATGGCGAGGTTATCATGCCTTGGGGTCAGAACGTCTTCCGGAGAACCTGGGAGAGGGAGTGCAACCGGTTATATATTGAAGGCGTAGCCCTCTATCCGGGCACTCGACACAGCAGTGCCACTCAGGCGACGGACCGTGGTGTGGACTCTCGAATCATGAAGGACATGCTCGGGCACGGAACCTTTAAGATGACCGACCGGTATGCTAAGATTAAGACCGATCGACCCAGTGCAGCTTTAAGACCAGATGTTTCGGATCGAATGGGCGATCAGTTGAGGCGGGTTTTGGAGACGAGGAATTAGAACGACATTGGTAGGGATCCAGAAGACGGATGAGAATACTCCATACGGCCGATTTCCATTTGAAAGAGTACGGGGATACTCGGTGGGAGAGCCTCGATAGACTCATTGAGGTTGGAGAGAAAGAGGGGGTCCAGCTCTTCCTCATCAGCGGTGACCTCTTCGACAAGGAAGTTAATGCCGAAAACCTCAGACCGAGGCTACGTGAGATCTTCTCTGGCAGGGGCTTCAAAATTCTCATCATCCCAGGGAATCACGACAGGGAAGCGTACGAGCACGGGATGTGGTTTGGTGAAGATGTGATTGTTCTGACCGACCTCTACAGGCCATTCGAATACCAGAATGTAAGAATCTGGGGAATGCCTTTTGAGCCCATTGAGGGAGAAGCAATTCTCCAGAGACTTCGCTCCCTTTCGAATGATTTGGCTGACAATGGGAAAAACATTTTGCTCTTCCATGGGGAATTGCTCGACGCGTTCTTTTCGAGAAGGGATTTTGGAGATGAGGACGGAGAGCGATACATGCCGGTTAAGCTCTCGTATTTCAAGTCTTCCGGGATCGACTACGTACTTGCAGGCCATTTCCATTCGCGCATGAATTCCTGGAGCCTGGAAAATGGAGGGTATTTTGTTTATCCCGGGTCTCCTGTTTCCATAACAAAACGCGAGGTTGGGCGAAGAAAGGCCAATCTTTTTGAAGTTGGGAAGCCACCGTGTGAATACCTTCTGGACACACCACATTTCGAAGAAGTCGTTCTCGAATTCAGTCCTTTGAAGGACGAAAACCCTATGAAGATGATAGAAGAACGTGTCAAGAACCTCCACGAGGAGGCAAGGATTATTCTGACTGTCAGAGGTTTCATTGACGGGAAGGCAATCGGCATGGACGAGAGGATGCTTGTGGAGGAGATTAGGAAAGCCACCCGGGGCAGACTCGCCGAGGAACACTTTGAATTCAGGGATGTCCAAGCTGTTCTCGAGGATGACCTGACGAGAAGATTCATTCAAAAACTGGAACAGGCCGGTTATGAGGCAGAGAAGGAAAATCAAATTCGTGATCTTGTGATCCATGCCATCATCCAGTCGAGACGATGAGAATCAAGGAACTTTTTATCAAGCGATACGGCCCGCTACGAGATAGGAGTTATGTCTTAACCGGTAGATTCAACTTGTTGGTGGGCAAGAACGAGGAAGGGAAAACACTCACGATCGATGCGCTCGTGAAGCTGCTTTTGGGGAGGACATGTTAAGGATTTTGAACGAATACAACGGGTTGAGGAGAGTCCAGAGGGGTATCTCATTGTTGAGGATAATGAGGGCCGCGAGGTCAAACTTCCCGAAAAGGGAATGCTCACAAAGCTTGCCCATTTGACTCCCGCAGAGTGCCGGAATTTGTTTGTTATCCGAAATAGTGATCTCTCGATTTCCCCGGAGGATGAGTTTTACACAAACATAACGGATCGTCTTGTTGGCGTGAGAACTGATGAGATTTCCAAAATAAAGGACATACTGAGGGAGATTGCGAGAATAACACCGGGTGGTTCATTTCGAGATACAAGAGACGAGAAATTAAAGACGAGACTAGAGGACGCAGGAGATCTCATCGGTCGCATTGAGGCGATTGCTCGAGAGGTTCAGGCAGAGCATTATGATGAATTGGAGGAAGAATCTGCCGCCTGCAGAGATGAGCGAGATCGGATCGCTCAAGAGATAGAAATTCTCGAAGAGGCGAGAAAGAGAGAGAAATATGAGAGAGGAATAGAGGCCCTTACCAAACTCAAGGAGGCCCTCGCCGAATTGGAGAATTTGCAGGCTTTTACCTTCGATAAGGCAGAACATTGGAGAGATTGTGAAAGGGACATTCAGAGGCTCGAGGTCGAGAAGAAAAGATTGGAGGAAGATCTGGAGCTCGGAGAATCAGAGCTGAAAAGGATCAGTGAAACCCTCCACACGAAGGAGCGGGATTTCCGAGTTCTCGAAGGGATCAAAGGTGTGATAGATGTCGAAGTGAGGCCGTACGTGGTGAGCTATGAGAAAAACCGGAAGGAATTTGAACTTAAGAAGGCTAAAGGCAAACTCTTTTCTTGGACCTGGGCCGTCTGCTCGGGTTTGTTCGCTATTTCTCTGCTAGCACTTCTCCTCGAGCCTTCTCAACCATTCTTCATTTTGGCTGCCCTCTTTCTGGCGGCGGCCATCGTCGCATGGATTCTCCAGTACAAATTCATCAGGAACAGGGCTCTCTTGGAAGGCGAGGTGGAGAAAATCAAATTAACGCTTTCGAAATATGAACTGAGCGCAGAGAGGCTTGAGGAGATCCTTTCCAATATTCAACGGTTCGACACCGAATACGATTCCAAAAGCCGAGAGCTACAAGGGATGAGAAGAAGGAAGGAGAACCTGGAGGAGAGGATTGGGGAATTGCGCAGCCGCGAGATTCCCGGAATAGACAGAGGGATCAAGGATGCCGCCCACAAGATCGATGAGATCATGACGCATTCGAACCAGAGATCCTTGAAGGGATACCGCGAGAAACTCCGACTGAAAGAAGGTTTTGAGAAATCCTTAGGTGAAGAGGAGCGTGTTTTGAAGAGCCATTTTGGCATGCCAACGGCGGATTTAGGGCGAAATCTTGAACACTGGGAAAAAGAAGTTTCTGACCTCGAGACGTATCGTGACAGGGCGGCAGACGCAAAGTATAGTGAAGGGGATAAGCTAAAACTCCAGGAGAGAGAGCGACAGCTCGATGCAAGACTCGAGGAGATCAGCCGAAAAATAGGGACATTTCAGAGAACGATGGCGGAGATTCAGCGGAAGGCGAATGAAATTCTGCGGTTGGAAGACGAATACCTCTACTGTGAAACCGCTGTCGATTTGGAAGCGGTCAAGAAGGCGCTGCAAATATTCATTAGCGAAAACAAGGCGAACCGAGATAATGCGACAAGGGCAATTGAAATTCTTGACCAGATAGAGAGAGAGGAGAAGGAGAAGGTTTCCGACCTCTTTGAAACAGAGAGTCCAATTTCAGCGCATTTTCAGACCATAACGGGCGGCCTCTACGGAGAAGTGGCTCTCAATCGAGAAATCGGGCAGATCGAAGTCCAGCGCAAGGACGGGTTTCGACTCGGTGCCGAAAAATTGTCTGGTGGAGCTTACGACCAGTTGTATTTCTCGGTCCGACTTGCCCTTGGAGAGAAGCTCATGAAGGGGAGTAAAGGGTTTTTCATTCTGGATGATCCGTTCATCAAGGCCGACCCAGAGCGGTTGCGAAGGCAGATCGAGATGCTCAAAGTAATATCCGAATCAGGTTGGCAAATAATGTACTTCTCTGCAAAAGAAGAAGTCCAGAATGCCTTGGCGGGTGATATCAAGAAAGGTATCGTCAATCCTATCGAGATTCAGGGGCTGGTCTCGTGAGAGGTGATGTCAGTTGTCGGTTGTCAGTAGTCAGTTGTTAAGACGAACCATGGACAACGGACCACGGACACGATTTGCTCAACGCTTCATTTTCCAGTTTCTCAGGGCTCTCGAATTCAGAGTAAAGAAGGACTAGGCGAGGGTCAATGCTATGAAAATCCTTGTCACCAATGATGATGGAATCCAATCTGAAGGCCTTCACGCCCTCGCAGAGCAACTGAAGAGAGCGGGGGAGGTCATCGTGGTGGCCCCTGACAGAGAGAGGAGTAGCGTGGCCCACTCGCTGACAATGCATCGGCCACTGCGCGTTGAGAGGGTCAGAGAGAACTACTACGCCGTCGATGGAACCCCTGTTGATTGTGTCATCATGGGGGTTTACATGCTTCAGCCTGAGCGGCCCGGACTCGTCGCCTCCGGCATCAATAAAGGGGAAAACATGGGGGAGGATATCCTTTATTCGGGGACGGTTTCGGCCGCACTTGAGGGGACTATCATGGGCATTCCGTCGTTTGCCATTTCCATGGCTTCTCGTCGGGACTTCAAGTTCAAGAGTGCCGCAGAGTTTGCTTTGAGGGTGGCGCGATTCATTCAGAGGCACGGGTTGCCTCCGGAAATCCTTCTGAACATCAATGTTCCGAACCTCGATTCAGATGAGATCCGGTCGTACAGAATAACCCGCCAGGGGAAGAGGATCTATGGAGATGTGGTGTCTGAAAAGAGTGACCCGCGGGGGAGGAGGTACTACTGGATCGGAGGCAATGAGTTGAGTTTCGAGAAAGAAGAGGGGACTGATTTTGATGTAGTCTCCCGGGGCTGTATCTCGATCACGCCCATTCACCCCAATCTCACGTGTTCCTCATGCCTCGAGGAAATGAAATCCTGGGAGATTTAAGGGAGCAGAGAAATGGCGGAACTCCTCGTGCCCTTTCAGTTGTGATTCCCGAGCCAATCTGATAGTATAGGCGTTGAACAAAAAAGGACGGTAAGGAGGTCGGCATGCGGATTACCTTGAGTATCATCAAAGCGGACATTGGGAGTGTTGGAGGCCACATCAAACCGAGTGAGGACCTGCTTAAGGCGGTGAAGGATTTCGTCGTGGAAAAAGGGAAAGGACTGATCAAGAGTTTCTACGTCAGCCATACCGGGGACGACGTCGCCATCCTGATGTCACACACGCATGGAGTTGGCGCTGAAGAGATCCATCGACTCGCCTGGGATGCCTTTGTAGCAGGCACCGCAGTGGCAAAGAGGCAAGGTCTTTATGGTGCAGGTCAAGACCTGCTAAAGGACGCATTTTCTGGTAACGTCAGGGGGATGGGGCCTGCGGTGGCCGAATTGGAGTTTGACGAAAGGCCCAACGAGCCCTTTCTCTTCTTCGCGGCGGACAAGACCGATCCCGGCGCTTACAATCTTCCTCTCTATCTGGCCTTTTGCGATCCCATGTACAACGCTGGGCTCATGCTGAGCCCATCCATGGCTGAGGGATTCGAGTTTACGATCATGGATGTGAGCTATACGGAGGGAGACCGGGTCATTAAGTTGAGGGCTCCGGAAGACATCTATGATATCGCTGCCCTGCTCAGGGACAACCAACGGTTTGTTGTCGAGTCGATCCATTCGAGAAACAACGGAGAAATCGCCGCCTCTGTCAGTACGACGCGGTTGCATAACATCGCGGGGAAGTACACGGGAAAAGACGATCCGGTCATGCTCGTGAGGGTCCAGGGGGCATTTCCTGCCACAGGAGAGGTCTTGAGCCCTTTTTCTATTGGTCACTATGTCGCCGGTTTCATGAGAGGGAGCCATACGGGACCTCTCATGCCGGTTGTAAAGAATTCGAGCATCTCTTTCTTTGATGGTCCACCAGTTGTCGCATGCCTGGCCTTCTGTGTCCACGAAGGAGAGCTGACCGAACCGGCAGATGCCTTCGACCATCCCTATTGGGACTCCATCAGAAACAAAGTCTCCGATAAGGCGACGGCGATTCGGGAACAAGGCTTCTCCGGGGCCGCCATGCTTCCTTACAGTGAGCTTGAGTACGGAGGGATTGTTGAAAAGATGAAGACACTCGACCGCAAGTTCACGGTGAGGGAGTGAGGCTTCAAGAAGGCAAACACATCAAGAATTCCGTGCGGTGAGCGAGAGGCGTTTTTTCCAGCAGAAACCAAATCTAGGAGGCTTCCATTCAGCCACATGGCAACTTGGGGGCTGTTTTTGTTTTTTTGAGGATGAAGTTGAAGCCCAGACGTGTCTACCTTGAGACCTTCGGCTGCCAGATGAATGAGCACGATTCAGAGAAGATCCTTGAGATCCTGAATGCACAAAACTATCAGTCCACTGAGAACATTCATGAGGCTGACGTGATTTTGCTTAATACCTGCACGGTTCGGGAGAAGCCCGAGCACAAGGTGTACAGTACCCTTGGAAGGCTGAGAAATTTGAAAGAGAAAAAAAGGGAAATGATTATCGGAGTTGGCGGCTGTCTTGCTCAGCAAGAGGGGCAACGGTTGCTCGAGAGGTTTCCCCATCTGGATCTCGTTTTCGGGACCCACAACCTCCATCTCGTTCCAGATCTTCTTGCAGACATCCGGGGAACCGGGACGCAGCGGTGTGAAACGCACTTCTATGATCGGGCCCCTTCCATGGAAGTGATTCCTCTTGTTCGGGGCAAAGTACGATCCTTCGTCACCATCATGCAGGGATGTGACAACTTCTGTTCCTATTGCATCGTACCTCTGGTCAGAGGACCGGAGCGAAGCCGTCCTATGGAAAAGATCCTGGACGAGGTCAAAGCTCTGGCCCGAAGGGCTGTGAAGGAGGTGATCCTTCTCGGGCAGAACGTCAATTCCTATGGAAAGGGTCTGGGTAGGGGAGTCAGCTTTCCAGACCTTCTTCGGAATGTTAATGAAATCGAAGGGATAGAACGGATTCGATTCACAACATCCCACCCGAAGGACCTGTCCAGAGATCTCATCACCTCCTTTCGGGATCTAAGTAAGCTCTGCGAGCATATCCATCTGCCGTTTCAATCAGGATCGAATCGAATCTTGCAAAGGATGAACAGGTTATATACCCGGGAGGAGTATCTGGACAAAGTGGACCAACTCCGAGAGATCTGCCCGGGTATAGCCGTTACAGCCGATGTCTTGGTCGGGTTCCCAGGGGAATCCCAGAGGGATTTTGACGATACAATCGATCTCATCCAAAGGGTCCAGTTCGATAACCTCTTCTCTTTTCGATACTCTCAGAGGAAAGGATCGGTGGCAGCGGATCTTCCATCTCAGGTTCTTCATGAGGTCAAGAGAGAGCGTCTGAAGATCCTCCAGGACATCCAGAGGAAAATAACCCGGAAGAAGAACAGAGAGACAGAGGGAAAACTCGAGTGGGTTCTCGTGGAGGGGAGAAGTCAAAAAGACCCGACAGAGATCATGGGGAGAACCCGGTCCAATCGTATCGTCAATTTTCCGGGAGACCTCGGTCTGATCGGAGGAACGGTTCTGGTTAGAATTGAAAAGGGATTTGCCAATTCTCTAAGGGGAGCCCTTTGGCAAGATGACGGGAAACCTCAAGGGAACAAGGGGCTCGGTTTTGAGACGGAATCTGCGAAGGGACTCACGACATCAATTCATCGGTGAACTTCCTTCACCTCTTCTTACCAGCGCACTTTCTTTCCTACTTTCGCACGCATCTTCCATGCGAGGGTTTTTGGGGCTTTTTCCATCGCCTCCTTAATCGTTGCGAGCCGTTTGGAAATCATCTTCTTTTGGTTTTTGTCGAGTTCNNCGTCGTATAAAGGCCCCAGTCCTTGGCGCATAGATCCGAGATGATCTTCACATTGATGGTCTCTTCGTCCAGATCGCCGACCTCATGATCGAGTACCAAGGCCAGGACGTCGAGGATGTCCTTGTGATTCAATTCCACAATCTGAACCTTTGACAGGAAGAGTTCCGCTAGGGGAACGGTGAGTGGTTCGACGTGCAGTCGATTGGCAAGAGGCAATTTATGGCAAATCGGAAATGCGCCGACAAACACATCGACTTGTCGGCCGCGTGCCTCGTCATAATACAACCTGCGCCTGTCCCCTCGAGCTTCTCGTCGGCATAGGTTAGCCATTCTTCGACAGTTCGGAGCACCTCGGATCGAAAGACCTCATCGACTCGATCGGGTGTGTGGCTCAGTTCCGCTGTTTCATCGGGGGTCGTCCGGTAAGGGTAGTATCCCCGGCTTCTCACCCTCTTCACCGTCTCCTCGACTTCGTCTTCTCCGTGGAGAATCGATTCCTGTTCCAAAAAGGCGACTTTGTAGGAGTCACTCTCCTGGGAGAGGATTGGGACGATGGCCTTACCTGTCATGCCGCCACCTAAGATGAGAATCTCCGCCTCATAGAACTTGGCTGCACTAACAAACTTTTTCCAACAGATTTCAGATCCGTGGACATCGGTGGCAAAAAAGAGGATGGTCATCGTATGCCTCTTTTGTTTAGCCCCCCAGCCTAACCAAACACGGATCCACGAACCTTCCCATATCCAGGCTCGGTCCGGAACCGGGAGGAAGAGGGACGGACGTGGAGTCCTCCCTTCATCACCGCATCGTCATATTCAACGGTCGACACTAAACCACATCCACACACTCGGCTGTCAACTCCGCGCACAGTGATTCCGGGAAAACCAGAAAAGCATCCTACTGCTCTGCGCAGATCGCCCTGGCCCGGATTATTTATGAATCCCAGGCGGGATAGTCAGGAGGAACCGCCTGAGAGCCTTCAGCATGGTCACGAAAGGTCTTTCTGATGGAACATACGTGCACAAATCGACTTGAGTTTCCTACAAAGAGGCCATATAATCGCAAATGCAACCAGTGGGTTAGGGAAATTGGAGGGCCTCTTCATGCCCGGGTACTCCCATGCCGAGAGATTGAAACAGATGGTCCGAGAAAAAAGGATACAAGGAAAACAGATTAGGGACTTGAAGTCGAACGGGAATTCGCCTCGGAAGATGGAATTCTGAAGGGGATCAGTGACCTTAAACTGCAATCGGCGCTAGCGGGGATTGAGAAACAACTGATCATCAATGCCCTGGAGCATCACCGATGGCACAGAGGCTTTTTTGCATCGAGCTTGGGTGTTAACTATCGGACTTTAATGAGGAAGTTGCGAAGGTGTGGGCTCTCCAAGTTATCATTTAGGACATTTATGTCACAACTTCTGTTATTCATTTAGTATCCGTTATTTAACAGTTCTACCTCGTTGGTTTTGTGACGTTCTTGTCATACCATAGAGTTTTCATGGCTCAGATCAGTTGGGCCCCTACGCCTGGTTAGATTCATTTTGTGTATAGAATTCAAGGTGTTATAGGGTCTAGGACTATCGTTTTTCTATTTCGGCAAGTGAATTGCCTTACTGGATCAAGGGGAGTACCCAAGGAATCGTGGCCGCAAGGAAAAATCAACGGGAGGCAAAGTGATGGACGTGACTGTGAGAGAGAAAGACCAGAGCATCATGAGAAAAAGGATGAAGAAGATCGGAAAGAAAGCGGATGACGCGTTGACCCCAAGGGTTAGAGAGATAAGGGAAGCGTTTTTTGAGGTGAAGCCTTCGGTTTCGATTGAAAGGGCAAAAGCCACGACCGACGTGTATAAGAAGAATCCTGGCTTACCGACAGTGCTTCTGAGAGCGAAGGCGTTCTATCGGGCATGCGAGACCATCCCGGTCAAGATTCATGAGGGTGAGCTCATTGTTGGGCATCCGGCTGGAAAACGAAGAGCGGGGGTTTTTTGCCCGGAGATCTCGTGGAGATGGTTAAGAGATGAGTTGGATACGATTCACGAAAGGGAACAGGACCCCTACATTATGGCTGACGATGACAAGAAGACACTCAGAGAGGAGATTTTTCCATTTTGGGAGGGTAAATCAGTCGATGAGTACGTTTACGGAGAAATAGAGGAACTGGGCCTGCTGCCTCTCACGTTCAACAGCGGCGTTATCGACGGCGAACTCAAGAACACAAATGGTGCAGGAGAGATTTCAGTCGGTCTTGGCACCATCCTGCTTCAGAAGGGGTTCAAAGGTATCAAGAGAGATGCCGAAAGGAGTCTGAAGAAGTTCGACCCAAAGAACGCAGAGGACATAGAGAAGATCTATTTTCTCAAGGCTGTCATGACCACATGTGACGGGATGGTCTTGTTTTCCAAGAGGTATGCAGAACTTGCAAAGAAATTGGCAAATGAGGAGGAGAACGAGACGAGGAGAAAGGAGCTGGAGCATATCTCAGAAACTTGCCAACGTGTGCCAGGTGAACCAGCAAGAAATTTCCAAGAAGCGCTCCAGTCTATTTGGTTCGGTCAAGTGGCTCTCTTCCTTGAGGAGAATGCGCCTTCCTATTCTCCGGGAAGGGTGGACCAGTATCTCTATCCGTTCTTCAAACGTGACATGGCCTCTGGCGTGATGAGTTCCGAGGAGGCCAGGGAGTTAATCTGTTGCTGGCTCATAAAGTATGCAGAGATGCCCTGGCTTTTAAGCAAATTTGTCAGCATGTACTATGCCGGATACATGGGATTCCAGAATATCAACCTGGGCGGACAAACGAGGGATGGTAAAGATGCAACGAATGAGCTGTCCTACATGATCCTGGATAGCGTGAAGAGCCTAAAGATGTACCAACCTTCCCTGTCCGTTCGCGTTCACAACAATTCTCCTCAGGAATTTCTATTGAAAATAGGAGATGTGGTCAAGACCGGAATTGGATTCCCGGCCGTCCATTTTGATGATACGAGCATCAAGATGATGCTGTCCTACGGTGTGTCCATGGAGGACGCCAGGGATTATTGTGTTCTGGGGTGCGTGGAGCCGAGCATTCACGGAAAGCTCTCTCAGTGGAGCGCATGCTGTTTGACGAACTTCCCAATAGCGGTGGAGTTTGCTTTGACAAATGGCGTCCAGTTGGTGAGTGGCAAGAAACTCGGTGTTGAAACAGGAGATCCTACCTCTTTTCGGACCTTTGAGGAGTTTGAGTCTGCCGTAAAGGAACAGTTCAAATACCTCATCAGGGTGTCTGCCATCGTCTCGATCATCTCGCAAATGGCACACAAGAGATACGCACCAAAACCCCTGGCCTCCGCTCTCATGGACGATTGTGTTGAATCAGGAAAAGGCATCATGAGCGGAGGGTCGAGATATAATGCAGGCCCAGGGGTGATCATCGCCGGAACAGGAGACTATGCCAACGCTATGGCCGCTATCAAGAAGCTCGTCTTCGAGGACAAGTCGCTCTCAATGCAGCGGCTCTGCGATGCCCTGAAGAAGGACTTTGAGGGATACGAAGACGTGTATAAGGCCTGTGTTAATGCCCCGAAATATGGAAACGATGATGATTACGTTGACGCCTTTGCAACTGATATTGTTGACTTTGCGGCAAAAGAGGTGAACAGTTACAATGGACTCTTCGGCAAGATGACGTTGGGGACTCTCCCTGTCGCCTCCCATGTGCCCCAGGGCTTGGTTGTCGGGGCATTGCCAGGTGGAAGGAAGGCAACCCTGCCTTTATCTGACGGAATCAGCCCTTCACAGGGAACGGACAGGAATGGACCAACGGCAGTGATCAAGTCAGTGGACAAAATCAATCTGGAAGCCTCTACAGTGGGAGTTTTACATAATATGAAACTGGATCCTGCACTCATCGCAGACGAGCGCGGGTTAGCCAATTTTGTAGCATTGCTCCGGACACATAACCATCTGGGGGGTGCCCACATTCAATTCAACTGTGTATCTGCGGAAAAGTTGCTCGATGCGCAGAAGCACCCAGACCAATATCAGGACTTGATGATCAGGGTTGCGGGATACAGCGCCTATTTCGTTGAACTCTGTAAGGAGATTCAAGACGAAATCATAAGCAGAACACCACAATCAAGATGGTAGTCGTCAGTTGGAGATCTTAGCTTGGGATTCAGGAAGAGAGACAATCCAGCCCTTTTGTGGCCCCTCACGGGGCCACTGCAATTTGGAGATAATGTGCGTGAATGAAAAAAAGGTCGGTAGAATCTTTGACATTCAGAAGTTTTCGATTCATGATGGTCCTGGCATAAGAACACTCGTTTTCTTCAAGGGCTGCCCGCTACGCTGCCGATGGTGCTCGAATCCGGAAAGCCAGAAGAGCACATGCGAGTTGATGTACTACGAACAACGTTGCGCTCTCTGCGGTAAATGTGCTGAAGCGTGCCCTTCTGGGAATATTGAGTTGGTCGAAGGCTCGCCCCGTGTCAGGCATAATATTGACAGAGAAGCGTGTAAGGGCTGCCGGGAATGTGTCAAGATATGCCCGAATGATGCCCTAAAGGTAGCGGGCTCTGATATGAGTGTTGACGACGTGTTCTCAGTCATTCTTCAAGACTATCTGTTCTATCTTAATTCTAACGGCGGCGTAACACTGGGTGGTGGCGAACCGGCTATGCAACCTGAATTTGCGCGAGAACTTCTGAGAAGATGTAAGCAAAATGATATTCATACAGCAATAGAAACATGTGGCTATGTGGGGTGGAACGTTCTTGAATCACTCATTGAATATCTGGATCTGGTTTTTTTCGACATTAAACATATGAACTCAGATAGACACAAGACCTTCACGGGGGCATCGAACGAGAGAATTCTGAAGAATGCAAACAGGCTCCTAAAGGTAGATGTTCCAATCATTATCAGAATTCCAATCGTTACGGGTATTAATGATAATGAAGAGAATCTGGTTGATACCTTGAAGTTTCTGGTGCGACATAACACAAAAGACGCCATCCAGAGAATCGAACTGCTTCCCTATCATAAGCTTGGTGTCACTAAATATAGGAGACTGGGGAGAACCTGTGAATTACATGATCTACCGACGCCAAACCCGACTTTCTTGAAGCAAGCCGGCCTCTTGGTGCGTTCTTTTGGGTTCACATCAGAGATTATGGAAATAAGGGTCTGAGGAGTCTTTTCTGGGCGGAGTCTTTCAGGGGTGAGCCAAAGAGCGTCGGAACAGACACAGCAGGGTGCAGAAAAATCGTAAAAGGTTTCAAGGCTCGGATCGAAGAGCTAGAGGAGTTTCCTCAGTTTTGTGGACCCTCATGTCCCTGAGGGACGTTTGCGGAAGCGTTGGGGTACCCATCGAGGATGAGCAGGACGGGGAAACCCCGCCTTCAGAGCGGGGAAGGGGCAAGTATTCCCCACCTGCGAGTCCGGAGGGGGTCAACGCGAGAGCAAGGGAGCGAAGGGATATGAGGGTTCCACCTGAAGATTCAAAATTGTCGTGAAACATCAGAAGCTTTTAAATTCCTTGCTTTGAAAACTCAGGAAACTCCTCAAAGAGCTATTCTTGACAAAAGGGGAGATTCTGTATAGACAACAGAATCGTGAGAATGGACATCGAGATCTCTAGATGAAATTGAATCGAATACTGATCCAAATTTCTTATCGATCCGATATCTGGCAGAAAGTGAATGGGCTCCTCGGCATTATCGATGGTGTATCTGAGACGGCTGGATTGAAGCTCCAGGCAAAGATTAAAAACAAGAAGCGATGGTGGAAAGAAGTTGAAGAACTCAAGAGATAGTGGCGATTCACCAGGGAACAGAATGTCCATGTCGATTGAAAGTGTCATCCAGAGAATCCCCGAATGGAAAGGGCGAGACTCGCAAGTGACCGAGCTCGGTGGGGGGATCACCAATCGCAACTACCGGGTGGAAGTCGGAGACGACGCCTTTGTCGTTCGGATCCCAGGAGAGGATACTCATTATCTGGGCATCGATCGGGAGAGGGAATACCAGTGTAATGTGGCAGCCAGCAAGTCCGGCGTCGCTCCGGAGGTGACCCACTTCTTGAGGCCCGAGAATGTCCTCATCACGCGTTTTGTAGGTGGAAGGGTCATGTCGTTGGAGACGATGGGCAATGAGGAGGCGATCCGTAAGGCGGCCCGCGCAATCAGATTAATCCATGGGGGCCCTGCTTTTCCAGGAACGTTTTCTGTATTTCGTGTAACCGAAAGCTATCGTGAGGTCGCGGAGCACCATAACGTCGTTCTGCCTGACCGGATAGACTGGATGTTTGAGAGAATGGAAGAGATTGAGAGAACCTTGTCCTATCATCCACAAACTGATCTTCCCTGCCATAACGACCTTCTTTCCGCTAATTTTATCGACTGCAGGGAGTATTTCAAAATCATTGACTGGGAATATGGCGGAATGGGGGACCCCTATTTTGACCTTGGAAACTTCGCAGCCCATCACCTCTTGAGGGACAAGCAGGATGATCTGGTTCTCGACGAATACTTCGGTGAAACGTCCCAATTCAAGAGGGCCAGGCTGAATATTTTCAAAGGGCTGTCAGATTTTCGGGAGGCCATGTGGGCGATGGTCCAGATCGGGGTCTCCAGCCTCGATGTAGATTATCGAGATTACGGAAACACGTTTTTCGATCGGTTCATCAAGCGCATCGACGATCCTCGCTTTCCTCAATGGCTGAACCAGATAAGCCGGAGTGAATGACTTCGCGGCCCACTCACCTTCATCCAGTTAACTCAGTCCCAGCTGTTTCTTCCGAACTGTACTCCACGCCGAGATCAGGCGGTCCGCGACCATAGCGATCATGGCGACGCATACGCCAGCGACGATGCCGCGCCCGGTGTCCGCCTTCGTCAGCGCGATATAGACCTCCTGGCCGAGGTCGCGGGTGCCCACAAGTGCGGTGATGACCAGCATGCTGAGGCCCAGCATGATCGTCTGATTTACTCCAAGCATAATCTCAGGCAGCGCAAGAGGCATCTGCACCTTCAATAAAATCTGTCGGTGCGTGCAGCCGGCAGCAGTCGCAGCCTCGATTATCGATGGTGGCACCTGGCGGATGCCATGATCGGTGTATCGGATTATCGGCACCAGCGAATAGGCCACTACTGCAATCATCGCAGAAAAGTCGCCCACCCGGAATAGCATTACGACTGGAATGAGATAAACGAATGCGGGGAGGGTCTGCAGGGTGTCGATGATAACCTGGACAGCCCGGTGTACCCGGTCGTTTCCTGCTGCCCAGATTCCGATCGGCATGCCAATCCCTGAGGCGAGGACCACGGAGACGCCGATCAGGTAAGTAGAGATCATCGCCTTTTCCCAGTTTCCAGTCACCGCGACAAAAGCTGTCATTGCCGCAACCCCGAGCGAGAGCCGCCATCCCCCAAGTCGGACGCCGGCAAGGGCCAGCAGCCCCATCACGGCCAACCAGGGGAGTGAAAGCAGAAACCTTTTGAAGGGGATAAGGACGTTGAGCAGCAGCCCTGATTTGATGGCATCTAGGGTGTCGAAAAAGTGGATGTTGATCCATGTCACGAGCTTTTCCCAGAAACCGCTCGTAGTCACTGTCAGGCTTTCTGGATAGTCCGCAACCGCCGGTACCAGAAAGCCCGTGACTGTGGTGGCGACGATGATCGCAAGTGCAGCGACGAGATGTGGGTGCCGTCTGACAAAGCTCACCTTCTTCTTAACGCGTACGGGTGCCTTGCCGGCGTAGGCCTGGCTCAGCCGATCAAGAGCGATCGCGAGCACGGTGATGGCGACGCCAGCCTCAAGCCCCACTCCGATTGCGAGCCGCCGGAGTGCGTGTAGAACATCGAAGCCCAACCCTCCGGCCCCGATCATGGAAGCGATGATGACCATGTTGAGTGAAAGCATGATCACCTGATTGACCCCAACCATCAGCGTCGGTCGGGCCGATGGGACCATCACCTTCCACATTAACTGGCGATGTGAACACCCGGCCATGTTGCCGAACTCGACAATCTCAGTTGGCACAAGCTGGAGCGCCATCGTGGTGCAACGAGTCATCGGCGGCAGCGAATAGATCATGGTGGCTGTCATCGCTGCCACCGGGCCGAACCCGAACATGAACAGCACGGGAACCAGGTAGGCGAACACCGGAACCGTCTGCATGAGGTCGAGGAGCGGTGTGATCGCTCTCTCGAACCAGGGGTGTCGATAGGCCAAAATGCCGAGTAGCAGCCCGAACAAGATGCCAAGAGGCACCGCGACCACGATGGAGGAGAGCGTCACCATGGCGCTCCCCCACTGCCCGAAAATGGCGAGGTAAAGGAAACAGATGCCAACCAGGAGTGACAACGCCCAGTCACGGATTGAATAGGCCATGATGGCCAGCATCGCGATGAGTGCTATCCATGACAGGGAGGGTAGATGGAAGAGCGCCTCCCCACCGAGGGGGATTTTTACCCCCTCTGATAGCACGCCGAAGGAGGCTGCGAGAAACCAGTTGAAGACCCAGGAAATCGACCGCGTGAATTGTTTGAAGGTAAACAGGCCAAGGTCAGCCTCGTTGATCAGCCACTTCATAAAGTCGCTGACCCAGAACCTGAGAGGTATCACCCATTCGGATGGGTATTCGACGGCCCACGGGAGGAGTTCGTCAGCTGCGAACAGAGCAACCGTAGCCGCCAACACCACCAGCCAAAAGACAAGCTCGGGCCGCCGGCCGAAAGCGTACGCGATCGCCCGGGAGAAGGTGGCCCTCATTCCTTCGTCCCTCTATGAAGGAGCACGTCAAATACTGCCTCAGGGGTGATCTGGCCGATGATCTTACCTTCACCGTCAGTCACCCCGATCGGTCCCTTCTGATCAACGATATCCGCAGCGAGAACCTCAATTTTTGTCTCTGCCGGAACACTGCTTGTGAAGGTAAGGCGATCATCCACCGGAGCCATCACCGAGCGTGCGGACAGCACTTTGGGGCGCGGGATATCACGCGTAAAGTCGGCGACATGATCAGTAGCTGGGTTGGTTACCAGGTCCTCCGGCGTACCGATCTGGATAATGCCACCGTTGTTCATGATGGCAATTCGGTCGGCAAGCCGAATGGACTCGTAGAAGTCGTGAGTGATGAAAACGATCGTCTTGTGGAGCATGTTCTGAAGGCGCATCAACTCGTCCTGCATTTCACGACGGATCAAGGGATCGAGAGCCGAGAATGGTTCGTCCAGTAACCAAATCTCCGGTTTCACCGCCAGGCTGCGAGCGATCCCAACTCGTTGCTGCTGGCCGCCCGAAAGCTCTCGCGGATAGTAGTCTTCCCGCCCTTTCAGGCCGACCAGTTCGATAAGCTCACAGGCGGTCTGTTCCCGGGTCGCCCGGTCTATCCCCTGCACCTCGAGCGGAAAGGCAACATTGCCGAGCACGGTAAGATGCGGTAACAACGCAAAGTGCTGGAACACCATTCCCATCTTGTGACGGCGGATCTCAATGAGGTCTTTTTCTGGCATCTTGAGGAGATCCTGGCCTTCAAAGAAGACTTCCCCCGCCGTCGGCTCAATCAACCGAGACATACACCGTACCAGAGTCGACTTGCCCGACCCAGATAGACCCATGATGACGAAGATCTCGCCTTGCCGGATCTCGAGATTGACATCTCGGACCGCACCAATAAGACCGGCTGCGATGAGTTCCTCGTAGCTCGCCTTGGAGTCATGCTCGGCGAGGAAGCGTTCAGCGTTGGGGCCGAATACCTTCCAAACGCCCTTGCAGATCATAGCGGCGGTGTTCATCTGCGCGGAAGCATCCGTCGGTTCCGATGTTGAGCCCGATTTGAGAGAAACCATCTCAAGTGCTCGATGCTTAGATTGCGGATACCACCGGGCGGGAATGCCCGCCCGAAGGTTTCCCTCTTCAGCTTATTACCAGCTGTACCCCGTCCATTTCTGCCAGGTGTCCCTTGTCCATAGCCGTTCTTCGACGACACGATCGACCGGGCGGCCCTCAAGGTCGACCTCGCCAATTATCTTGCCTATTGTCTCGTTGTCGACTCGGAACTTGCGGACTGCCTCATAAGCGCGAGGCCATAGACGGGTTGTGACTGGCGGCCCCTGGCCAGGCAAACAACCGGGGCATGACATGATCTCCAAGGACTCTCTATGTGGTCTTCGGAAAGGCACAATACATCGTGCGTGATGGGAACAATGCACTCTACCTGACAACATCATGCCCGCTGAGCACCGGATACAACTCACACGGCATTGGGAGACGAAAAGTGGTCCCCTCTCCTAGACCTTCGTCCCACAATATCTTCCGGGTAAGACACCATATGGTAGCAGATTTCGAATTTTAGTCAAGTGGAATTTCCCTCCCACTGAGACCTGGAACAGACTTGGTTTTCCTGGGGTAGGATTGAGGGAAAAGGAAGATTTGGGTACTGAGCGGTGGAGCTCTCGGTCAAGGGATGAATGGGGTTACCAAGGGCCGAGTTCGCCCTTGGCAACCTACCAGGCCAGATTCCCTGTTTCATCTTTGGCCAAAGGGTATTGGACATCCCTCCTTCTGGCATGCTCTTTGAATCCTGACAATACCCTCAAGGAGCTTTCAGGTATATGTCCGATCCCATGCGCTGACATCATACGAAGAAGATCGGACCTCTCGATTGTTGCGCTGTCAGATCGTCTGCTCTATCCTCAGCTGTCGTATGAAGGCCAAAGATGGGGATCACAGAGACGACAGATTCTGGTCTACTCGATCCACTTCCTCCAGACATTCTCGTTCTCACTGAGCCACTCATCGACGACCTCGGTCACCTTCCGCCCTTCGATGTCGGCCTCAGCAACCATGCGTCCCATACTCTCGTTGTCGAGCCGAAAATTACGGGCGGCCTGAAAGGCCTTCGGCCACTTCTTGTCTCCGCCGGCCCAGCCGATCTTTTTTATCCAGCCCCGTGGCTTGCCGCAGTCGTAGGCCTTGTCCGGGTTGATGCCCCAGCTCGGATTATTGTAGCACTCGTCAGTGTAACGGGGAAACTCGACGAACTCGCCTTTGTACTTGTAGGGAACCCAGTGGGGTGACCAAACCCACAGCACGATCGGGGCCTTCCTGTCGTAGGCGGCCTTCAGTTCGGCGAAGAGAGCACCCTCGCTGCCCGCTTGTATGACCTCGAAATTAAGACCAAGTGCCTCGATTCGCTCCTTGTCGAATCCACCCCAGGTTGCCGCACCGCTGAGGTATCGCCCCTTGGGTGCTGTGTCTGGCGTGGCAAAGACCTCAGCGCACTCAAGAAGTGCACGCCAATCGGGAAGCCCCGGACATTTCTCCTTCATATACAGGGGAAACCACCAATCTTCGATGCCGACCATGCCGGTATCACCGAGGTCCACTGTATTGCCCGTCTTGAGACTGGCCTCCACGGCCTGCTTGGCGGTGGTTGCCCACAGCTCCATGGCGACGTGCAGATCTCCTGCCTCAAGTCCGGCGAACTGGGCAAGATAGTCGGCCTGCACATACTCCACATTATAACCCATCCTCTGCAGTACTCCGCCCATAATGTATGACGAGATATGTTGTCCGGTCCAGTCGTTGAGGGTTATGATGATAGGGTCTTTGGATTCGGGATCTCCGGCGAGAGCGGAGCCTGATAGCATCATGCAGGCCCCAATCATGACCATGATTACTGCGCTTTTTATTGCGTTCAGCATTGATGCCCGTCTCATTCGCTTCATAATCCCCTCCTATATAGAGTTTTCTGACCGCATCTTCTCGATCTCGGCCTGATTCAAATTTAGGTTGGATTGATGCGGCCGATGGACACGTGATTTATGGAACTTAATCCGCCTTGCTGGTCTATCTCCGTCTTTCCCCAAAGGTTCACCTCCTTTCGCTCCGGTTCTGCTGTTCAAGGGGTCATCTCCGCTTATCAAAGATTCTCGCTCATAGTCCACAACCAGTGGTCTGTCTTGACATAATCAATGTCCGAAAACAGACGACAAGACCCCAGTTTTGATGTTATAGCATCAGGAGGTGTGTGAGTCAAGCGAAAAAAGGAAAGCATTTTAACTTGTTAGGGGCGTCCGGCAGCCTCGAGCCAGTGAGGGAAACGGCTGGAATGAATTTTCTCACGCACCCGTTCCCAGCGGCCGTTGGCATAGTCCCAGAAGTCAAAGTCCAGGGAAGAGACCTTGTTCTGAATCGCCCCCCATAGTGTCCAACCCAGGTCTGACATCATGGAAAACAGATACATGCGAGCGATTCTTACAGGATCCACTTGCCCGAAATAAGCCTTGCAGAGCAGGGCGATCTGATCGTCGTTGTATTCATATTCAGTTGCCAGGTTTCCCAATTCGAAGCACGGATCGTCATTGCCGGCGAGCTCATAATCGATGATTCGCATCATCGATCCATCGTCAATGAGGTTTTCTGCCAGCAAGTCGTTGTGGCAGGGTACCAACGGTTCGGGATGAACGTTCACCACGGTCTCAATTTTCTGAGCTGCCGGGGGGCCCTCCTCCTGATAGCCCTTGGGAACTCTCGCCTTCTGTTCTCTCACGGTTTTGAGATATCCATCCATAATCCGGAACATGTTGAAGGTGTTCACAAACTCAGGGCCTCTATGCAGCCTTCGCAAGGATTCTGCTACCCTGCGGATCGCCTCGTCATTCTGGAGGGTTGCGTTGGACATCGTTTTGCCCTCGATGAACTCCAGGACCATGACACTGTCTTGCTCCAGGTAATGGATCACCTGGGGACCCACACCGGACTGACCGGCAGCCACCGTATTGTGATATTCGTTTTGGCGATTAATGGCCAAAAGCTCACTCCCGGTCCCCGGAATTCGCACCACATAACTAGTTCCGGCCACTACGACACGGTAGTTGTGGTTGGTGATCCCTCCAGAGAGTTCGTGGATTTGTACCTCTTTGTCTTGCCAATCAGGGATTTTTGCAACGACAGATTCGATGGATTTCATGGCCTCTGGGTTCCTTTCATTCCAATCTTTCTACATTCTCCCCTCGGCCTGAAACTGCTGCGCCACGAAATCGACAGTCGCACGCGTTGCTTTTGAGAATTCGGCCGCAGTGGCCACAAGGGCCCCTTGTTTGTTGAACTCGTCTTTCGTCATCCCGTCGGGTTCATAGGCCTGAACGAAATAGGGAAGTCTGAGAATTTTTTCCAGTGTCTCTTTCGGAGGACGCTCGTATATGGCCTCAGGGTTGAAATCTTTTAACTCGTCCTCCACTTCGAATAATTCACCAATGTATTTGGGGGGGCAGGTATAGACCACATCACCTCCAGCGATTTTCTCAATGTGCCAGCTTGCCTTACTGCCGTCGGTCATGGGTGGACTGATTCTCATACTGCACATGAGCATCTTATTGGGGTATCCTTTCTCCTCGAGAATCCGATACCCCCGCTTGAAGATGGAAAGTTCGGCCCAGCGGACGTCAGCCTCGCTCAAGTCAATTCCCCTGGCCTCAGCCTGCGTTGCAAGGTCTCCGAGTGTCCCGTATCGAGCGGACATATGAGTGATCACCGATCGCCACCGAAACATGTCCACACCATCTTTTCTGGCCTTTTCCAAGCCCCTCTGAACTGCCTCCATACAGGCGACGAATTGCGGGACAGAAAAGGCCAAAGTGTTGTTTGTCGCGATTCCTTTGGCTGTGAGCTTCTCGATGACTTCATAACCCTGCCGGCTCCCAGGGCATTTTATCATGACATTCGGGCTGAGTTTGGCAAGATCGAGAGCCTGCTTGAACATCCGATCGGCGTCGTAAACATCTCTGGGGTCCACCTGGCCAGAAATGTACCCGTAGGTATGTTCTGATTCTTCCCAGACCGGAAGGAAGTACTCGGCCCCTCTTTTTACGATCTGCTTGTATGTCATCCAGAAGATCTCTTCGACCCCCTTATCGGGGTGTTCTCGAATAAGCCCTTTCACGACCTCAGCCCAGAATTCGGGATTGTCTTTGATAGCGTTGAAGCTCAACGGAGGATTGGTCGTCACGCCACGAAACAGAGTCTTCTTTGGCTTATCCGGGTCAAAGAGACGGTCCAACTTTTTTTTCCAGGTTTCTCTCTTCTGCTCGGGAGCCTTCTCCACGACGCTTTTTGACCAGTTTTTGTAAACCAGCGGTGACGAATCCCACCATATCTCTGCGTCCATATTGGCCTCTTGAAGTTTTTCGAGAATACTTTTGTCGGACATTGTCAATTCTCCTTCCTTGTCGTCCTATGATTTCCTATAGCTCTAAGTTGACTTGGTAATTTCCAGAATGGACCTGGAAGACGTACTTGTCGCCTCGATAGTGGGAATGGAGGAGTTCGACTCCCACTCCCTTCGGGTTATAGATAACGCTCTCAAGGAATATTCCTGGCGAACACTGGGGAACTTTGAGCAGCTCGGCCTCCGCACCGGTGAGCAATACCGCCCGAAAGTTCTGGACCGAACGGTCGAGTTCGACGCCGAAATGGT
>WVXP01000075.1:8131-8381 GCA_011773445.1 Pseudomonadota bacterium | reverse complement strand
GGAATCATGTACGGGAAAAGGGTGACTCCCCGAACAAAATTTCTTCCTCGAAACGCCTCGTTGAGAATTAATGCCGCCACAACGCCGATGACAATTTGGAGAAAAATGGTGCTGACAGAGTAAACGGTCCCGTACCAGACGCTCATCCAAAAATCCGGATCTTTCATCAGATAGACATAATTCGCAAGACCGGCAAATCTCTGGTCTGGGAAAAAAGAGTGTTTCTTGAAAAAACTGAGCCATATTCCAT
>WVXP01000075.1:7799-7963 GCA_011773445.1 Pseudomonadota bacterium | reverse complement strand
GTCGGCTTAACCAAGTCATTGTCCAGATAGTGTTCCTGGACATCGAGCCACCCCTTCCACCTTTTGATCATAGGAGTCTCCTGGTAGGCCGCACTCTTTCGGAGAGATTTGGTTACGGGGAAGAAGTGAATGGGGACTGTCTGGATATACTCGAGGTAGTTTTC
>WVXP01000075.1:7477-7652 GCA_011773445.1 Pseudomonadota bacterium | reverse complement strand
CCAGACATCGAAATAGTCTGTATTGGCCATATGCTTAGGGGCATACTCTTCGATCAAAGAGGCTCCTCTCCCGTATCCCTGATACATCATAGCCGCCTTTTGGCCGTACATATTGGCAAAGGTCTCTCTGTATCCATGGCCCTCCCAACCTGGAGGCATATACTGGGTCAGTTCC
>WVXP01000075.1:4869-7385 GCA_011773445.1 Pseudomonadota bacterium | reverse complement strand
TTGGTCAGCTCTCCCAATAGGATATTGATGAACAGATTGTCGCCGGGTATAGTCAACCCGTAGATGTCGGTCTTTCCATCCCCGTCAGTATCGATGGTCAACTCTTTCGCAAGCTCAAGCAAATCATCCCATGTCTTCGGACCCTTCAGGCCTTTCTTGTTGGCTAGATCCTTCCGGTAGATCAACAGAGAGGTCCCAGCAGCATGAACGAGGCCATAGTAATGATCCCCGAACTTGCCCACCTTCTTTATTTGATCCCAGATATTTTCCTCACCGATAGACGCGACCACCTCATCCAGGGGTAAGAGTAACCCCTTGGCCTGAAGTGCAGCACAGGTGATGGGCTGGCCATGCGAAAGCTCAGGCGGTGAGCCCGCTGCCAGGGCGGCCATGATTTTCCCCTCCAAATCTCCCCATGCAAGGGCCTCTGCCTCCACTTTGATATCAGGATGCTGGGCTTCAAACCTTGCCACGATATTAGCGATTGCCTCCCTCGACAGAGGATTGGTCTCGGTGTGCCACACGTGGATCACTTTCTCGGCGGCAAGGGCAACACCACCAAAAACCACCAAAAACAGAACAACAAATCCAATGACACCTATGGATTTCTTTTTCGAATTCATCTCCCTCCCTCCTTTCTAACGAGTTCGTTGCTGTGCAACAAACTCAAGGAGCACGAATTCAGAAGCGGTCGCTACCTTCTCGCAAACTCCCGTCGATCAGGCAGCACTAACATCACAGATATCCTCAATGTCTCCTACTCTATCACCTCCTTTACCTGTTATTTCTTTCCCTTTTCACCTCCTCCCAGATGGAGATTAATTCGTTGCCACTGAAAAATGCCCATTCCGCTCCTTGAACGAAGTTTGTGACCTGCTCTAAGGCTCCTTGCGTTCGACCTCCTAAACTCGGCCTAAAGCTCTCAGACAGTGGGAGCTCGCCCCTTCGGGGACACGCCGGTCGTCAAGACGGGTCGCCCTGGAAACTTCGTAATGCTCTCTCCACGGCCATTTTCCAGTCACGACTGATTAGCAGCCTAAATTTTCGTTGCGATTTCTTCTCCTTCATACACCGCTTCCAGAGCTTCTCTCGGCTGGACGGCATCGCCAATCACGTAGAGTTCCGCTACTGTCTCTTCAAGGCTCTTAGCAATACCATTATCTGGTGTCGAGCCCACAGCCAGGACAATCGCATCAAATCCGTCGATCTTTCTGACTCCAGAAGCGTCTTCCACCAAAGCATAACCCTTTCCCAGCTCTTTCACCTTAGTACCCGTAAGGATGGAGACCCCCTTTTTCATAAGCCTTTGCGAAAGATAGTGTTGCAGGTGGTTCACCAGATCTGAAGCGATATCTTCCAACATCTCGACCAGGGTGACCTCCTTACCCATCTCTGAGAGGAAATCAGCCGTCTCAGCTCCAACGCCGCCACCGCCCACGACCAAAACCCGCTTTCCCGTGTTCACTCTTTTGGACAGAACATCATCGATTGAAAGGGCACCGCTCTCCTCCACTCCGTGCCAATCAGGAAAACGCGCCAGCGACCCTGTAGCAACAATCAGTACATCGGGCCTGACAGGGCTCAGACTGTCAGGGGTGAATTCTCGGCCCAACTCGATCCTAACTCCTAATTCTTTAACCCGTCTTTCCAGATAGTCGAGAAAATCATTCAAAACGGCTTTCTTTGGAGGTATGGCGGCGAGTCTCATCCTTCCACCCAATCTATGACCCCTTTCAAAGAGNNCTTTCAAAGAGAGTGACCTCATGGCCTCTCAGGGCCGCAATTTCGGCCGCCTTGAGACCCCCGGGCCCTCCTCCTACGATCCAGACCTTCTTGGGTCGACTCGCTTTTGAGAACCTAAACTGTTCTTCATTACCCGTCTCTGGATTTACAGCGCATCGAAGTTCGCCTTTTCTCATGGTATGGACGCAACGATTACAGGAGATGCAGGGAATAATTTCCTCAAAACGTCCCTCCCTTGCTTTTTCCGGCATGTGGGGATCTGAGATCAGGGCTCGGCCCATGGAGACGAGATCAGCCTTCCCTTCCCGAAGAATCTGGTCAGCCATGTGAGGATCCCTGATTCTCCCAACCGCAATAACAGGGATATTCACCTCCGATTTGATCGCATGCGCGAGGTGAACGAAGATGCCCTCTTCCACATAGTAGGGTGGGTGATTCAAGTATCCCGAGACCCCGATACAAGCAGATATGTGGAGGGCATTGGCTCCACCTCGTTGAAGGATTTTCGCGAGCTCTTTGGTGTCCTCTATCGTGAGGCCGCCATCCACATATTCGTCCCCACTCAATCTACAGATGATGGGGAAATCCTGACCCACCCTATTGCGCACCGACTTCAGAACCTCCAAAGCAAGCCGGGCCCGCCCCTCGATGTCGTTTCCATACTGGTCTCGTCTCTTGTTGGAAAAAGGGGATAGGAAAGATGATAAAAGGTACCCATGAGCCATATGGAGTTCTACTCCATCGGCCCCGGCATCTCTAACCCGTTGAGCGGC
>WVXP01000075.1:4500-4820 GCA_011773445.1 Pseudomonadota bacterium | reverse complement strand
GTTACCGCAGACGAGGTATTTCTTCCTGCATGATTAATCTGGACGATGATCTTCCCCTCGAGCGAGTGGACCGACTGAATCAGTGTTGCGATTTTCGAAGCATGTTCATCAGTGCTGATCAATAGCATGTTCACACTTGCTTTACCTTGCTGAAGAACGCCTGTGTGCTCGACAGTGATATATCCCGTCCCTCCCTTAGCGCGCTCACCATAGTAGGCGATCTGTCGTTCTGTGACAAAACCCTCTGGCGTGGCGTAATTCGTTGCCATAGGCGGCATTACAAGACGATTTTGCACCCTCAAGGGTCCAATGGAAAAAGG
>WVXP01000075.1:2554-4480 GCA_011773445.1 Pseudomonadota bacterium | reverse complement strand
ATCATTCTCGACTTCCTGCAACAGGTGGGTGGGCGGGTGGTCTGATGGTTTGACCCAGCAATAACACTTTTCTTTTTTGATGTCAAGCGCTTTTCAGCCTATCGTCAGGCAAGGAAAGGTTATTGGACAAGCAAAGGAAATCCTGGATTTTTTTATCCACAGGGTCCAAAAGCCTTTTGACAAGCCGCCGGTCTATCTCAAGAATCTAGGGTCCGATCCAAGCTCAAGAACGGTTTTGACACGAACCGGCACGTGAAACATGAGGGCTCAGAGAATTCGGCCATCACCCAGAGGGGATCGAGGCGATGCGAGGGAAGGCGGGTCATCTAGGGAACCTGAGCTTAGACCTTTCTTGCGAGAAAAGCGGTAACCCTCGCGGGGCTCGCAGATCTCGCTGTTGCAGGACAAAGGAAAAAGGCAAAAGGTGGAAGGAGACGCATTCCCAACAAACCTTTGGCCTTTAGCCTTTATCCTTTAACCTATCCGGATGGCCCAACGCTTCCGCAAACGTCCCTCAAGGACATGAGTATCCACAAAACCGAGGAAACTCCACCATATATACTGGTCGACCTCTGAATTTTCGTGGGAACTCCAAGTGAAAAATTGGGGTTGAAAATAACCAATTACGTTGTTATAAATTTATTAGCGCTCAGTTTAGCTGAGTGCTAAATTTTATTCGTCGAATCAGACATATCGGGTAGGAGATCAAAGGGTTATGCAGAACTTACCAGTCATTACGAACTCGCTAGAGCTTTACCTGAACCAAATTAACAAGTTTCCCCTTTTAAACCCCACAGAAGAATTTGAGCTGGCTGTCAGGTACCGGGAAGAAAACGATATTGAGGCTGCACATCAACTCATTACGTCTAACCTTCGCTTCGTGGTCAAGGTCGCCCTTGAGCACAGGTCTTATGGGGTGAAACTCCTGGATCTCATTCAGGAGGGGAATATCGGTCTCATGATGGCGGTCAAGAAGTTTAACCCTCATCGAGGGTATAGACTCATTTCATATGCCATATGGTGGATTCGGGCCTATATGAAAAACTTCATCATCAAAACATGGAGTCTCGTTAAGATTGGCACCACGCAGACCCAGAAAAAACTCTTCTACAGTCTCGGAAAAACTAAGAGAATCATGAGGTCCAACAAATTTGGAGAGGACGAGATTTCCGCTCTTGCGAAGGCTTTGAACGTAAAGGACCATGAGATCGTTGAGATGCAGCAGCGAATGAGTCTAAGAGACTTCTCGTTGGATTGTACCCTGGCTGAAGATCGGTACATGACTCACCTCGATCTCTTGGCTGACGAAAAACCCAATCAAGAGGAGTTGGTCGGCCAGATGGAGGAAGAGCAGCACAGGAAGCGAGAAATATGCCGTGCTCTCGCGTGTCTGAGTCCGAAAGAAAAGTATGTGATCGAGAAGCGGATCATGACCCATGAGCCAGCGACTCTGCAGGAGATCGGAGATTCTCTCAGCCTTTCACGGGAGAGGATCCGACAGATCGAGGTCGACGCTCTTAAGAAGCTGAGAACTGAGTTAGGTCAGGCTATTCGAGGGGAGATGAATTAGCCAGACACCGGTTGCGGAGAAACAAGATGCCAGTTTACGAGTATCAGTGCACGGAGTGCCGTGAAGTATTTGAGGTCTTCCATAAAATCAACGAGGAATATCGGGATGGCTGCCCAAAATGTATGGGCCAGGCCAAAAAAATCCTATCACCATCCAATTTCATCCTCAAAGGATCCGGGTTTTACGTCAACGACTACCCATCTGAAAGCAGAAAAAAGTCTGAAGCCAAGGAAAAGCAGCCTAAAGAATCGCCTACCCCTAAGGTGGACAAGCCTGAGGCACCCGCAGAGAAATCCTAATATCATCTCTCAAATTCCAATGGGGAAAGAACTTGGAGGAGTTCCCCATTTCCAGAG
>WVXP01000075.1:289-2420 GCA_011773445.1 Pseudomonadota bacterium | reverse complement strand
GCCTTTAACCTGGTGTTTGTAACGTCGGTGCACTCTTGAGCTACAAAGACAGCCTGAGAACGCCAGAGCTTGTTTGCATAACCGCTTCCGCAACGTCGCTCTGAGACAGCAGGCCTCCTCTAAAATGGGGAAACCCTTGGAGAAAAATTTCCCCTCCCCTTAGCAGGATTTCGAGCCATCACTCTCCTTCCATCGCAGAGCACCTCAAACGGTCAGAAGCAATCTGCCATTCAGTGGCCATTCTGCTGACCCATCTGGCCCCCGTGAGTTCATAAAGAATCACATCTTTGTAATTTCGATTTCCTTATTGAAAGAGTTCGCAACCGGGCGATCCATGGTCATCTTTGGTGAGACCCGGTTTGGACACCGAACCTGTTGATAATCCAACATTTATTTAATAACCGCTCTCTGAAAGCGTCTTGGCACTCATATTGCTGAGGACATTGAGTTGAACATATCGGTACGATCCCGGTGACCAGGATAGAGAATGAACCTTTCCACCCGCGCTAACACACAGGTGCCTTCGGATGTTTCTGATACAATTCTCTCTTTGCCGCTGAGAAGGAATCATCCGAGATACGCTGTCCAAAGGATCGCCTCCTACAATTATGAGGGCAGGAGTTTCTTGACTCTCACCCTCGACCTTGGAATGGGAGGTATGAGAATCAAAACCCGCAACGACATTCCCGAGGATGAGTGCCTGGCCTTCAAGCTTGTGCTTGGCGAGCGTCCTATTTTCCCAAAGGGGAGGGTCGTCTACAGTCGTTTCCTTCCCGATACGGGGAGTATTTCAGGCATCCAGTTCGTCGAGGTCTCACAGCCAGATCGGGCCTTATTGAACGACTATCTAGGCGCTTTGAACACATCTTTAGAACCATTGATTCTTCCTGTCAGACCAAAGGCAGGAAATTCCGATGAGCGCGCCTAATCTGCGATCCATAATCTAATGAGAGGGGAACTCACGTCGACACCGTCACTGAGAAAAGGAGGCACCCAAGGGTAGAGGTTTCTCACCCAGTCCTGTATTTCCCTGATATTTCCCCGAGACCCAGGGTTGCCTCGACAATTGACCTCAGCATGGGCGGAACCAGAATCGAAACGCTCTACACCCTGATCTCCGGTGAGGATCTTGGGCTCTCGATCGCTATCTACCCTCAGGTGATCAAGTGCAGAGCAGAGGTCGTGTACGTCTCGCAGCCGCCGGGGGAGAGAACAAGGGCTGGCGTCCGTTTTCAAGAGATGTCAAAACGGGATGAACAGTACTTGTCTGAATACATCTTATCTGTCAGAGAACACCGAGCTTCGGCGCTGTTACAAGATAACAGGATTTGAGGAGACGAAAATGGAATGTGCAGCCTGCGGAGTAAATTTACGAAGGAACAACAAAACGGGTTATTGTTTAGCCCATCGGAGAGCAAAGAATCGGCACTTCCCCCACATAACCCGGAAGCAGTGTCTGAAATGTGACCGAGGCTTTTTGGCGACAGGAAGATTTAATAGAATCTGTCCTCGTTGCCATGAAGCGAACAAAGAAATCGTCAACGTCTCGAGATATCAGGCCTCTCTCAAGACCGAATGGGTTGGTTTCGGGTGATGGGAGAGGCCGTATTCACATCCTCTCCCTTAAAGGCACTCCGGTCGTGAACACCCCTCGCCCTCAACCTCCATTCTTTCCCGGCTCGATACGAAAATCGACCTTACAATCCCCAACCGTTTTTCTCAAATCACGGACAACATGGTCTCCGATTGTGTGAGCATGCTCTAGGCTGAGCTTTCCATCCACGACGATCCGGAACTCAATCATGGGACCTTCCTGGGATGGGGAAACCCGCAGCCCGTCGAAACGCTTAATCTCCGAATAGGCTCGGATAATTTCTCTCAAAGTTCTCTCCGCAGTTTCGTGAATCGGTTGCAACCCGGAACGACCCGAAGGATCGACGTGAACCACAGCAGCAGCAGCATCGGCGGAATCACTAACGGCCTTCTCGACGAGCCTCGCCAGTTCGTGGGAACGGGCTGTCTCGATTTCGCCGGGGATCACGATATGAAGAGAAACGATCTTTCGGTATCCGTAATCATGAACATTGATGCGGTGGACTTGCTCTACCCCCTTTATCGAAAGGCTCGCCTT
>WVXP01000075.1:0-227 GCA_011773445.1 Pseudomonadota bacterium | reverse complement strand
ATAATCAGACCAGCCACACAGAATCCAAAAACCGAATCCACTCTGCTGTAGCCGAAAGCCGCCGCTGCCAGGGATATTGCCACAAAGGCCGATGCAGCAGCATCGCTTCTGTGATGCCAGGCGTCAGCTTTCAGCATATCGGACCGGATCATTTTGCTGACGGCCAGGGCGAATCGGGCCATCCATTCTTTGAAAATGGCGGAGAAGATCATGAGGATGAAAGCCAC
>WVXP01000023.1:30631-35930 GCA_011773445.1 Pseudomonadota bacterium | reverse complement strand
TGACACCATGACGCTCTCTCGCCTCGAGGATTTGCTCTGTTGTTTTGAGGATACGGCCCAAGTTTCCCTTCACTCGGTATTTCTCATAAGCCTCTTGTGTGGTGCCGTCGATTGCAACGATCAGTGTATCAAGACCACACTCCACGAGTTCATCCACAGCACATTTCCCGCTGAAGACTTGCATATTGGTACTGGTAACAACTGTGATGTTGTGCATCTTTGCATAGCGGATCATCTCGTACGCACGTGGGTGTAAGAATGGTTCCCCCCAACCCCAGAGTTGCATCAGCAGTGTATACTGTCCTATCTCGTCAAGCAGGCGTTTGTAGACATTGAAGTCGAGGAAGTGTTTGGCCCGCCCTAATCTTCCCATCCCACTGGGACAGAGCGTGCAATTCAGGTTGCATGCGTTGGTTGGTTCAATTTGGAGTACGGGTGGGAAGCTCAACATAGGAGCCTTGGGCATGGCCGCGTGAACCGCATTGAATGTTAAGTTCATCAGCTGTCTGGGCAGCAACTTGATATCATATTCGATCATCTCGAACCGATAGCGCACTCGGTGGCGGAAAAATGCATTGGCAGCATTCAGAAGGACCCACGTTTTGCGAAGGTTACTGTTCATCTAGTTTGCCCAGCAGCAATGTTCGCAGCGGTATTTTTTGCTCGCTAAATCATAGAGGTATTACCTGGCAGGACTGGGCTAGAAAGGTTCGGGCTGCCCAACCATGACGCCTTCTGCCAGGTAACCACATATTTGAGCAAAGAATGCCATGCCCGACAAGAATAGTAAAACAGGTAGTCGCAGATCGGTCTTGAACGTGCGAATCAAGTTACCTAAATACCAGAGGCGTAAACGCGCAAGATATCGCACCGAACCAGAAACTCTCCTAAACTGATAGATGCCGCGTCCTCTTGAAAAATGCCAACCTGCAAAGTCGTACAACCCTTTTCGCGGTGAATGCCAGGCCCTCACTTCTGGACAATAACGAATTCTTACCCCTTTACGGTTCCACCTCGAACTCATTTCCACGTCCTCACATGCGCTAATACGGATTCTCTCGTTGAAACATCCAGCTCTTTCGAAGATGGCTTTCGTGGCTGCGAAATTGCACGCGGAAATATGGTCGGTGTAACCAGATTTGTCCACCTTCCAAACCTTCTCGAATCCGAGATTAGCGCCCCCAGGAAAACCTAGGTCGCTAATTGCGTTTGCCCAGAATCCGGCCGTAGGAATTTCTGTTTTCCCCATAATCACCTCATCGGGGTTTGTTTTAAGAATCGCCTCTATTTTTTCCAACCAATCTTGTGCGGGCCAACAATCGCTGTCGATAAAGGCTACGGCATCTCCTGAAGCAACCCTTATACCAAGATTTCGGGAGGCTCCTGGCCCTTTTCGGACCGACTGCTTGAGCACATGAAATCCCCAGCTTTTGGCCAGAGCGGGTGTTTCGTCGGAGCTTGCATCATCAACGAAAAGCATCTCATCCGCAGAACGACCCTGTGCCTCAAGCGCCTCCACTAATTTGTGTAGGGAGTGTCGACAATTGCGACCCGGAACTATGACACTTATCCTCATATCAATTGGAACCCTGTAGGAGAACCTAGGATCTCGTGTGCCTCAAAGAAAAGTTATTCTCCCGATTAAAGCACATGCCTTGAGAATGTCAAGGAATTTGTAGGGCTTGGAGTTTCCTCAGTTTTCTGGACGCTCGTGTCCCTGTGAGGGACGTTTCCGTTGGAAGGGTGTCAGTATCCCTCGCGCGGTTCCCAAATCCCTTTTCTCGGCTTTTGTCTGATGAAAGTGGAAAAAGAGCGCTCTTCGCTGCTCAAAAGCATTTTTCGACAATTCTAGAGCTCGGCTCCACTGCAAATCCAAAACTCTCCGCCTCCGGCGGATCAAACAGTTGGATTTGCGGCGGTTCCGCCTCACTAAGAATTGTAAGCGAAAAAATCTTGACTCGCGCTCAGCGCTTCCTTTCCCACTTTGGAAAGGATTTCGACACAAGTGGTCTAAAGGAATTTGGGCACCAGCCCGTCCCCAGCTAAGCCGCCTCCGGCGGGCAGAGGGTCAACGCGAGAGCAAGGGAGCGAAGGGATATGAGGGTCCAATCAAAAGATTCAAAATGGTCATGAAACATCAATAGGTTACAAACTTTCTGCTTTGAAAACTCAGGAAACTACACATTTGTGGGGTTTCCAAAATCTGGTTGATTTCTCGATTGGGCATGGACAGAATGGGTTTGGCGTTGATTTGCGACCGAAAGTAGACACGGGAAGGTGGAGGGCAGGATTCAACCCAGAGGACGAAGGCCTCGGTTGCGATGACAGCACTCAACTGAGCAGCACAAAACCATACCGATTCTGGATATCATCTTTTTTTTGGAGCACCTCACATGGCAAGCCCAGATTCCGCGTTGTCTTATATACGTCAATTCCGAAGCTTTGATCACAAGGTCTTACCTTTTCCGGATGGGGACAGCGATTCCCCTTTTGGACACTACAAACCTTGCACAAATTACACGTGCGGATGGCAAAAGCATAGTAGTATCCGTCGAGAAATGCCGTCTTCTCAATCTCAAGAAGCCCTGCGCTCAACGCCCTCGGGTCATGTGAGTGAACCACAAGAATGTGGTTGTATCTCTTGATCATCTCAACCCTCTCCTGGAACGTCGTACCCCGCGTACTGCATCGGATATTTTGATCAGAATAGTCCTCACAGCCCCATCGACATTTCAAAATCGCTCGAATGTCGAAGAAGATCTGTTTCGGTGAGATGATCATTGCGTCAATCATATTAAGATTCCCTGCCAGCTGAACATATTTCTCCATGATCCCTAACCTCCCCGATTAAACCTCTCCTGTTATGTAGCTTCAATTGCCCCCTCGTTGTAACGGCTGCCGGATTACGGTTTTCATTTTCTCCGGTGAAGATTTCCGGGGATCACTCAGATATATTTCATGGTGTTTCCCTGTGAGTTTGTATCCCCCCTCCCTGATAAAACGATGGAGCTTCTCAATCGTTGGCCCCTCGGCAGAATAGGGACCGATATGCATGATCTGAGCTGACAGGCCCTCGCGCCAACTCTCAAATCTGGTTTTGGAGAGGGCCGGTGGATTCTTCTTCTTTTGAACTTGTTTGAATGCTTCACCATAGAGGTCTCTTGTCACATAATCTGGTTGCATGATCATCACCGTCCATTTCCATCGGTCCTTATTTTCCATGCTGAACTGCCTCATATTATCGGTCCACCAGAGACCTTCAAGGGGCATGACGGTGTAGTCGACTGCCGTTTTGCCTCTTTTGATCATGAACTTAAACGCGTAAGACAGAGCGTACAATGTCTCGACCGCGTCTTGGAATTCCTGGGCCGTGTTCGGATCTCCGGCGCCGTCGATCATGACGAAATTCATATCCGGAACATCGACAATCGCAGGTTCCTTTGTGGATGGATTGTAAAGGTGTTTCAGCTCTTTTTTGAGATCGACCTTTTTCATACCCATTACCACCTCAGGCATTTCTGCGCGAGGATCACATGCTAAAGACGGCTAACGGCTTGAAAGCCTGCACGATCCTGATAGGTGTCGCAATCGATCCTGTAAACCACGCCTGCCCCGTTCAGGTCGAGGGCCAAGTTCCATCCAATTGGCCTTTTCCCCTCATCGCCCATGGAAAATGATTGGATGAAGACGACATCAGGCAGCCGTCACCCGCTCCCGCTGTCGCTGCCATCCAACTCTCCGCTTCCGTCTCAGCCATCTCCCCGCCAGCGGAAAGAGTAACCCCTTATACAATCTCCACCCGTACCACCTTCTCATCAGGAGCACGACATCATCGCTCCTTTCCCATGCCCGGATCAACCTCCGATAGCCCCGATTACCCAGTTTTTCAAAGATGTACCGGTTAACCAGTGATGATTTCAGTTGTTTCTCCATTTCACCTTTGATCAATTGATCATAGTCCAGTCCCTGGACAATACTCTCGGCAGCCAAATAACCAGAGACAATCGCATATCGCATTCCAAACCCGAGAAAAAAATCCTGCAGTCCGGCGGATTCGCCAACGAGCATCCTCCCGCCATCCATATAGGAATTCCTTAAGGCAAAGTCCATGTATCCTGCCACTGGGTGGGCATTTCTCGGGCTGACCCCATACATGGCTTGAGTCCGCTTCACGGTGCTCGCAAAACACTCCTTGGCTCTGTGGAACTCCTCCATGAGGGCTGATGCGAGGGTCATCTTCCCATCAACGATGATGAGGTAAGCGTAAGCCTTGGGTGCAATCCGGTCGTCCAATAGAACAGCGATTCGGTCCGGGTGATCGACCTCTGCTTCCATTCCATAGGCGACCGATCGAGCAGCCTGGGGCCCCCTGGCAATGATACGGATGTCTTGACTCATCGTGGGTTGGCCAAATTCGATCTCAACGCCGAGCTCTAAAGCCCTGCTTTTAAGGTACTGATCCAGCGAATCCGATTCCCGCCCCCGCTTGACAATGTAAAGACCCGGTCTGGAAAGAGATCGAATGGTACACTTTCGCCCCAAATCATTGACAGCGTCCACCTCGTTGAAAGGCTTGTGATAAAACCGAGGAGCGATGCCAATCCTTTCAAGAAATGCCAGCACATCTTCATCACGGCTCCAGTTCTCGAGACCTTGAAACTCCGATCTGAAACGGCTGGCAACATCCTCGCCCTTTTCGTAAACTCGGACTGGAAAGCCGTTTTTGGCCAAATGAATGGCTGCTGTAAGCCCCGATATTCCCGCCCCGGCAATGCCGATCACTTCCATCGATCTCTCGCCAATCTTGGTTTTGTTCACACAAACAGGATGCAAGAAAAGGCTGCCTATTACTAGCATGCGGTTCGAAAAAGTGTCAATAAGAGCAGGAGTCAACAGTTGGAACAAGAGGAGTTTCCCCATTTTAGAGGAGGCCTGCTGTCTCTGAGCGACGTTGCGGAAGCGGTGGGGACCCCCTCGACGATGAGCAGGAAGGGGAAAACCGCGCCTTTAGAGCACGGAAGGGGCAGGGATTCCCCGCCAGCGAATCCCAATAGGGTCACGGCGTGAGCCCGGGCGCGAAGGGACAGGAAGCTCCGATATGAGAAATTGGAAATCACCAAAGAAGTCTGAATCTTGTGAAACATGTCCCTCTGGGAATTAGTGAAAGAAGAAATCTCAAGGATAGCTGAGAATTTCAGCACAGACAGTGCCCAGATTCCTTCGACCAAAGTCCGCCTGACTTCATGTTTTTTGGAGATCTAAGATATACTTGTAGGAGCAAAAGTGACGAGGTGGCAGA
>WVXP01000023.1:489-30526 GCA_011773445.1 Pseudomonadota bacterium | reverse complement strand
ATCGATTTCGAGTCGCCCTATCCGGGAGCAGTCCTGATTTATCCTGACAAGAACGGAAAGGTCGTGATACGTCCTTCCGGATGGGCTCGCTTTTTCAGATTTCGGTTGACCCCGGAGACCTTTCTCCTGGAGGTCTCCCCGGGTCAGCGAATCGATCAGACCGACCTCGGGCTCCTGATCAAAAACATCTCCCATAGCGTCACGGACCGACGTCGTGGAGATTTGGAGGTTACACAGGGCGAGGGACACATTCGGATCGGTGTTTTGGCTGATGACCATTTCCGCGATGGGGTTGTGACACGGTATCAATTTCTCATCGATAAGAGGCTTTGGCTTCCCGTGGCGGTCATCGAATCAACTCAAGACGGAAGGCTCGAGCGAGAGATATTCTTTCGCGGTCTCAGGGTGAATGTCAGTGTTCCAGATGGTTTATTCGGAACTGAGGGAGATTAACCTGTTGGCATGAGGGAACCCATGGGTAGCCAGGCTACCGACAGAGGGTCCGAGTGGTTTGTGCCCAAGTTTGGTCCCATGAGATTTCGATTCCTCGTGGGCCTCCTTTTTCTGCCCTACACGGGGATGGTCGTCGCTTTCAGCGTCATCGGCTCAATGGTCGCCGATAGAATCTACTGGGACAGGGTTGGTGCGGTTGTTATGATCTACTTCCTTGGGTTGGGCATTGCAGCACACGCCCTCGATGCCCTCGGAAGCAGGCAGGCGAAACCATGGGGCGAGGTCTTCTCGAGGAACCAACTGTGGTTCATGGCAATCCTCTCCCTGGTGATTGCCTATCTGATTGCGATCTACTACATGGTCCTCTATGTCCCCCTGCTCGGGGTCGTGGCGGTTCTTGAGGGTTTTTTCGTGTTTGCTTACAACCTCGAGTGGTTTGGGGGGAGATTTCACTCGGATGGGTGGTTTGCCTTCTCTTGGGGGTTTCTCCCCGTCCTTACAGGTTATATTATCCAAACCAATAGCATCTCCCTGGCTGCGCTGATTCTCGCGGGTTCCATGGCTTTGTTCAGCACCATCGAAATTAAGGCCTCGCGGCCTTACAAGGAACTCAAACGAAGCCAGGGGACACGCCGTGACGCGGCAAGAGAAAAGGAGATCAAAACATACGAAACGATTCTCAAGACCGTCAGCTTAGGAGTGATCCTCCTCGGGGTGGGTATGCTTCTCTGGCGGTTAATGAGATAAACCGTATCCCCTTGATTAGGCGGGAGAGCGCGAGGAAAGATAACTCGTCCGGAGCGGAAAATGCCCTTGAGCGAACATTACGGAGTTTTGGGGTAGCCGTCTTGGCCAAGGGAGTGTCCCCGAAGGAGCGAACTTCAACTGTCTGATCCGCCGAAGGCGGAGAGTTTAGTAGGTCGAACGACTGAGCTTCTAGAACGGGTCAAAAACTCCGTCCAGAGAGCAAAATGGGCATTTTTCAGCACGGACTAACTAATTCCTGCCCATAACGATCGCTGAAGTCCCCACTGTCAGATAGTCAATCCTAATATCCGAGAAACCATTCCGCTCCAACTGGTCAACAAGCTCTGTGACCCAATTTGTTTTCCGAATCAATTCGGGCAGTTCGTAGTAGATTGTTCTCCATTGGGGATACCAGAGAATTCCAACTTTCTGAAGAAGGCTAAAATATAACCCCCATATCCATACAAAGGCGCGATTAGGGGGGTAAGTAAAGTCATGCATCAAGAATACTCCTCCTTTTCTCAGCATCTTTTTCGTCCTCCGAGTCAGGGTAATGAGATCGGCGTATTTTGCGAGATAGGACGCCGTAATACAATCGAAAGGCCCCTCCAGAAGGACATCCTCTGCTCGGCTCAATATAAACTCGACATTGGTTATGCCCATGGACTTCGCCTTTTGTTTGGCGATGTCGAGGTACTCATCGCGAAGTTCCACCCCGATGACGTGGCAATCTGGAAATTGTCGGGCGATCTTGAACGTGAGGATCCCCGTGCCACAGGCGTGGTCAATAAGGCGCGTGGGGCGCTCTGGGATTCGATCTAGAATCCCTTTTTTCCAGAGTCGGTCAAACCCAAAGGTACAGAGGTTGACGATAGAGTCATAAGTCGGGCCTGTGCCCGAAAAGAACCGATGGACAAGCTCGATTCTGGGATCACCCATTTCACGCCGTCGGTGTTGAGTGACATTCATGGAGAATGAAACGTCCTAATGGGGAATTTCAAGTTGGCGAAAGGACTCGGCGAAGGCCATTTCTTTCTCTCTGCCTACTTCACCAAATCGCTCTCTCACCCACGTCTCCAAGTTGTCGAAATCCGCCATCTGGCTCCTGTGACACCGGAGCGCTTCTATCTTTGCCTCTATCGCGTCCGTGATATCAATCCACGTGTTGGGGGTGGGAGTCGCAAAGAAAAAGATCCTGCCAACCGCATGGGGCATGAACCCCTCATCGAGTAGCTTTGGGAAGAAGTTTCGATTCCCCGAGGCGGGATAAATCGCGTCAAAGACGGCCAGAGCTGTTTCCCTGTGGTCGGAATGGCTCACGTAGGGATTCTCAAACCGGGTGTTGGCTGGATCCATGCTCAGAACCACATCGGGCTTGTACGTTCGGATCATCCGCACAAGAATCTCCCTGAACGCCTCGTCGTTCCTCAGTTCCCCGTCCTTGAAACGCAAAAACGTCACCTTACTGACACCCACAATTGCCGCCGCCCGACGCTGTTCCTCCTCCCGGATATTGGCCAGAACCTCAGCCTTCATATCAGGATCATCCGTTCCCTTATCGCCACTCGTACATATAATGTAGGCGATATCCATGCCCTGGTGGCTCCATTTGGCTATCGTTCCACTGCATCCAAAGTCCACATCATCAGGATGGGGGCTAATCACCAAGATCTTTTCCGACCCCCTGAGCCCGCCGTCGATCATCTTCACACTCTCCCTTTTCGTCCTATTTGGACGGTCATATGATATCCTATCCCCTCTCTATCGAATCGGCATTAGCCTATGCACTGTTTAGTGAATGACAAAGGAACAAGTTTTGTCAAGGGAAACCCACTCTGGAGTTTCCTCAGTTTTGTGGACGCTCATGTCCCTGAGAGGGACGTTTGCGGAAGCGTTGGGACACCCAGATAGGTTAAAGGCTAAAGGCCAAAGGTTTGGTCGGAGTCGTTCTCCTTGAACCTTTTTCCTTTTTCCTTCGTCCTGGGGAAGCAAAATCGGCGAGCCCCGCGAGGGTCAACGCGAGAGCAAGGAAGCGAAGGGATATGAGTGTCCAATCAAAACATTCAAAATCGTCGTGAAACATCTTAAGGTTACAAACTTCTTGCTTTGACAACTCAGAAAACTCCACAAACCCATTTTGGCTTCTGCCTCCTGACTCCTACTCTAACTCCCATCTTGACCTCGGCGTTGCATCCATGTTTTGTATAGAGTTTACGAGGCATTGAAGAATGACAAGGGAAGAGAGAAAAATCATTGGCGTTACGACAGCCGCTCACGGTCTGAACCACGGGTTTATTCTGATTTTCGCCGCTGTCCTTCCCATGCTCCAGAAGGACTTTCAAACAGATTACTTTCATCTCGGATTGATTGGCAACATATGCTTTTTCGCCTATGGGCTCGGCTCACTCCCCGCCGGAGTCATTGCCGATCGCATCGGCTCAAGAACACTGATCAGCCTCTATCTTTTTGGCGCCGGCTTATCCTCTTTCTTCGTCGCTTTCTCCAATTCGCTCACGGCCCTCGCCATTTCCATCGGCCTAGTGGGCATGTTCTGCAGTACCTATCACCCTTCCAGTAACGCACTCATATCCAGGGGAATCAAAAAACCGGGCAAGGGTTTTGGAATTCACGGAGTGGCGGGGAGTTTCGGTGTCGCACTGACACCTCTTGTGGCGGGTTTTCTTGCTTCGATTCTAGGCTGGAAGACAGCCTATGCCATGTTCGGAGTTGCCGGAATGGCTCTGGGATTTGTTTCCCTCACGTTACAGGAAGTTGCCCACAAAAATGGAAAGGACAAAATACAGGGGGATGCTGCCCGGGAGGGTTCGGGCTTTTCCGTTCTCCCTCTCATTGTGTTTTTTGCCACCTCCACATTGATCGGGTTATGTTACAGGGGGGTTATGACCTTTCTGCCCACCTACATGGCGCAGAAAGTGCAAATCGGTTTCCTTCCTATCGAGAACGTGGCTCTCGGAGGCATGATGTCCACAGTTGCCCTGCTCTTTGGGACAATCGGTCAATATCTGGGAGGAAATCTTTCCGATCGGTATCTCCCGGAAAAGGTGTACTTTGGCGCCCTGCTGCTGGGGGCTCCATCGCTCTTTCTTGTTGGCCTTTCCACCAATCTTCCTGTGGTTCTCTCGGCCCTAGCCTATGCTTTCTTTTACTTCTCAACGCAGCCGACCGGGAGTCATCTGCTCGCCCGCTACACGAGCGTTCGATTCCGGGGAACGGCATATGGAATCCATTTCTTTCTAGGCTTTGGCGTCGGTTCCTTTGCATCAAGTGTATCTGGATATCTGGCCGACCACTTGGGCCTGGAGTGGGTTTTCTACGCCATGGGTTACCTGTTCGTCGTCTCGGGTATGCTGGCCTTTGTTTTGATTCTGCTCTCCCGGAAAAACCCTCCACTCACCACGACTTCTTAGGAGTATTACCTTGGAAATAATCTCGCCCTGAAGGTTTTCAGGCCCGTCGAATCAGGAATGTTGGACACCTTGATTTTTCCAGAAACGATACCCTGCCTGGCATTTTCCACAGAATCTTTAACATATTGGGGAACGTCGGGATGAAAATCCATGAGTCGGACACCATTGTTGGCCACATTCAGAACGTGTTCCTGCCCAAAGGTCCCAATGTATATGTTAATAAACATTTGCTCGTAGATCGGAGCATAGTCAAAGAGAACTGAGGTCAAAAGGATTCCTTTCTTGTCGATGTTCCTCTTGTCACCGATTACATCAATAAACCAGACCTTGCCCCCATCCTTTGCCTTGTTTTCGGAACAGGCACTCATCATGCCGAAGGAGGCACCGTCTCCCTGTCCAAATATCACATCGGCTCCAGCGGCGATCTGGGCTTCCACGTTCCGCTTGCCTCCTGCCGCATCTTCATAGGCCGCATCGCCGATGACGTTGTAAAGCAATCTGGCATCGGGCCTAACTGAGTAAAGGCCCTCCATAAAACCTGCACTCATGCGGTTCCAGGTGGGAGGCTCTGCCGAGACCACAATTCCAACAATTCCTGCGCGGGTCACCTTGCCCGCAGCGATTCCCGCCAAGTATGCTGCCCCTTGTGCTTCTGTGTCAATGTCTGAGACCAGGCCGGGTTTCACAGCTTTTGCATTTTCGATGGTAACAACCCGGACACCCTTCTCGGCGGCAACTTCTGGAGCCGTCGTCTGATAGCCGCTGGCATGGGCAATAATGAGATTGAACCCCTTGTCGGCGAGGTCTCTGATGACAGGCTTAATATCACCATAGCCCTGGTTTTCAGCAATTTCTATCGTCAGGCACCACTTCTTCTTCAAGGATTCCAGTGAATCTGCTCCCTGCTGGTTCCATCCCTGATCTGCCCTGCTGGCAGGTAAGATGATTGCCACTCGCAGAGGGCCACCACATGGCGTCTCAAGCGCTCCAGACCTTCCTACGAGAGTCGGTCCCAGAAGTAATGTTCCCGATAAAAGAAATCGAAAGATTGTCCATCTCACTCCTTTTCCCTCCCTTTCTCCTGACATTGAATACGGTGATTTCCCTTGGTTCCTCTCTACCCTTCACCCCTCCGATAGGGGACTCCCAGGGCGGAAGGCAAGAAAGTGTTTCTGGCAATGAAGACGAGAGCAATGATGACAGCAACATAGGGCAACATGAGAATAAACTCAGGTCTAACGTCGACCCCCAGAACCTGGAGCCCTGAGGAGAGAGACTGGGTAACACCAAACAGTATGGCCCCAAGAAGAACCCAGTATGGGTTCCATTTCCCAAGCATGACGATGGCAATGGCGATGAACCCCCTGCCCAGAGTCATGTTGCTCACGAAGAAGGAGAGATCACCAATGGCCAGGAATGCTCCACCAAGACCTGCGAGCATGCCTCCGAGCAGGAGACAGATATGTCGGACCCGGGCAACATTGACACCGGCCGCATCAGCGGAAACTGGATTCTCACCGACCGCTCTGATCTTAAGGCCGAAATTGGTCCAGTAGAGAAGGATATGAAGAGTCGGAATGAGAGCCAGCGCCAGATAAACCACAAGATGCTGGTTAAAAATGGCTTCACCAAAGTATGGAATATCTGCAACCAAAGGAATTCTCATTTTAGTCGCCATGACAGGGAGGGTGGGAAATCGCGTTCCAAAGAGAATCCGAAAAAGGAAGCTCGTCATCCCTGAACCGAAGATCGTGATCCCCAACCCCACAACGATCTGATTCACCCGAAGCGTGATGGTGAGAAAACCCGTGATGAGGGCAAGAACCAGGCCAATCAGAACTCCCGTAATAAATCCACACAGGATGCTCTCCGTGAACAGGGCGACCACGAATCCCCCGAAGGCTCCCGACAGCATGATGCCTTCGATGCCCAGATTCAAAATACCTGACCTCTCAGTGTAGGTCTCCCCCAGGGCTGCCAAAAGTAAGGGTGTAGAGGCCCTCAGGCTCGTTCCGAACAGAACGACAAAAAAAGCTTCATCAAAGAAGGATAGAAGCCCCATGGATCCCAGCCTTTCTCTTCCGAAAATATTCCCCTCCTGCGAAATACAAAAACATCAATCCCTCGATAACTTGAACAAAAAAGATCGGCACCCCGGCTGCCCGCGACATCAACTCCCCGCCGACAATCAAAAAAGAGAAAAAATAGGAGAGGGGAATAACGGCAAGACCATTGAAATTGGCCAGGCAGACCAGGGGAATCGACGCAAAACCGTATCCCGGGTTCCATTCTGCCTGAAAGAGCCCTTTCACGCCCAGAACGTCGTTCGCTCCAGCCAAACCAGCGAATCCACCGCTAATGAGAAGCACAAGGATCGTCACACGGCTCACATTGATGTTGCTGTGGATGGCGGCCTTCCGATTCTCGCCCAGGACCCTCAGTTGGAAGCCAAAAGTTGTCTTCTTAATAATTATATAGATTGCAAGGATGCAAATGATTCCAGCAACCAGACCGATGTGAATCCTGGTAAAGGGAACAAAAGGCAGCCTCCCCTGAAGAGGAATCACGGGGGTCTGGGGGGGAACTACAGTTTGGTCTCTCAGAGGCCCTTTGACCAGCCATGTGGTTAGATTGAGCCCAACAAAATTCATCATCAGGGTAGTTATGATTTCGTTCAGACCCCACCTGGCCTTGAGAACCGCAGGTATCACAGCCCAGAGGAGTCCCCCCAGAAATCCCACGAGGCCGAGGATCAGTAGCGCAACACCATGGGGAAGTACCCTGATCAGGGTAGGCGCGGCCCATCCTACGAGAATAGCACCAATCAGGAACTGTCCCTCAATTCCGATGTTCCACAACCCGGCTCTGAAGGCCAGGATCAGTCCACTACTCACCATAAGGATCGGCGCCATCTTGATCAGTGTCTCAGTGATACCCAGGTGCGTAGCCATGCCCCTCGAGAAAAGCTCATAATAGACTCTGGCCGGATTCAAGCCGACGGTCAGTAAGAGGACCGCTCCTGTCGCGAGAGCAGCCAGAATGGCCAGCCCTGAACTGATGGCTGAAAGATATCGACTTATCTGTATCACCTCAGTTCCTAATGCCCAACATGAGTTTTCCGATCTCTTCTCTCTTAACTTCGTCTGACGGAGAGACGGAAAGGATCTCTCCCCTGAAGAGTACTCCCACCCGATCGCTCAACTCGAGTATCTCATCCAGGTCCGATGAGATCAGAATCACGGCTGTTCCCTGTCGCGTTTCAGCTTTGATGCGATCTCTAATAAACCGGGTCGTCATGGCGTCCAGTCCGTGCGTGGGATTGCAGCATACCAAGACCCTTGGATGAGTCGACAGTTCTCTGGCCAGGAGAAGCTTCTGTATGTTACCGCCTGACAGAGCGTTGACACGGGTCCATGGATCAGAGGCCTTGATATTGAATTCCTCCATGAGCCTGGAGGAGTGCTGGGCAATCGATCTGCGATTGAGGAAATGGTACTTTGAAAATGGTTCCTGCTGGAAACCCTTGAGAATCATGTTTTCAGCCAAGCTAAGGTTTCCCACACAGCCCTCCCCCATCCGATCATCAGTTACGTAGGAGACACCCATTCTTGAAGCACACGCGATCCCCTTGTTGGCGATGGAGGTTCCGTCCAACTCGATCTCTCCTTTCTTGATTTTCCGTCGGCCGGTAATTGCTTCCGCAAGCTCCTTCTGCCCATTTCCTTCCACACCTGCGATGCCAAGTATTTCTCCTCGTCTCAGAGTAAATGACAGACCGCGAAGAGCCTCAAATCCCATGTCATTCCGTGCAGTAAGTTCCCTTACCATCAGAACTGTTTTTTCGGATATGTCTCTGGACTCCCTGACGGTATGTGGGATCTGAATCCGTCCGAACATGGCCCGAATGATTTGATTCATACGCCTCTGGGCATCGATTTCTTTCAGCCCTCGAAGTTCGATCTCTTCCACCTTTTTCCCCTGTCTTAGCACCGTGATCCGATCACTGATCCGGACTGCCTCTTCCAATTTGTGGGTAATAAAGATCACCGACTTTTCCACGAGGATCAGCTTTTTCAGGATCTTGAAAAGCTCTTCTGCCTCAAAGGGGGTAAGAACTGACGTAGGCTCATCCAGGACCAGGACCTCAGAACCTCGATAGAGAACCTTAATGATCTCCACACGCTGTTGCTGACCCACAGAGAGATGCCAGACGGTGGCATGGGGATCAACGCCCAGACCAGTTTCCGACATAATTCCTTTTAGCCCCTTCTCGGCCTTGGTAAGGTCTAAAAAGAGATGTGATTCATAGCCCAGGACAATATTCTCGACGACCGATAGGGTGGGAACCAGCGTGAAATGCTGATATACCATCCCGATGCCCAAAGCAAGGGCATCATGGGGAGAACGGATGTCGGCAGGTTTGCCTTTGACTGAGATTTCCCCGTCATCGGGTTGATACATTCCGGAAAGAACATTCATCAGCGTGGTCTTCCCGGCGCCGTTTTCTCCCAGAAGGGTATGAATCTCCCCTTTTCTTAGGTTAAAGTCGATGTGGTCATTAGCCAGGATACCGGGGAATCTTTTGGTGATCCCTTTCATGTCCACTACATATTCGGAACATTCGGAATTCATTGGCTTTTCGACGCTCTCCATCTAAAACAAACACATTTTTCTCTCGCAAAACTCAGCATGTTCGCCTCCTTCGCGAGGAGTCAGATCGCTTCAAGCGCCGCGCCCACACCGCTTCCCGATCTAACGGGGTATCCAATGTCCTTCAGGGTTTTCTCCAACATTGCCAGAGCCGCCGCCACGTAGACAGGCTGAGCCATTTTACCCATGTGACCAATGCGGAAAAGCTTCCCGGTCAGATCGCCGAACCCTCCTGAGATTAGAACCCTGTAATTATCGTACATGTGGCGCCTTATTTTGGCATCGTCCATCCCCTCAGGCGTTTTGATGGCCGTTGCACACGCGGCACAGATATCCTCTGAGTCAGCCCACAGTTGCAACCCCATTCCCTTCACACCCTCGCGGCACATCCTTGCAACCGATTGATGTCTCTCAATTACAGCGTCTAGGCCCTCTTCGAATAACTGGTTCAATGCTTCGTTGAGTGCGACGACCTCGGAGGTAAAAATAGTGAAGGGGAACTTCCGCTTCTCTTTTTCGACCAGCCACTGTTCTTTCATGTCAAGCATACTCATATAAGAGTAACGGACCGGGTTTTTCTTTTTCCGCATCTTTTCCCAGGCCTCCTCGCTGATCGACACCAGTGCCAGCCCAGGGGACGAGGCAATACACTTCTGTGGTCCAACCACACAGATGTCAAGCCCCCATTGGTCAGTTTCGACCTCGATGCCACCCATAGAAGAAACAGCATCCACGATGGTGAGCGCACCATATCTCTCGGCAATCTGGCAAATCTCCTTGATTGGATTGAGAGTCCCAGAGGGGGTTTCGCAATGAACCACCGACATGATTTTGATGTCCGGATTGTCTTTGAAGGCTTTCTCTACATCTGCAGGGTTGATGGCTCTGTTGTAATCAGTTCGCACCTCTAGAAGCTCTCCGCCAAAGGACTTAATGTACCACGCATAGAGATGCCCGTAGACACCCGAAACCAAATTGAGACATTTATCTCCCTCGTCGATTGTGCAGAAGGCCGCAGCCTCAAGCCCAAGCACAGCCTCTCCCTGCATGATGATCACGTCATTTTTGGTCCTGAAAAGCTTCTTCAGTTTCTCTGTTGTATCATCAAAGATATCTGCAAACTCCGGGTCATAGTGATACATTATTTGACGGGAAAGGGCGCGCAACGTTCTCGGTGTGCCTTCAATCGGTCCAGCGGACATATTGAAAAGTGCATGCTCTTTCATTCGGCCTCCTCCTTTGCTAAGAATGGTGTAAGTTGCTTCTGAATGGCGGCTGAAGAGGTCCCAGCCAGCCTCACTGCCTCTCAAATGGAAATGCCCATCCCTTTTCCCATTTGCTATCAGAGGTCGATTTTTTTCACCGGAGGTTGTTGGGATATCATTTTCCTTGAGAAGATGCACCCTCTGGCTACCCGTTGGTCGTTTCGAGATCGAAGGTCGGCCTGACCCTCCCCACAACCTCCCTGCGATAGTTGAAAACCTTGGGTTGGTGGTATGTTTTGAGCAGGTCGAACTCTCTTTCCGTGATAGCGTTAAGCTTCCTCAATACCTCAACAACCGTTGGTGTCAATCCCCGAAGACTACCATCCTCTATCTTGATCCCTATTCCCCATTCTTTCTCGAAAAGGCTGATACCGTAAACGCCCTCGGCCCCGATCTTGCCGAACACGCGACCCTTTGTTACCTTAATCAGATCTGTACAGATCCGGCCCTCCCCCGCGATCATCTCCGGATGCTTACGGGCGCATTCCATGAGACGCATGATGCTTGAAGAGCCCTCATCGGTCAGCTTGGCAAACGAGAGTGCCAGGTTTCTTAGGGGTACCTGGTAGGTTGGAACACCACATCCATCAATGCTTATCGGGATCTGGTATTGAGGAACTCCAGTGAAATCGGAAACCTTTTCTGAAATTCTCTGTTGAAGAGGATGGTTCGGCTCCATGTATGTTTCGACTGGCCATTTTTCGAAAACGCATGTTGCCAGCATCCCCGCGTGCTTTCCGGCACAGTTGTTGTGGAGAAGACTGGGTTTCTTCCCCTCAACATCGAGCCTCTCGGCTGTTGGGACGTGGAAGGGTCTGTGGGTGCCGCATCGAAGGCTCGCTTCGCCGAGGCCCACTTTTTCTAGAATACTGCTGACAGTCTCCTGCTGAAATTCCTGACCGCTGATTGAGCCTGTGGTGATTGCGATCTCTTTCTGGCTGAGTCTGAAGTGATCCGCAGCGCCGGACTCAAGGAGAGGCATGGCCTGAAAGGGTTTGGCACAGGACCGCATGACGGTGGGAAAGTCAGGATTTCCCCAGAAATACAGAAACTTTCCAGACCTATCAACCACCGCGATAGAGCCCCTGTGAACGCTTTCGACGGAACCGTTCCGAAAAACTTCGACCACTTGCAAAGGAATTGTACCCATCGGTTTCTTCTCCTGGATTCAGAACCCCAACCAAAACATGTATGACGCTGCCTGGCAGTCTTTTTCCCGGTCATACTCTCCATGGTTGGTCGTTTCCGTAAGAATCCTCTCGAAGGGAGCAAAGCTCGCTGGGTTTCTCCGTATTCTGAGGCATCATTACCTTATAGACAAGGATTGAAGGTTGTCAAGATAGGCTGTCTGGAGAGCTTCCCACCCTTTGGGGCGTCTCTTGCCCCTGAAGGACATCTGCGAAAACGTTGGGGTGTCCTTCAACATTTCTCTGAACCTTTCGAAAGGGCCTGGCGTCTTCGCCTTGAAGAAGAAAGGCAATACCAGAGACAAATCTATGAAAAGTCGTGAAGATTTGCTAGATTATTCAAAAAGCCATATTCTTCACGCCCATATACCTTGAGGTTAAGGGAATCTACTTTTGGACATCAGATGAAGAAATCCAGAAATCTAAAATGGGTACTATTGGGCCTCTCAGCGGCGTGCATCGTCGCTCTGGCCTTGTGGATGAAATTCGCGAACCGCCCCCCGGACAAGACCGAAGTCAGAGAATCAGAATTAGAAGATATGGAGTTGCCCTTTGAGAGAAAAAACACCGAAGCCATGGGGCTCGGTCAACTCAAAGTGTATATTAGAGAATGTGAAAGGGCACGAGACTTCTCCGAGTGTGAGCGCGCCTATCAGCAAGCGATACAACTCACTCTAGGCAAAGAATCCATGTTCAGAGACTTCATCGACTTCCAATTTGGACTCGCCGAACTTTATTTGAATTCCCTCTGGGAATACGGGCAATTTGGAAAACAAGAGGAGATTCCACCGGGTCTTAATCGAGCAATGGATATCTACGATGAAATCATCGCTTCCTATCCTAATTCAGAACTGGCTGCGGAGGCACAGTTCAAAAAAGGAGAGGTCTTTCACAACGAATTCTCGGGATACTGGAATCGCCTTCACAGGGATGATGCGGTCAGGGAGTTTCAGAAAGTGGTGCAAAATTACCCACACACAGATCAGGCCAGAAGAGCGAAGGAGAGGTTGGCAACTCTGCAAAAGGAAGAGTAGAGGCGACCAGATTTTCCCCACAATGTGCGAGAGAAAAATATGGGCGATAACCGAGACGCTGCGCGTTGGAAGATGTCCAGGATCAGCACTGTGGCGAACAAATTTGAGGAGGACAGGGTCTCCCACGCCCTTGAAAAGCAGGGTATACCCTTCTTAATCCGCCGATATGACGATACGGCTTACGACGGCCTTTTTATTCCTCAGAAGGGTTGGGCTGCCGTTATGGTACCCGACGAATTTGTCGAAAAGGCCAAGGCGGTCATCGAGAATCTGAAGAGGGATTTCAAAGGTAAAGACTGAGAAGACAGAAGTCAGAATAGGCTCGGAGTACGTTTTGATTAGATTATTGGCTTCTGTCAACCGAAACGGCGACTTCCATGTATCCGTACACCCTCGATCTCGAGGAAGAACGACGAGATGTTACCGAGGGTTATCTGTTCATTCTGACTACTGACTCCCGGCCGCTGATTTCTGGTTTTTGGCTTCTGACTCCTGACTTCTGTACCCCTAGGGTGTGTAAATAACGACAATCAGCTTCGCCACCTCTTTACCCAAGTTCCTCAGTCTGTGAACAACTCCAGAGTTGAAATGGATGGTTTGTTCTTTTCCCAGGACATTCGAGCTCTCGCCCAACAATACCTCTATTCTCCCTTTCAGAACGTAGATGAATTCTTCCCCCTCATGAGAATATTCGACCATCTTGTGTTCCTTCATGGGGTCGATGGTCACGAGGAAGGCCTTCATGTGTCTATTCTGTGCGGCAGGGGTTAAGACCTGATACGAATACTCCTGGGTTCTCTTGATAAAACTCTGTCGCCGTCTTTCAGAGGCGACTCTCTCCTCCTCTTCCGACAAAAGGGAGCCTGCGTCAATCGCAAGGGCCTTTGAAATTCTGATTAAGAAGGCGACGGGCGGCAAAACCTTTCCGGCTTCGACGCCCTCAATGAATTCGGGGGCTACTCCCGTCTCATTGGCAATCTCCAAGATAGAAAGGCCTTTTCCCTTTCTCAGGCGAGCTATTTTCTCGCCGATCGATCTTTCCCTTTGCTTCCTCGCCATCGCCGATACACCACTTTTTGACAAATACCACCAAAAACAGTCAAAAATCCGTTAATCCAACCTAATGAAACCTGTACACTTTGTCAAGGGAAGAAGACCTGGAGTTTCCTCAGTTTTGTGGACCCTCATGTCCCTGAGGGACGTTTGCGGAAGCGTTGGGNNAAATACTCTGGAAATGACTTCGACACAAGCGGTCAAAAGGAATTTGAGCAACCGCCCGTCCCCACGTGACCCGCCAACGGCGGGAAGGAGGGACCGAAGGGATAGAGGGCCTCATCTAGAGATTCAAAATCGCCGTAAAACATCAGAAGGTTAGAAATGTCTCAGTTTCAAATCTCAGCAAACTCCTTTANNCTTCAGAGCGGGGAAGGGGCAAGAATTCCCCACCTGTGCGCCCCGAGGGGGTCAACGCGAGAGCAGGGGAGCGAAGGGATATGAGGGTTACATCTAAAGATTCAAAACTGTCGCTAAACATCAGAAGTTTACAAACTTCTTGCTTTGAAAACTCCGGAAACTCTACATACCGAAACCATTGATCTTCGGTAACGCTACGGATATAATACTCGCGAGTTCTGAGCCTTCGATACCAGAACGAATCATCCTAGCTTGTGTCTGAAGGTGACGAAAGCCTCATCCAGGGAGATGCCATGGAAATTGAAGTCAAACTCTTTGCCAACTTTCGAGACTATCTCCCAAAAGGGAGCGACAGATTCTCTTCGAAAATCAAAGTTGATGCTTCTAAACGAGTAGCCGATGTCCTCCGAAAGCTCGGTCTTCCCGAAGATTATCCGAAGATCATTCTCATCAATGGGGTCCATGCAAAAGAGAATGACAAGTTAAAGGATGGGGACGTTCTGAGTGTCTTTCCACCGGTCGCCGGGGGGCAAGGGAAACGAGGTTCCCTTACGGAGGAGGGTTTTCCGTTGGAGTGGGGAGGGGGCGGCTAGTCCACATCTCGCTATTCTTCCCCCATAAGAATAAGCGGTCTCTGGGTGATTTCATCTTCGATCTCCCTAACCGCAACCCCCGGAGGAACGAGGAGTCTGAAGAGTTCTCGAGGCAGAAGGGGATTGATTTCGATTTTTTGAAAAATGAACCGTATCCGGCCGGTATCCCTAGGAATCTCGATCTTCACCTCCCTTGGAAAGCTTTTCGAACCTACCCCCTTGAATCGGTCGAAGGATATTTGAATCACGTCTCCCGTCGAGGCATCCGTCTTTGAGATCTCGACCACCCTCAGAGTCTTTGGGTGAATCCAGAAAGTCTGGCTATCCCATCTGTTTGAAGGGCCGAAGGTCAGCTGATAAAACCGCCGATGGGGATCGTACCGGGCCGAGACTTGGTCCTGGTCCGGCATCTCTCCGAAAATGAATTCTATGAACTCCACACCCGTCAGTCTCAAAGGGACAAAAAGAGACAGGCCATTTGCTACCTCCCCGGTATAGAACACGTTCTCGCGCATGTCCAGGGCCTCAAAGGTCTCCCCTTGAAAAGCGAGGCTCATATAGGGTAGATCCCGGAAGTCGAGAAGGTCGATGCGCATCATGTCAGGCTTTGTAAGGACCAGAAACTGCCGGGTTCTGAACTTCTTTCCCCGAGAAAAGACCTCGACTCGGCCGATTCCGCGAACAGAATGAATCGTCCCATTTGACTCACGTACCTTTTCAACGAGATCTGCGACAGGGGGTATTGCCCGGTAGGTTGGATGTTTCAGGAGAGAACAGCCCGAGAAAAAAGTGAGAATGATGAACAAAGACAACGGGCCTGAAGAGATTTTCAAGGAGATCCTTCCTGTTCCCTCTCCAGCGAATCGATCTTCTCTTTCAACCTTTCCACCTGGTCTTCCTTGGGATTAAGCTGTAAAGCCCTTCTATACACTTCCAAAGCCTTGGCCTTGTCATTGAGCTTCAGATGCCCGTCACCAAGATGTTCATTGATGATGGGATCATCTGGGGTCATGGCGACAGCTCTCTCGAGCTCTTTCACCGCCCTCTCATAATCCCCCTTTCGAAAATAAACCCATCCGAGGCTGTCAACAATATAACCGCTATCAGGCTTGATTTCGAGAGCTCTTTGAATCAATTCAAGGGCTTCCTCCAGGTGCATGTTTCGATCCGCATAGGTATATCCGAGATAGTTGAGCGCCTCTGCATGGTCCGGTTGACTCCGGATCACCGACTCCATCATTTCAATCGTTTTGTCGAGATTTCCCTGTTTGTCATATACAACGCCCATCTGAAAGAGGATTTCAACATTTTCAGGTTCCAGGGCGCGAGCCTCTTCCAATACTCCCAGAGCGGCAGGGAGTTTTTCGATCCGCTCGTATAAGGTGGAGAGATAAATATAGAGTTCTGCATCGTCTGGCTTTTGTCTGATGGCCTCTTTCATCGTCTCCACCGCCTCCGGAAACCTCTCCTGCTTCCGGAGGATGTAGCCCATGCTTTTCCGCGCATCCACATAGAGGTCAGAATCGGAGGGTATTTTCCTAAACTCCTCTAAGGCTTCTCCAAAGACCTCCTTCTCGAGGTAGGTAGACGCAAGATAGTATCGAATACGATGATTATCCGGTGCAGCAGCGAGGACAAATCGAAATTCGATGATCGCATCATCATAACGCCTCTGCTCGAAATAAATGACCCCCAGCATCACGCGGATATTAATGTTCTCCTTATCGAGCTTCTGAATCTCCTTGAATTGTTGAATGGCCTCGTCCAGCTGATTGTTCCGCATGTATATCTGACCGAGGCCTGCCCGGGCTCTCTTGTTCTGGGGGTCAATTTGCAAAACCCGGTTGAAGTACGTCATGGCCTTTTCCGGCTTTTGCGTAACTGCATAGAGCGTGGCCAGATCATTCAGAGCAGAAACAAAGGACGGGTCGATCTCGAGAGCTTTCAAGAAGTTGGCCTCTGCTTCATCGAACTTCTCCATTTCGGCGTAAACTCGCCCGAGATAGTAGTATCCAAGAATTGAATCGGGCTCAATCTCGACGAACTGTTTCAGAAGATCGATCGCTTTTTCGTACTCTCCTACGGAGTAGTAAAGGTCGCCCAGGTAGCGAAAGGCATGCTGGTTCTGAGGGTCAATGGCCAAGACTCTTTCAAATTGTTCCAGAGCAAGCTCCGTCTTATTCTGGGCAGAGTAGATCCCCCCCAGGGTCAGGAGGGCATCAATATTCTGAGGCTCTAAAGCAATCGCTTTGAGACACTGTTCGACCGCCTCATCCATCAGTCCCTTGTTGATGTAAAGCCGTGAGAGTTCCAATTTCAGCAGAGCCGATTCCGGATCATAACGGATGGCCTTCTCATACTCCTCAATGGCCTCGTCTAGGAGCCCATTGTTTGCCTTGACCTGAGCCGCCAGATAATGAAAATACGCTCTGGATCCGATCTCTCTCTCGCTTTTCCGAGCCATTGGCAAGGGGACTTGGCTTTTGTCCTGACCGGATTTGGCGGTGGGCACTCGCGTGCAGGACTGAAAAAACAAGGGAAGAATGAGTGTCGTGAAAATTAAGAGACAACTGAAGCTTCTCATTGGCTGCCTTATGATCGATTATGTATAAAAATTAGCACAATTAGTGGTGCCGGTCAATTGCACCATCATACGGTTCTTTGCGCCTGGGACGATCTGAATTCTTCGGTTACCTCCACGAGGTTAAAGGCGAAAGGTTAAAGGACAATCGATTTGCACGTCTTGGTCTTTTTTCCTTTCTCCTTTGACCTTTATCCTTCTTTTGATTCACCTGGGAGCCCTGAAACGGTCAACGCGAGAGCAGGGGAGCGAAGGGATATGAGGGCCCCATCTAAGGATTCAAAATGGTCGTGAAACATCAGAATTTTAGAAATTCCTTGCTTTGAAAACCTAGGAAACGTCTCAATTTCTTCGGTTTTCTCCACAACCGATTTGTAGTATGATAATCGAGAGAAGTACGTTTCGGATCTTCTCGGTCGTCAAAGGTTGTTTACTCAATAAATTCATCTAAGGGCTTACAATTTTTTGGGCCACAAAAAAGAGGGGTATCATGAAGAGAGTCTTATTCAAATTGCATGCCTATTCGGTCGCAATGGCCTTTCTTTTCTCAATTATCGCGAGCTGTGCAACAGCTCCCGTCACTGGCCGGCAACAACTGATTCTCATCCCTCCATCTCAAGAACTGGCACTGGGCCTCAAGTCCTATCGGGAGATATTGAGCAAATCGAAACTCTCCCAAGACAAAGAAATCGTCGACATGGTCAATCGGGTCGGATGGGACATCGCCCGGGTGACCAGTCGCGATTACCCGATCGCCAAGGATTACGAATGGGAATTTAATGTCATCGACGATGACAAAACACCCAACGCTTTTGCCCTTCCAGGCGGTAAAATAGCTGTCTACACGGGACTCCTCCGGTATACCAAAGACGAAGCGGGTTTAGCCACAGTCGTCGGTCACGAGATCGGACACGCTTTGGCCCGTCACGGAGCCGAAAGGATGAGTCAATACCTTCTCGCCCAGTTGGGCCAGGTAGCCCTTAACGTGGCGATCGAGGACCAGAGTCCAGAGACGGTGAGGGCGATAAACATCGCTTACGGCGCTGGATCAACGGTGGGCGTCCTGCTACCTTTCAGCAGGCTAGAGGAGTCAGAGGCCGATCACATTGGACTCATCCTGATGGCCAAGGCGGGATACAACCCTCGAGAAGCTATCAATTTCTGGGAAAGGATGGCTCAAGCGGGCGGCAAAAAAACCCCTGCCTTTCTCTCCACCCACCCGACAGATGAAAAGCGGATGGCCCAAATCGAGGGTTGGATGCCAGAGGCATTGTCCTACTACAAACCATGAAGACCCGTCCTGCGTACGTTCGTGGCGGGTCTCTTCCTCTCCTTTTCTCAAAAAACCTGACGCCCATGAATACTGTCCAAAAATATTTCAGACTCAACTCGAAGCATATGGCCTATCTGAAGTCCATTGTTGAATCGTATGAGGGACTCGCCGTTCTGCGAACTGTGGATCCGGAAAAGGGGATCATAGAATGGATGATCCCTCCCGATCGTCTGGAAGACGCTGAAGAACTCATCAACTCCCTTCGAGAGGAAATCCCTATTGAGGCGGTTAAACCACCGGGGACTCCCACCTGATGATCATTCGAGGAAAGGGCTCGGCGACTTCTCAAGTAAAGCAATACGGAACATTACGATTTCATTTCCTGTCGACCCTTTCTTTCCACGGATCATTCCGAGCCTCGAAAAACAGGAATCGATGGTGGGTGAGTATCTCAAGATGAGTAAGGAGAATTTATGCAATTTGGCGCCATGAATTTCCCAATTAAGCCGCTCATGAGAGAAGTCGAGGAGATCGGTCGTCTGGGGTTCGACTATGTCGAAATCTCTATGGACCCTCCAGAAGCCGTCCCCGAAAAAGTGCGTAACCTCAAGAATGAGATCACCCAAGCGACCCGAGAGCACGACATGGGGATCATCGCTCATTTGCCGACCTTTGTCTCGATTGCCGATCTCTATGAAAGCATCCGCCAAGCATCGCTCCGGGAGACCATCGCGGCTCTCGAGACGGCCTCGGAGCTGGACATCCAAAAGGTTGTTCTTCATCCGCCCTACACAACAGGGTTAGGGAAATTCCTTCGAAAAAAGGTGAGAAACTATGGTCTATCAAGCCTTGAAAAAATCCTTGAGCGAGCAAGGGATCTGAACATCACCGTCTGTCTGGAAAATATGTTTACGAAAGGAGGATCCCTCACGACCCCACGAGACTTCAAGAGTATCCTTGAGGAATTTCCAAACCTGCTTTTGACCCTTGATATCGGTCATGCTTTTGTCGCTGGAGGCCTGAACAATGTTCTGGATTTCATCACCGTCCTTGGAAATCGAATAGGACATGTCCATGCCAACGATAACCTCGGAAGAGAGGACAATCACCTACCCATTGGCACGGGTCTCATCGATTTCCGTCAAGTCCTCGAGGATCTAAAGTCTTCAGGCTACAAAGATTCCATGACGGTAGAGGTATTTTCGAGAGATCGAAACTATCTCAGGATAAGCCGAGAAAAACTGAAACGCCTCTGGGATGAACTGCCATGATGAGCCTCTCGGATTGCTATCGGATCTGCCGACGGGCCTCCATAATCCATATCTTCATCTGGGCCCGTGTGGGATGCTTGGCTGAGGGGCTTGGCGTTTCGATCCCCAACAATTTTCGATGAAGTCCTTCCGGCTCTTCCTTGGCAAGCTTCTCCACAGAGTCAATTCCGGCCTTTTCCAGTAGTAAGAAATGGTTTATTCCAAGACCCTTCAGCCCAATCACTCTCGCTTTTCTGATCAACTCGTCCAGACGATCCTGAGGGAAATTAAGTCGATCGTGGATCTCTTTGTAGGCCTCTGGGGTGCGGGCTCTATAGAACAGATCATCGAGCGTATATACCCCCAAACCTTCGAGTTGCTCCTTTTCATCCGCACTGAGAGACGAAAAATCATCCAGGATGGGGAGCGTAGAGTCGATGGTGTACCGATCGACGGCTCTCGTTGAGAGGACATAAAAGAGGAGAAGGCAAAGGGTTGTTATGAGCCGCAGACGGCGGGACGTCCTCGTCTCGAGATTGAGCCGGTAAACGTCCTCCTCCCATCCCCGTTCATGGCGAAAAAGAGAGATGAAGTTGTAAATAACATAGCACTCGACGGCAAAGGGAGGAAACCCGAGAAACCCTAACAGGGGCATTTCAAAAAGTTTCAGCTCATCGAAAAAAGGCACGGTGTAGACCCATTTGGTCCTTGCCCAAAAATTCCAGAATTCCCAGAGGCCACCACAGATCAAGCCTGACACCAGAAGAATGTAGAATTTCCTCAAACTTCCCTGCTCCCATTGGGCGAGGAGGGATCTTCCACCGAACCGGTGATTGACCGGTTCAAGAAGAAAAATGAGGCTTCCCCAGATGAGAGGGAAGGTGTATCGGGGAAGGACCAACGGAAGAACCAGAAAAAGTCCACCGACTATGAAAAAGGCCACATACCATCCCGGGGTGACTCTGATTCTCGGTGTTGAGACGTTCTGAAAGAGTCCCACCGTTTCCAGAAGTTCTGTCGTCTCAAATATTCCAGGCAGGACGGTTCCATAGGCAGCGGCGTAACCCACGAATCTGATCAACCCGCTACTCGGCACATTGATATAGTACCAGTTCCTCATCGCCAGATTCACCACCTCGAAGAACAGCCAGAGGGTGAAAGACCAGGGAATCATAAGAAGAAACTCGCGTGGTCGGCTCAGTATCAGGGAGTTTCCCTTCAATCGATAGATGAGGCTGTCCACGATGAGGATATAGGACCACCAGGCAAGACAGTAGAACCAGGAGAAAAAGGGCTCCACACGATAAAACATCAAGCCTTGAGCCACGATCAGAACCGTAACTCCGATAATTCCATGAATATTGACACGCTTCCCTCTGGTCATTTTTTCACAGCCCTCTAAAACCAAAAGAGAAAACTCCTGGTAGAGGATTCCACAGTGTGCAACCTTCCATTATTTGAGGAGCGGAGCAAGGGCTCTGAAGGCATCAGTGCCGGCCTTTTCGAGGAGTTGAAAGGCAATGGTTTCTGCCGAGGTGATCAGAGCCCCGGCCTGCTCCATCAATGAAAGACCGGTAACCCAATTCTGCTTGACACGTGAACAGGTCGCATCTCGCGGAACGTGGACGGTATATCCACGAGAAAGAAGATCCAAAACCGTTTGGAAAACGCATACATGGGTCTCCATGCCCATGATGACAGCCTGATTCAGGGAATCGTCTGAGATTTTTTCTGTGAATGCTTCCTCTTTCAGACAGCTGAAGGTCACCTTCTCGACAGGTTCGAGAGACCCAAGGATCTCGCGGATTGGCGGCACGGTTTTTCTGAGGCCCTTGGGATACTGCTCGGTAAAGATGATGGGAATCTGAAATGTTTTGGCTACTTGGATGAGGAGTTGAATATTTCTGATGATCTCCCTGACGACCCCGGGTTTCATCGCGTCCACCAGAGCTTCTTGCATGTCAATAACAATAAAAACCAGCCTTTTCTTGTCTAGGTAGAAATCCTTTAGATCCATGAATCGTGATCCTTTCTCGACTCGGTCGTGAACATTTCGATACCTGTAACACAAAAGCTCAAGTTATGAAAGGGAGGAGTTTCCTCGGTTTTCTGGACGCTCATGTCCCTGGGGGACGTTTGCGGAAGAATGCGGTCAGTGTTGCTTGGGCTCTTCCCAAATACCTTTAGAACACTCTGGTCAATGTTTTGAAAGAGTAATTCGCCAGAAAGTGGGAAGGGAAGCTTTGAACCAAAAGTCGGTGTTCGTGGTCCGTCGTCCGTGGTTCGTTGTTTAAAGGCTAGAATTTGCGCATTCACGGCTATTCGAGTAACGGGCCCAGGGAATCTGACTTCCAATCGAATGACCTGAAGTGATCGTCACAACTGACCACTGACAACCGACAACTGACAGCACCAAAAAAGGCTTTGGAGCAGCGAAGAGCGCTCCCTTTCCGCTTTCATCAGACAAAAGTCGAGAAAAGGAATTTGGGCAACGGCCTGTCCCCACCTATCCGGCCAACGGCGGGAAGAGGGTCAACGCGAGACCAAGGGAGCGAAACATTGAAATCTATAATGGGTTATAATATGGTTTCGTAGTTGATGCTTTTAAGAGAAAAGAGAAGACCGCTTTGATGCGCGATGTCATTGGTTTCGGTGCCATTAATCTCGATCTGATTTACGAAGTCGGCTCCCTCTCAGAAATCTCCTGTGAGGGGACCGAATTACGACCCGGAAAGGAGTTCTGCCCCGATTCAGAGGCATTTGAAAAGGTTCTGAAGAGGGTCAAGGAACGGGGCATCCTCAAGACAAGGAACGGGGGCGGATCGGCGGCCAATACTGTCGTCGCTCTCTCACGAATGGGATTCAAAACCGGTCTTGTCGGTAAGGTGGGCAGTGACGCCGAGGGAAAGTGGTTGCTTGGACAGATGGAAGGAGTGGATCTTCGGGGTGTGCTTTCTGAAGGGATTAGCGGGAGGTGCCTGTGCATTCTCGATTCGAACCGTGATCGGTCGATCCTGTTAGGGCCCAATGCCAATGACAGCCTCTCTTCGGAAGAGATCGATTTTCATTATGTCACCGACGCTCGGTACGTCCATTTCACCTCCTTCGCTGGGGAGAGACCTTTTCTTGCTCAACAGTCATTGGCTGAGAAGCTTTGCCCTCCCCTTCGAATCAGTTTTGACCCCGGGGAAGTCTATGCCCGCCATGGGTTGAACTATGTGGAGACTCTGTTGAAAAAAAGCTTCGTCGTCTTTGCCACGGAGGGCGAGATCGAAATGCTCACCGGATTAGATTTTCATGAGGGTGGCCGTCTTCTGCTAAAGATTGGCCCATCCATTATCGTATGCAAGAGGGGTGGGAGAGGCGCCCATGTGATTTCCCGAAATGAGGAGTTCGAGCTTCCAGCCGAATCAACGAGAGTCATGGATAATACCGGGGCAGGAGACGTCTTCAATGCAGGATTTCTGGCTGGTCTTTTGAGGAATCGTCCCCTTGTTGACTGCGCATCTTTCGCAATCCGTCTTGCTGCCCGCAGCGTTACGGGCTATGGAAGAGGCCGTTACCCTCAAAAGCAAGATGTGGCTTTTTTGACGAAGTCGAGCGGTAGCGTGTCAAAACGTTATGAATAGGATCGACGATGTACACTTTTGGTTGGTTCTCGACGGGAAGGGATGAGGCGGCAAGGCAGCTTCTGAAAGAGGCTTGGCGGAACACTGAAGATGGTAAGATGCCTGCCAAACTCGGATTTGTCCTTTGTGACCGTGAGCCCGGCGAAGCACGTGAGAGCGATCTTTTTCTCCAACTGGTTCAGGATTTAGAAATCCCCTTACTCTCGATCTCCTCCCGGCGATTCCAACCTTCTCTGAGAAGGAAAGATCGTGAGTTGTGGCGTCAGGCCTTCCACAAGAGAGTCATGGAAATCTTAAAAGGACAGGAATTTGCTACGATCGTCCTGGCTGGCTACATGCTGATTGTCAGTTCTGAGATGTGTCGTCGGTACACGATGATCAATCTTCATCCAGCCGCGCCCGGGGGCCCGAAAGGGACCTGGCAGGAGGTCATCTGGGAGCTTATCACCCGTGGAGCCGACACGACCGGAGTGATGGTACACCTGGTCACAGAGGCTCTCGACGAGGGCCCCCCGATCACATACTGTACCTTCCCTCTCAAAGGCGACCCTTTCGACTCCCTCTGGGTCGAGATGGGGGCAAAACTCGCCTTCATGCCACTCGGGGAAATCATCCAAGAAGAAGGGGAAAAGAACGCTCTTTTCCAGGAGATTCGGAGACAAGGAGTCAAACGAGAGATCCCGCTCCTTTTGCTCAGCATGAAGGCTCTGGCAGAGGGGAAGGTAAGGGTTGAAAGGGGGATTATCCTAAACCAAGAAGGCCAAGAAACTGGCCCCGCCTGCCTCAACGGCGAGATTGACGCGCATCTGAGTCGCCTCTCTGAGAGCTCATAGGATGAGGCCGCTGGAGGAGCCTTAAAAGCACAACCTGAGGAGATTGCATGGCTCGACAATTCACGACCGATTGCGAGGGACCCATCTCAAAAAACGACAATGCCCAGGAACTATCGGCTCACCTTATCCCCGAAGGCCAGGCCTTTTTTGCGCTCGTGAGCAAATACGACGACTTCCTAGCGGATGTCCTCAAAAAACCGGGCTACAAAGCAGGAGACACTCTGAAGCTGATTTTGCCATTTCTCATCGCCTTTGGAGCGACCAATAAGTCAATCCAGAATTATAGCCGATCCCACATTCTTTTGGTCCCTGGAGCGCGTGAGACCCTTCGGTTCGTTCGTTCCTGGATGGCCTCTTATATTATCAGTACGAGCTATGAACCTTACATTAGAGCGCTCTGCGATGTCGTCGATTTCCCGGTGAATCAGGTCTTTTTCACCCAAGTTGATGTTGATCGCTACGCTCTAGATCCTGATGAAAAATCCTGGCTCAAGGAGAAAGCAAGGGAAATCGCTGCGATGGAGACGCTCGAGTGGGGGGAAGACGCGGAGGGAATTGAAGATCTCCCAGAGGACGACCAAGACACGCTGAAACGCTTCGATCAGATTTTTTGGGAGACGATCCCGCAAATGAAGATCGGACGGATCTTTAATGAGGTCAATCCCATGGGGGGTATCGAGAAGGCCAACGCCGTAAGGAAAAGCCTCAAGACGACTGGAATTGTCCTGAAAGACGTCATGTATGTGGGAGACAGTATAACCGATGTGCAGGCTCTCGAACTCGTGAGGGAGCACGGTGGGTTGGCCGTTTCGTTTAATGGAAATGGTTATGCCGTCCGGTCTTCGCAGATTTGCTGCATGTCGAGCGATGCCAGGGTCATTGCTATCTTGGCCGATGTCTTTAACAAACTGGGACGGGATGCTGTCTTGGATCTCGCATCGGTTTGGGAACCAGAAGATCTCAATCGGTTTTCGATCGATCGGAATTTACTCGATTGGCTCAACACAATCCCCAAGGAGATTTCGCCCAGAGTGGATTTGATTACCGATTCCAATCGTAAGCATCTCACAGTAGCCAGCGAGGCCTTTCGGAAGTCGGTCCGCGGAGTCGAAATCGGTAGTTTAGGCTAGTTCGCGCTGAAAAGTGAACCGGTGAAAGGTTCCAGGAGGAAATTATGAGCTACCCCTATTATCAACACCGGGTGTCCTGGGGGGGGGGCCGTCTGACTCCGGGAGTCAAGTATCTCCTAATCACCTGTGGCGGGATGTTTCTGCTTCAGTCTTTTGCGCCTCAGCAAATCCTCTTCAGCTTTGGGCTGATTCCCATCCTCGTCTGGAAAAAGCTCTATCTATGGCAACTGGGGACCTACATTTTCCTCCATGGCAGCCTATTTCATCTCCTCTTTAACCTTTTTGCCCTCTGGATGTTCGGATGCCAGCTCGAAAGACAGTGGGGCACAAAGAACTTTCTGAAATACTTTTTCGTTACTGGAATCGGTGCGGGGATCTCTTACGCTCTGGTGAACCCAGGCCAATTGGGGCCGGTCATTGGTGCATCGGGTGCAATCTATGGAATCCTGCTGGCTTACGCCATGATCTTTCCCGACCAGATGATCTATGTATGGTTCTTATTCCCCATGAAGGCGAAGTACTTTGTCATGATTTTCGGGGCTATCGAACTCTACGCCTCGATCGTGGGCACGGGTGGGGGCATCGCCCACGTGGCACACCTGGGAGGAATGCTTTTTGGGTACCTTTACATTAACTACGCCCGTATCATCAAAAGGATATATCTGGCCTATCTCCAGTATAAGCTCCGTAGGTTGAGAAAACACATGCACGTTGTGGACCCGAAAGAGGGGAGAGACAAAAAGGACTTTATCCACTAGTCACCTCGAACAGGGAGACTTGAAGGAACGGGGTCAGCGTTCAGCCCGCCCCCTGGTAAGGAAACGCTCTCCACCAGGACGGGGATCCCAAAAACAAAAATTCCGCGATCCTCGCGGGGAGGTTATTGTTTCGGTAGCAATGGGTCACCCAAAACGAGATTGGCTCGGCATTAGATGGGTACTCGAGTGAATAACGGTGATCGGTGTGAAGGGAATTCTTTGTGAAGCCTTGAGGAGGAGGTAGCAATGAATGGAACTTTTGAAGAGGTGATTCGAGAGGCCATAAGGAAGGAAGCGGACGCGGCTGCCTTTTACCGGATGGCTGGCGAGAGGGTGCAGTCTGGAATTAGCACGACCTTCCAAGAAATGGCCGATGAGGAGGAAAAACACAAAAAGCTTCTTGAGGAACTCGACTGGGAGAAGGTTGAAAAATACAAGTTGGAAGACATTCCCGATCTTAAGATCAGCGAGTTTCTCGAGGATGTCCCCTATGATGAAAGCATGACCTATCAAGATGCCATCCGTTTGGCAATCAAAAATGAGGAAAAATCCCATCATATGTATCTTGCCTCAGCCAAGCGATTTGCCCACGACCCCAAGATCGAGAAGCTATTTAAGATGCTGGCTCAGGAAGAGGCGAAGCACAAGCTCAAGCTCGAACAAATATACGATGATGAGGTTTACAATCAGCAGTGGTGAGAGGGCAGGTTTCAGGGATCCAGTGTCAGCTGTCAGTCGTTGCAGGAGGGTGGGCTTGTTGGAATCAAAAACCGAACTCTCAAGACTCAACCACATATCCCTGAGACACTGCGTTGCTGACCTTTCGGTAACAGACCACGGACAGCTCTGGCTACGGGCCGAGGACGTTAAGAAAATGTCTCTATGGGAACGAATGCGAAATCCGTTTCAAGGGAAAGAACGATAGGACATGACAAAGAAAAAAGCCAAGAAGAAAAAGACGCCTGAGGCCCTTTCTCCGAAAATTGCCTCGGCCGTGCAGACCATCGTACAGGAAATCAAGGACGGTGAAACCAAAGGCGAACCCCTCAAAATATCTCTCCAAAAGATAGAATCCGAGATCGGTCCGTCTGCTGAAAAGGGTATGGCAGTGGTCACCGCCCTGGGGTCGATTCCTACTGAGAGGACAGCTAGACTCCTCCAGGGACTCTCCCGATCAGTTTCAGAAAAAAGCGTCCTGAAAGCCATCAAGCGATCTCTCTATCGTATTGAGCAACGCGGGATTCCGGTTGAAGCATCCGAAAAGGAGACACTCGAGCCCTCAATTCTTCGACCTGCCGTCGAGGAGCAGTCCCGAGGATTCATCAGTGCCGTAGATTCCGAGGGAAGTCAGATCGTTTTTCTGACGGTTTCCCGGAGACCCAAGGGACTCTATTTACTCCAGGGGATCGTCAGTGACACCAAAGGATTGATCGAATTCAACCGGGTAGAGACAACGAAGAGGGGCTTCAAGGACTTCTACCAATCAATCAAAACGCCTGAACAGCTCCCCATCGTAGAGGTCGATGTCGGCTATTGCCGATTTCGTCTTGAGGAGGCCGCTGAATTGACTGGCCAACGGGGAGGGTCGCCTCCATCAGCCTATCTCTCATCCAAGAGAGACATTGAAAAGATCGAGCGGGTGGAGACACCTCCTGTCTTCCTTCTCCTCGACGAAAAGGAAGTTCAAAGAGACACGAGCCTTCTTGGAGGAACAGCCGACCTATTTCAGAACGAGCCTTTTTCTTCGTGGTTTCTACCAGCCGAGGAGGTTCAGACGTATGCCAAACTGATTCAGGAGGCCGAGGAGAGCCGGCTCGTCCTGAATCCGGCCCAGAAAGAGCAAAGACTCCAGGAGACTTACCGGAAGGCCCTGATTGAGCTGTTTACTGAGGAAAAGAGGTTATTGTATCGAAGGCGCCTCGAGGAAATGGCTTACGTCCTACTCAAAGAGGGATACAAGGACAGGGCCAAAGCCGCCCTGGCTGCCAGTATCGACCTGCGATCCGCCCCCAAGGCCCTCGACCTTCAGCCTAATCCGTTTCTGCTCAATCTCGTCATTCGATCGATCTATGCCCTTGTGGCTCGCGACATGGAGAAGAAGAAGGCCGACCCATCCCTCGTTGTAAAGCCGTAAAGGGGATGCCCAAATAAGAACCCATCGAAGAGATCCTGAAACAATTGAAAGAGCCGCTCTGAACGCGAAGGAAAAGAGCAAAAGGGGGACTTCTTCACAAACACGGCGTGTCCGTCATTCGCTCTGGATCCAGCCTTCCTTCAAATCGACGGTTTTCTCCTTCGCCTGTCTCCCACGCAGTCGCTTCATGGAGCATTTCCCATCAAAGACTGCTCCTTCTTGGATAATGAGGGAGGGAGTGACGAGATCGGCATCGACCTCCGCACTGTCGTAGATTTCGATTCCTCTGTCCGCCTTGATGCCCCCCGTGACTTTCCCGTAGACAGCCACGTGACCCGCCTCGATGTCAGCTTCTGACTCAGAACTCGCCCCCAAGACAACCTCTTCTCCCCCCTCGATTTTCCCCTTGAATCTCCCGAGCAGTGTCAGGGTGCCGTTGAATGTAAGTGTGCCCTCAAGCCTGGATTTATCACCCAGAAAGCTGTCAACGGCACCTTCTTTCTTTTCCATAATAGATCCTCCGAGATACCCGTTTCCAGGATTTTATCCTAGAAGAGATGTCGCCTGAATGTCAGCTGAAGAGCTTCCCGATTTGGCGAGGCTCTTGGCCCTGAGGAACATCTCTGAACTCACTCTTGAAGATAATCATTGAGCTCCATCATGGAAAGGGGATCGACTCTTGCTCCATTCAGCCTGATTCCCCAATGGAGATGAGGTCCTGAGGCTCTTCCGGTCGACCCTGCCAGTCCGATAACATTGCCTTTGGCGACGGTTTCCCCCTCTTGGACCCGAGCTTCTGAGAGATGGAAATACATCGAATACATCCCAAAACCATGATCGAGAACCACCGATTTTCCGTTGAAAAACAGTTCGTCGACCAGAACAACCACCCCGTCGTTGCATGCTCGGATCGGAGTACCTTCCATTGCCCGCAGGTCGACGCCCGTGTGTGGATTCCTAGGTTGATCGTTCAGAATACGCCGGACACCAAATGGGGTAGTGACCTCCCCCTCCACGGGTCGAACAAAACCTCCCCTCCAGAGCCTTTCTTCCCGGTACCCTTTGAAAAGGGTGCGCATTCGCTTTGACTCTTTGTTCACACGTTCTAAAGTCTCTGGATCAAGATCCACCATCGATTGGGGTAAGGTCAACCTCTGAGTGGAAAAAGCCACCCTTTCCACTCGTAACCTGTGGACTTGGATGAGAAGTTCGCCGTCCGTGGTTTTGCCAATAACCCTGAGATCATGGGGGCCCGGGCTTTTGTTCATATCGATCCCGAGGAGCCCCTGGAAGGTGCCATCCCGGGCCACGAGTGGCAGTGGGAATTCCGCTCCGTCAAACTCCCCATGAACCGTCTTGAGAGGTTTTGAACCCGACGCGATGATGAGGCAAACACCTCCCTGTTCCACGGTACTGGGAGTTACCTCCACGGTTAAGATATCCCGAGCATAGGCGACCCCTCCAAACAGCACGAGAGAAATCACCACGGGTGCTAGTGTCCGCGAAAAGATTTGCATTTTTCAGATTCCCGCGTTCCTGCCATTATAGTGATTATCCCTGCCTCTTTCAATCAAAAAATGCTTACTGGAGTTTCCTCAAAAACCAGGCATGTACCTGTGCAAGTAGTCGGAATTAATATCTATTCCCTCATTACGCAAATACCCGACTCCCTTTTCGCT
>WVXP01000023.1:0-383 GCA_011773445.1 Pseudomonadota bacterium | reverse complement strand
AAAAAAGCCAGGAAACTCCGGAAAAACGCTTAAAGGCAGGAGTCAGGGGGCAGAATAGGAAGGAAGTCGGACGGGTCTCCTATTGTCCGATCAAAGCGCATGCGAACCCGGCTTGTGAGTCCCAACGCCTCATCCAACCTGAAAACAGATCAAGGTTCACCGCACTTGAAAAGCTCTGCCATTTTTGAGGGGGCTTGCTGTTTCTGAGCGACGTTGCGGAAGCGGTTATGCGAATCAGCTCTCGGGTTCTCGAGCTGTCTTTGTAGCTCACGAGTGCTCCAACGATACGAACGCAAGGTTGAAGCCGAAAGGTTAAAGGATACTCTATTTGCGCTTCTTGGTCGTCTTTCCTTTTTCCTTTGTCCTTTGACCTTTATCCTTCT
>WVXP01000144.1 GCA_011773445.1 Pseudomonadota bacterium | reverse complement strand
AATATCGGGGTGACGAGAGATTCGGGCAGGAGAGTGTCTCGACGAATATGGGGAAAAGCACCCTCAGGATAGAGTGAGGTGAACAGCGCACTGGGCCTTTCAGTTTCGGAAAGTGGGGAGAGAAGCTGTTGGGATTCCCTGACGAGATAACGGGCCAATTGGTTCACCGAAAGCCGAGAGGTTAATCCGTATTTCTGGACGATACCCTTGAGTGTTCCCTTAGGGGGTTGCTTCCTCGCTCCCTGCTTTGTGGCCAACGTGCCGAGATCCCGTACAGCTTCACTGAGGTCTTTCATTCCGCGAGCCGCCTCAGCGGTTACGAGACGGAGGAGGTTTTTGGCGACTATCAGGTTCGCATCGTCTCCACACAAGCCTTTCGTTGATTCGGTTTCGAAGGGGCTGATGCGGCATGGACCGAGCAGGCAGGAGGAGCAGCAAAGCCCCATAAGGCCATACCCACAGGCGGGAGGTTTTCCAACTTCTCGTTCAGTCCGCTTCACGGTGCACCTTTGGGTCCCGCAGGAATCTTTTCATTTTATTCCGGGCAAAGACCCTGGGGTCCTGGCAGGCAAGGGCCCCACTCTGACAGGCCTTGACACAGGGGGGAATGTCCTCCTCCGGGCAGTGGTTGCACTTGGACACCCGATCATCGCTCTCATCAGGCGTGATGGCGTTGAAGGGACAGGCCAACACGCAAGACCCACATCCCACACAGGTCTCCCGATCATGAACGACCCCGGGTTCCCCATCTCCATGGCGGAGGCTGCCGCTCACACAGGATTCTACACAAGGAGCCGAAAGGCACTGTTGGCATCTCCACACCCATGGGGTCCCACGGAAAAAGGTCAGGACCATCCTCTGAAGGGGCTTTTCGTCTCGTGGAATCTCCATGACCCCTGAGACTCCCAGGGAATTCATCTGGCAGGCCAGAATACAAGACTGACACAGCATGCAGCGTTCTGCATGGAAGAAGATTCGTTTGTCCATGTCCTTAGTCAAGGTCGAGGGAGCGCAGTTTTTCCGGTGTTGGTTCTCCAGTCGTCTTATCCCATCCTCTTGCCCCGTAATAGTCGTCGAGCAACCGATCGTACTCCTCCCGATTCAACCTCGCCCCCTTGGCCGGGCCGTCTGGCATTTCCTCTTCGAAGAATCGGGCGGGAGGATAATCCGCCTCCCTTCCGAGTCCCTCGCGGAGGTTGAAGAGCTTCTCCACGTTATACACCCGTTCACCGCAGGTGTACAACTCCTCTGCTGTCATCGACAGCCCAGTACTGGCGGTAAAGATCTCTTTCACCAACTCCAGACCCCTCTGGATAAGCATGGGGAAGTTACGGGATCGGTACCAGGCGAATTTACAGATACCCATGATGTCCCCGATAGTCACCCAATTCTCGCTCCAGGCCACCATCTTCCCTTTGCCTTCCAGGGCTTCGACGTCGCTCACAGCAGCGGTCCCGAAATGAGCCTTGGCTTCCTCCGGTTTGATAAACTCATCGATGTAGGGGAAGCCGCGGAGGTGGCAGGCGCCCCGGGTCGCCACAGCATAGGTGAGGGCTCGCGTCACAAGCGGTCGCGGGTCGGCGGCATCTACTTCGAGCCCCTTAACGTGGAGGGCATAATAATCGGCATTCAATCGCTCACCCATGATTCTCGTGCCCTCCGCGAGAAGATCGCCGAAGCCCTCGCGATATGCGATCTTTTCGATGAAATAAAGGAGCGCCTCTCCGTTCCCAAAGACGAGTTCCTGGCCATCTACCTGTTTCTTCTTCAAGAGTCCCCGTTCGTAGAGCTCCATTGCCATGGCAATGGACGAACCCGCAGTCTGTTCGTCAATTCCGTATTCGTCGCAGAGGTAATGGGCACGGAGAACAATGGCGGGATCCGTAACATAGGGCTTAGCGCCCAAGGCATGGATCGTCTCGTACTCCGGGCCTTTTGTGTAAATAGGAGCATGTTGGCCTTCTTGGATCCTGGAATACCTTCTGCAGCGAACCATGCAGCCCATGCACCCCAGGNNCCTTTTGTGTAAATGGGAGCGAGGGAGCCTTCCTGGATTCTGGAATATCTTCTGCAGCGAACCATGCAGCCCATGCACCCCAGGGTTTTCAGGAGGAATTTGTTCCTGAAGGTTTCACCGCTGATGGGCTCATAGTCCTCGATGGTTCCGCGTTGAAAGTTTTTCGCCCCCCAGATGCCCAGTTTCTGCCGGTGTGCCGTAAGGTTAGGGGTTCCCAACCTCCGCAGCGTTTCCGTCCAAGCCTCTCCGACGAGGGTTTCCCTGTACGCATCAATAGCTTCTTTGAAGCGTTTTGGATCGGCGATACGCACATCATGGGAACCACGCAGGGCCACGGCCTTGAGCCGCTTCGAGCCTATCACCGCCCCGGTGCCGCATCTCCCTCCCGTGCCCTCTTCGTCGGTGAGCACGCAGGCATACCGAACCAGGTTTTCTCCTCCAGGGCCTATGGCGCAGATATGGATATCATCGTCGCCGATCTCTTCCTTTAAGAGCTGACTCGTTTCCGTAATCTTCTTTCCCCAGAGATGGTCAGCCGGTCGAAGTTCGGCCCTCCCGTCATCGATCCACAGGTAAACGGGTTCCTCGGACTTTCCCTGAACGACCACAGCATCGAAACCCGCATATTTCAACTCCGGGGCCCAGTAACCACCGGAGTTCGTATCACCCAACGCTCCGGTCATGGGAGATTTCGTCGCCACCGTCAAACGGCTGGCCGAAGGCGTGGGGGTTCCGTTCAGGGGTCCAGCAGCTAAAACCACGACATTATCAGGAGAGAAGGGATCTATCCCCGGCTTCACTTGATCCCATAAAATCCGGGAACTGAACCCTCTCCCTCCGATGTAGTTCAGGGCAAAGGTGCGCTCCAAGGGTTTCTTTTGGATTGAAGCATCCGTCAAGTTAACGTAGAGTATCTGACCGGCGTATCCTCCACCAAATATGCTCATTCCGGATCCTCCCTCACTATTCCCTTGGTTCAACTGCCTTCACCAACGGCTTGTAAGAATTTGGCAAATTCCTTCATCCGATGCCTCACGAATCGATCGGCATCGGTTAACTTAAGAACACTGGCCGGGCAATAGGCGACGCACTGCGGATCTCCATCACAGAGATCACATTTCAAGGCCACGCCATCGACCGGGTCCAGGGTAATAGCTCCCACCGGGCAGGCGTTCACACACATGGCGCATCCGATACAGAGATCTTCTTTCACCGTAACCATGCTGTCGGGCTCACTTTGAAACAAAGCTCCCGTAGGGCAGATGTTCATGCACGGAGGGTCCTCACAGTTCAGACAGGTAACAGGAATGTCCACTCCTTTACCCAATAAAACGATTCTGATGGCGCTCCGCCTGGGATTCCCCACCTGGTGGTGGTGGAAGGAACAGATCAACTCGCACATGCGGCAGCGGCTGCAGATTTGCTCGGGGTCTTGACGGTTCTCAAAATAACCAATGCGCTGTCTGGTCATCTCATCCTCCCGACACGAAGTACAAGAGACTCACTCTATCCTCATCCCGAAGGTGAACTACCTGTTCATTGAGGGCTGGTCCTGTAAACATTCGATTGTTCACCATGACCATCAGCCCGGGGAGAACTGAGTCGCTCCCTTCCTCAAAGAGAAGGGAAGTGATTTTCCCCTCGCTTTCACTTGAGAGGCGACGCAGTAATCCCTTGACCGTCCCCTCATCCTCGTCTAGTTCTATCAAAACGGATGAAGATTGGAAGGCGGTTTGAAAAACCGGACTGAACTCAACCTCGATCTTTAGCGCCACCGTGTCATACCAACAATGAAGAAAAGCTGAGATAAATTCATCGTCTCTCTAACCGAGTCTTGTCAAACCTTGGTTGCTCATTCAAAAATGGCACCGGATAATGGGACCCTTATGGTGAGAGAGTCGGGATGAGAAGGGGTGAAGCCCATGTGGAGTCCCCATGACTTGTCCATGATAACTGCTTTTGCTTGTTTCAATACCCCCTTTTCTCCTTTTTTAGCTCGTTGATAACATACCAAAACGGCGGAGGACAGCCCGTGACTTTGATGGCATTCCTGATAGGGAGGTTGCAAGCACATTTACCGATTAAGAAAGGCTTCCCTTCAATTTCGCCAGGAGGTTCACTGTTTGTACCGACGAGAAAAACGCTTTTATCCCACCTCCGTATGTGTAACGGTTTAAATGCATTCAACGTCCAGCGAAGAGCAAAGGAGCAACCAGAACAGGACCCGCCCTCTATTATAGTGACGTTTTCATATTTTCCTATCTCACCAGGGATGGCGTGGCGAAATTCACGTCGGACTGTGTCTGGATGTTCCCCCAGGACGTTAATGTTCTCCACATTTGCTTCGCCTAGCCCCATCTCGTGGGAATAACGGATATGATTCACCTGCAGAGGATCCCTGCCCATGATGTATGCCCCTAACGCATCGACAGCTACAAAATCATTTCCAGCAATAATCGTATTCATTTTCACCGGAGTACCACAGACACCCGAGCCCGGCACAAACCCTTCCTGCCCGACAACGCCATCAATAACCGTGAAATCGGGGTTATGAACCGTCATCATATCAGCGATGCAACGGTCCAGTTCAAATTCTTCTTCAGTTTCTTTTCGGGCTCCGACTCTGTGAAAAATCTTCTTCTGTACATCGGGTAAGGTTCCCTTGAGATTTTTCATTCCCAAACTAACGCCCGTGTATATATGTGTTTTCAATACCGGGACACTGATCAACACATCACATTCCGCAGCAGGTCTAAAAATCCTCAGTTTCTTCAAGAGTTTTCCCCGCGGCACCCTTTTTGCGACAACATCGTGGCGCTTCTCATCCAAATTGAGAACCTTGGCCCCCACCTTTTCAAACATCTGCTTGACTCCAAGTGCGGTCATGATTTTCCCGGCATCGAATCCGACAATCGAGCTTTCAGCGACGATAACTTTTCTCGCCCCCGCTTCCCTTGCGGCTTCAATCACACCTACGACCACCTCAGGGTTGGTGGTCGCCCCGGTATCAGACCTCATGGGAACCGCGTAATTCGGAGTGATCAAAACCGTTTCACCCTTCTCAATCACATTTTCAAAACCGCCCAAGAGGTTTAAGGTTTTTTTTACTGTTTCGATTACCTTTTTTCCCCGTTGTATCGCAACTTCACCATTTTTCATGTAGTGCTCTCCTTGGAGCTGTCAACATAGGCCTCATCTCACACTCCCTTCCGCACGCTTACATGCCCAATATATGGACTGGGTTATCTGAGACCATTGTCCGGATATCTCGTTCAGCTATACCGAAATCGAGCATGTCCTTGATATAGATTCCCATCTGCTGCACAGGCACTGGGTTCAACCATTGTCCGGAGTCCGTTGACATGATGCAGTGCTCTGGCCCGATGGCCTTTATACCATTGTACAAATCCTCCAGCTTAATGGGGTGTGACACCTGACGGGTGACGTCGTTGTAGGTGTGTTCCAGAAAGGTCGCACCAAGATCCAATATTTCCTTCATATCTTTAACGCTGTAATTACAGAAGCTCGCCAGGGGATGTGTCACGAGAATTTTTTTGACTCCNNNNCCGGTGCCAAGGATTGCATCTTTTTCCGCAATCAGGTCAAACATGGGATAGAGTTCCTCTTTGAGGTTACCGTCATTATTCAGCAGATAAATGCCCTTAACGTCGGCTCTAATCCCTCCGGCCAAATGTGCTACATGACTTTTGTGCTGGACAAATTTCTGAGAATGCAGTGTGGGTAACCAGACCATTTTCGTTCCTAACTTCAATGCGATATCCACGGCATGAATGTTCAATCCACCCACCGGAAGGTTCAAGGCAATCCCCCCAAAGACGGGAAAATCCGTCTCTTCCGATGCAATCTTGGCCTGTCCTCCAGTCATAGCAAAATGGTTTTTAACCAAAATTGCTCGCATACCGTTTTCTTTAGCATGCCGGGCCAATTCCATGACGTTGAGTATCCTGGGATAGATATCAGGGGCCGAATGTATATGGATGTCTATGGATCCCTCCAGTAAATCCAAAATCTTTTTTTCGAAACGAAGCCTCATTAATTTTCTCCCTCCGTCATAGAGTTAATTCGTTTTCTGCTTCAAATCGAGGAGACTCACCGAGAGAAGTATAACCAGCGCGGAAACCCCTTGTCCAGAGGAAAATCTCAGGAAGCAGCATCTAGAGCCCTGTGGATGGTTACCGGAGTTCTCAGATGCTCTTTAAGAGACGGCTAAGAACGGTACCAGTGTGGATGAGATCGCCAATGCCATAATGAGGTTTATCAAAGTTGGAATCATGCGTAGAGATTTTTAGACAAATAAGAGCTGCCGGTATGGTTGTAAAGGTAACAAGAAAGGGGGGTTAGAAATGGTTTTGCTTTTTTCTTGTGAATCTTATTCCATCTCGCTATCATAAGCCCATCAAGAGGGAATGCCGTGGAAACAGGGATAACGATAGACAGGTTGAAGGTCGGTCAGATCTACGAAAGCAGTGCCACCATCTCCGAGGAGATGATCGAGCGTTTTGCCCAGGCCACAGGAGACCACAATCCCATCCACCTAGATGAGGACTACGCCAAAGGGACGATTTTCAAAACGCGGGTGGCCCACGGCATGCTCCAGGCGGGCATCCTTTCCGGAGTTTTGGGTACTCGTTTCCCAGGCGTGGGCACGATTTACCTTTCACAGACTCTGAAGTTCCTCAAGCCAGTCTTCATTGGCGACGAGATTACCTTCCGCCTGAAGGTACTGGAGCTTATTAAGGAAAAAAGCCGGGTCCGTCTGGAGACCCTCTGCATCAACCAGAGAGGTGAAACCGTCCTCACCGGCGAAGCCCTCGTCATGATCCCAGCCTGAAGCCCTCCGATATGCTTGAAATTGAGGCATTGATCGAATTGCTGTCGAAGAAGGGCATAATCACCAAGGATGGGCTAATGGGAAACATAGAGAGGTCGGTGTTTATTTGAATCGCTAATCGATAAAGGCAAGCGCTGGGAAAACTATCTAATACAGTTAGCAAGGGTCGCACACTGAGGTGCGGTGTGCGTTACACGCGCAAGAATCAAAAAATGGCTTCTCAATAAAATCAATAGGTTACATTTTTGATTCTTAGAAGAAATCGATACTTGGGAAGCCTGGAGGTAAGGGCAAGTTACCCGCTTATCGTCGTGAGAGCGTATAGCCATTGAATAAAGGACCATACTGGCCTCCTTCCCGA
>WVXP01000014.1 GCA_011773445.1 Pseudomonadota bacterium | reverse complement strand
TTCTACACTTATGAGGGTGTGGTCAAGGCCTTGAATCGGGTGAGCCTCGTCGTGGACCACGGTACCACCTTCGGGCTCGTGGGTGAATCAGGCTGCGGCAAGAGCGTGACCGCACGCTCCGTGATGCGCATTGTCCAGGAGCCCGGACGTATCGAAGGTGGGAAGATCATTGTCTATTTTGATGAGAAGAACAGCGAAGCCGGTGTCAATTTGCTTCAGCAGTCGGAGGCCTACATGGAGGCCTTCCGGGGCGATCAGATTTCCATGATCTTCCAAGAACCGAACGCCGCCCTGAACCCGACCATGAGCATTGGCGACCAGGTGTCTGAGAGCTATCTGTTTCACCAGAAAAAGGAGATGTCCGCCAAGATTCTGCACGACCTCTGCGCCCCGGAGTGCCGGGCCTTCTATCCCCTGAAAAAGCTCCAGCAGGCGATGTTCCGAGCGGCGGCCCGAGACCCTAACGCCCTTGTCCTCAAGATACTCGATCAGATTCCCCTCGGAAAACTCTGGCAGAAAAGACTCCAGAAAGAAGCAAAGAGACGCTCCACCGAAATCGTGGGTAAACTCGGTATCCCGCACCCGGAGCAGATCGTGGAACAGTATCCCCACAACCTCTCCGGCGGCATGAAGCAACGGATCGTTATTGCCATCGCACTGGCGTGCAGTCCCATACTGCTCATTGCGGACGAGGCCACTTCGAACCTAGACGTGACCATCCAGGCTCAGATTCTCGAACTCCTGGGCCGACTGAAGGAGGAAGGCATCTCTTCGATTCTGCTGATCACTCATGACCTGGGAATCGTTGCTGAGACCTGCGACCGCGTGGCTGTTATGTACGCTGGAAATTTGGTCGAAGTTGCAGACGTCAATGATCTGTTCAAGAAGCCCTTGCATCCCTACACCAAAGCACTCCTGGACGCAGTGCCCAAATTTTCAATGGAAGGGACACTCAAAAGTATCGAGGGGAACGTCCCAAACCTGGTCACGCCGCCACCGGGCTGCCGGTTTCACCCCAGGTGCCCCCATGCCATGGAGGTTTGTCAAGGGAGTTTTCCAGAGATGGTTGAGATCGAAAAAGATCACTTGGTTGCCTGCTATCTCTGGACAAATGGTGATGTGAAACCGGGCGATGACTAGAAGCGATTAGAAATTCACCACCCGCTGCGCTCGAGACACAGAGAACAATGCGCGGCAAGGTCGCAAGCAAATTCGAAACTCGAAATCGAATCGACCGCTTTCGATGAACTCAGGCCCCGAGTGAGTCAAGGGGCACTCGTCGCAGGCCGAAATACGACACAAATTCAAATGATCAAAACGATCACGCGTGGCATGGCTTCAGGCCCGCCATACATGAAATTCTTGATAGAATCTCAGGAAATCAAACGTTAGCGGCACAGAGCGCGTCTCTGTGGTTGATCTGAGAGATTTTGAATGGACAAGATCCTGGAGCTTCAGAATCTTCACAAGTACTATCCGATCCTCGGTGGAGTCCTTCGCAGAGAGGTCAACGCTGTCAAGGCTGTGGATGGCGTCGATCTGGACATTTACCGGGGTGAGTGTCTGGGCCTGGTCGGCGAATCCGGGTGCGGCAAGACCACTGCTGGCAAGACCATGATTCGGCTCCACGATCCGACAAATGGGCACGTTTATTACTACGGAAAGAATGGGGGGCCTGAGGGGCGGCTCGACCTCGGGTTCACGAAAAGGTCTGCACTCAAAAAACTCGGTATTCGAGGCAGATTGCAAATGGTGTTTCAGGACCCCACGACATCCCTCGATCCGAGGATGTTGGTCAAGCACATTATCGCCGAGCCGATCAAGGAGCAGGTGAGCCTGCCAGGTAGGGACCTTGAGGACCGTATCGTTAGACTCCTCAAGCTGGTCGGCCTCACACGGGACCATCTCCTTCGCTATCCCCACGAATTTTCCGGCGGCCAGCGGCAGCGTATTGCCGTGGCGAGGGCCATCGCCACGGATCCCGAGTTTGTTGTGCTGGATGAGCCCACGTCGGCTCTGGACGTCTCGGTCCAGTCCCAGATATTGAACCTATTGAGATCTCTTCAGGAAACGCTCAGCTTGACATACCTGTTCGTGACCCACCATCTGCTGGTGGTCAAATACATCAGTGACCGTACGGCGGTCATGTATCTCGGAAAAATCGTAGAAATTGCTCCTACCGAAGAGATTTTCTCGCGGTCCGTTCACCCGTATACCCATGCATTGCTCTCGGGCATTCCGATTCCGGATGTTGAACACAAACCCCGCCGTATCGTTCTCAGCGGCGATGTCCCGAGTCCCGTCAGTCCGCCCCAGGGCTGCCGGTTCCACCCACGCTGTCCCTTTGAGATAGAACGCTGCCGAAACGAGGAGCCACCCCTCGAGGAAGTCAGTATCGAGCACAAGGCAGCTTGCCACCGGAAATCGGAGGTGGAAAAGCTTGTCCGAAAGAAGTTTGGGAACCAGGTCCAATAAGGAATCTGGCCAGCTTTCCAAAGCCAGTGCAGTCGGTGGATCGGTGAGAATAGGGAACGAACCTACCGCTTAATCAGCCCTTTGAGATCCTCCCAGGAATCTGGGAGCATGGCGTTGGGAACGTAACCATGAACATAATCGCGATATGCGCGAACATTGATCTGCTGGTATAGGGGAATGCCAATCGCTTCTTCATACCAGAGCCTTTGTAGTTTTTGATAGATTTGCGCACGCTTTGCGGAATCGACGGTTGCGATACCCGCCTCGCATAGGTTGTCTACTTCCTCGTTTCTGTAGGCTATGAACCGGCCATACGCTCCCTGGGAATGCATGAAGGTGTAAAGGAAATTGTGAGGATCGGCGTAGTCCGCGACCCAGCCGGTGATGAAGATCGGATACATGTAACTCCGGTATTGGACCAGGTAGTCCTTCCATTCGACGTTGCGGACTTCAATCTTAAACTTGGGATTTAAGGACCCGATGTTTTCTGCCAACATGAGGGCGGCAGACTCGCGCATCTCGTTGCCGGTATTGTATGCAATGACCATTTTGAATCCTTTTTCCCAGACCTTGCCTTTCCATGCTTTTCTCATAAACGCTTTTGATTTTTTGAGATCGAACGGGTACACCGGAACATCTTCATGATACGGCAGCCCCCTGATATTCGGGCTCGTGGGCATGATCACCAGGTCGTTGAAGACGTCCTTCTTGTAAGTCTCCCGGTCAAAGGCGTGCAGGAAGGCTTTCCGCACGTTGATATCGGAGAAAAAGTCAAGTGGAATGCCCTTGCCGTCGAGCTTGCCACTGCCGATATTCGGGTTACCGGTGGGATCCAATTGCTGACAGAATAGAGCGAAGGAGACGGATAACTGGGGAACCTTGTACAGTTTCAGCCCCTTCATGGATTCAACCTCAGGGACATAGGGGATGTCCACCGTCACACGGTCGGCGTCGCCGTGTTGGAGCATGAGCTTTCGAGTGCTCCACTCCTTGACATATTTGATGATAGCGGTTTTCAAAGCAGGCTTGGGACCCCAGTATCCCTCGAAGCGTTCGAATACAAATTGTTTGGATGGTTCCCAGAGTTTCATTCTGAATGGCCCTGTGCCATTTTCGATCTTTTGCAGAGGCTCATGACCGGGAGGAGGGTTGTTGTACTTCGCGGCGTTCTCGACCTTGCCATCCCAGCAGCCTCTGGAAATTGCCCATTCTCTATCCAAGATGGATGAGGCAGAATACGCCAAGATGCCCATGAGGGGTGGATACGGCCGGGGCAGGTGGAAAATCACGCGATCGCCATTGACTCTGACGGCCTTATCGATGGCCTCAAACATCCCATCGATCATCTTGCCATCGCGGTCCCGTGTGGAGACATTCCCCGTGAGGGCCTCCATCAGCATCCACATGGGACCGCCATCGGGATCGACAATCATGCTACGTTTGAATGAATAGGCCACATCATCGGGAGTCAATTCACCGCCGTCATGGAATTTGACGCCCTTGCGAATGCGAAAGGTGTACGTCTTGCCATCGGCCGAAATTCCCCCGTTCTCAATCGTCGGTACCTCTGTGGCTAACACCGGAATGAACGCGTCCGTTTTGGATCCGTCGAAAAAAACAAGCGTTTCATACATGTTCCAGATCCGCTGAGAGCATGCTGAGTCATAACAAACGGCGGGATCCAATGTCCGAACCGTACCGTAGGTGGCCAACACAAATGTGTCCGGGTTTTTGACTTCGGCCTGAGCTCCGGGGAGGCTCATCATCAATAAACCACAGAAAATGAAAATCATACCGAACTGTTTCATGATCCTTCCTTTCAGCCACGCCCGGGGTTATTGGCACGGCGGTTGGCCCATCTGCCAAAGAGTTTCTTTTCGACTTTTTTGAACTGGCCAACGCGCTCTGAAGGCGCGGATTTCCCCCCTTCCTGCTCATCCTCGAAGGATCCCCACCGCTTCCGCAACGTCCCTCAGAGACAGGAGACTCCCTGAAAAACGGGGGAACTCCTCTCATATGTTATCAGGTTGACTACCGGGAGAAAAGCAACCAACTCGTCACTTATGGATCTCCGAGGTTCCCTTGAAAAGACCAAGAGACAGTGTGTATCCTGGTTGGTAGCAAAAACGATCTCGCCTCGTCCCTCGCGGTTCCATGAAGTCATACAATGCGTCTGGGTATTCTATCTTGAATCTTCTCGAAACGGGGGAATATGTGTCACACAAGCTCAATAAGCGTAAAGAGGAGACATGGCCCTTTTCTGTCAAATTGTGTCTTCACTCGCAAAAACGAGTAATTTCACGAAAGGTTATAATCAAATGCATCTGCTCCATGTCTTCGGCCGAGTCGGCTCTGTCCGACGCGAGATACCTCGAATTCTGGTTTGACTTTGCACTCGTTCACCCGAACAATAGAGCGTTTCATGGGTTAGACACATCCATCTGGCTTGAGAGGAGATGTCAGAATGAGAATCCTGATCGCCGTTGCAGTCGGGGTGGTCGTGCTCTCTGGTTGTCAGACCATACCGAAACCTCCGCCTGACCCGGAAGCTGAGCTTATCGAGAGGGGCAGAGAGATCTTTTTCAATGAGACATTCGATGGCAACGGGAGAACCTGCGGGACCTGTCATCCGGCTTCAAACAATTTCACGATCGACCCCGCTTTCATCGAGACCTTACCCGATGACGACCCGCTTTTTGTTGCCGAATTCAATCCTGATTTAGCCACTCTCGAGAGACCTGAGCTGATGAGAAAGTTCGGTCTCATCCTCGAAAACCTCGACGGATTTGATGACTTAGAGAACAAGTTTGTCCTCCGCGGAGTGCCTCACGTGCTTGGCCTGCGTACCTCGATTGATAGTCCCCAGGGACCCCGAACCGGTTGGTCCGGTGATGGGGCCCCCGGTGACGGGTCTCTCCGCGCTTTTGCCACTGGAGCAGTTATCCAGCATTTCGCAAAAACCTTGAATCGCGTCCCAGGTGTCGATTTTCGACTTCCCACAGAGGAGGAGTTAAATGCCTTGGAAGCATTCCAGCTCTCTTTGGGACGACAACAGGACCTTTCCCTCCCGTTGCCATTGAAAGATGTTGTCCCGCTGCGGGGCCAGGAGATCTTCCTCGATAACTCGCTAGGCAAATGTAACATCTGCCATCGGAACGCGGGTGCCAATGCAAGGCTCGGTGACCAAGATCTAGGGAATGCCAACTTCAACACGGGAGTTGAGGACCTTCCTGATCAACCGCAGGACCTAACAAGTGAGTTCGTTCCGCCTGACGATGGGTTTGGCACCCCCGGTGACGGCACTTTTAACACACCCTCTTTAGTGGAGGCGGCTGATACCGGACCCTTCTTTCACAACAACGCGATTGAGACGATCGAGGGCGCCGTGGCATTCTTCAATGGAGATGCTTTCAACAACTCCCCTTCAGGTCGTTTCTTGGCGAATATTGACCCGAATGGTGTTGGAATCAAGCTCGATGGCACGCAGGTTGTTGCCGTGGCTGCATTCCTCAGGGTAATCAATGCCCTCGAGAATATCCGCCAGAGTATAGCCTTTCTTCAGACAGTGGAGCGGGGCACATTCCGAACCCGGGAGGAGGCAACCGGCTTGCTAGAGCGTGCGCTCAACGAGACGGACGACAGTGTCAGGGTCCTGTCGGATGGCGGTTTGAATCCGGGTGCGGTCGCTGATCTCGGGGAGGCACGGAGGCTCACCAAGAAAGCGAGATGGAGCTTCTTTTTTAGACGCAGATACGCCCGAGAGGCCATTATCGAGCTGGAGAGGGCACGGGGCAAACTCGTGGAGACATCCTAACCGTGCTTAAACTTCGGGTAAGGGACAAAAGGAGGTCATAGATCATGTTGAGATTGTATATCGTACTTTTTGTGACAGTCTCCGTGCTAGGAGGTGTCTCCTCTGCACACTGTCAGAAAATGACGGAGATATTCATTCCCATCGGCCAATCCCCTGGACTCTCAGGTAAGTACAGCATCATTGGGAAGATCGAAACCGTAAATTCTCAGGGCCAGACGATTACCATCGTCGATCCCTCAGGAAGCCATATAGCAAGAATCACCGAACGGACGAAGATATGGCTAGATAAGAGCAAGCTAGGACTATCAAATCAGAAGGGGTCGTTTGCCGATCTCCGAAAGGGCTTGACGGTTGAGGTCAACTATGAAAAGCCCAGTGGGAAAGAAGGAGCCGAGGCTGAATGGATCAAAGTGGAGATTAGCGGCGGATAGGCGTAATACCGTGGTCATCCTTCAATATCCGGCGAGAGAGGCACTCAGGTTTCGTTAACTTGATCTCATGATATGAAGTCACACTTAAGTATTGAGTTTTAAATCAATTTCCTTCTTATATCACCTCAGAAACTTCCTATAAACCCAAGATTCAGCAACTGCCTAAAAGTTAGTAGAGAGAGGGCCGGCTACAATAAAGAATAATCAAACATCAGGATTTTTGCGAGCGGTTAGGAGGTTTGCAAAGAAGATTGTGAGAATGGTTCTGTTCTCTTGACGTTTCCCCGTGACCGGTCTAGAGTAAAGTGTCCGTCTCGGTTCTCTGAATTTGACGATGTGAAGGAGAGGAGTATCATGCTGCCATGGGAAACCTACCTCGATCATCAGAAAGACCGGTTCATTAGCGAATTGCTCGATTTTCTGCGTATTCCCAGCATCTCGAGCCTGCCCGATCATCAATCAGACGTCGAGAGGGCGGCGGAATGGCTCAAGGTAAGGATGAAAGCGGCCGGTATGGAGTCGGTTCGGATCATGCCCACGGGCGGCCACCCGGTGGTTTACGGCGAATGGCTTCACGCCTCAGGCAGACCCACCGTGCTGATCTATGGGCACTTCGATACCCAGCCGGTGGATCCCCTGGATCTCTGGAACACCCCGCCCTTTGAGCCGATCATCAAGGACGGTCGCATGTGTGCCCGTGGAGCGAGTGATGACAAGGGCAACCTGTTTATCCCGATTATCGTCGCTGAGGCAATGCTAAAAACCGACGGAAGTTTGCCAGTCAACGTGAAGTTCCTCTTTGAGGGTCAGGAAGAGATCGGCAGCCCCCAGTTGGCAGATTTTATCCTAGCCAACAAGGACCTGTTGGCCTGCGACCTGGTTTTGAGTGCCGACGGAGGCCAGTGGGAAGAAGACCAACCCGCCCTGATTCTGGGCACCCGGGGGTTGGCTTCTGTATTCATCGAAGTCGAAGGTCCGGATCATGATTTGCACTCTGGGACGTACGGCGGCACCATTGCCAACCCGATCCACGCCCTGGTCCAGATCTTGGACTCGATGCACGACCCGGAGGGACAGGTCGCCGTGGACGGTTTCTACGATGACGTCCGCTCGCTTACCGATGAGGAGCGGGCTGAAATAGCTCGAGTGCCTTATGACGAGGCCCAATACCTCAATGAGATTGGCGCGTGCTGCGTCTATGGGGAACCGGGATTTACCACCCACGAGCGGGCCTGGGCTCGGCCGACCCTGGAGGTCAATGGTATATACGGGGGTTATCAGGGAGAGGGGCTAAAGACGGTCCTGCCCAGCAAGGCTCACGCCAAGGTCTCGTGTCGATTGGTGGCTGACCAGGATCCCTCGAAAATCGCCGACCTGCTCGTGGCCCACGTGAATAAGGTGAGCCCACCTTGGGTAAGGGTGACGTCCACCAGGGCTGAGAGCGGAGCGATCCCGTATCTCATCCCGGCGGAACACCGTGCCATGCATATCGCAGCTTCAGTGCTTGGAGAACTTTACGGCAAAGAGCCCTATAAAATCCGAGCGGGAGGGACGATCCCTGTAAATGCTCTGTTCTTGAAATACCTTGGTGCCTATACGGTTGTTTTTGCCTTTGGGCTGAAGGACGAACGCCAACACTCGCCTAACGAGTTCTTTCGGCTGTCTAGCTACGAACGTGGCCAGAAAGCCTATGGAGTGCTCCTGAAGCGGCTGGGAGAGGAATTCAAGTAGGCCTGGGGTCGGACCTTGTTATTGAGCTTTTGAGGATTTTCCTTGAAGGATCAAACATCCGGGTTCGAAACTCTCGACTTTTGTCTGATGAAAGTGGGAAAGGAGCGCTCTTCGCTGCTCGGAAATCTTTTTGTGCGGCCGTCAGTTGTCGGTTTTCAGTGGTCAGTTGCAACGATCAATTCACGTCATTCGGTTGGTATCAAATTCCCTGGGCCTGTTACTCGAATAGCCGTGGATGTGCAAATCTAAGTCTTTATACAACGAACCACGGACCACGAGCACAGACTTTTGGGTCAGAGCTTCCCTTCCCACTTTCTGGTGAAGTACTCTCACAAAGCCGTGACCAGAGTGTTCTCAAGGTATTTGGAAACGGCGCGGGGAATACTGACACCCCTACACTGCAAGTGTCCCTCAGGGACATGACGGTCCACAAAACTCAGGAAACTTCTCGGAAAAATCTCTTGACAATTCATACCACATCGTGGTAAACACGCACTCTGCGGTCAAAAGAGACAGGCTGATCTGAGAGAGACCTCATGGGATTCCCCGCAGAATGCAAAACCTTAAGGTGGGATGACAAAAATGTTAAAACGCAAATTACAAGAAGTCAATGAACCTGAACTATTTCAAGACATGTTTCCTTATAGCCTGCCGCCGAGAATCGTTTTTGATCATGAAGGGGTCGATTTGAATGGAAATTTCTCTGAAAGGAACTTAAGGATAAGTGATACGACTTTTAGAGATGGACAACAAGCGAGACCTCCTTTCACTGTTGAGCAGGTGGTTAACCTTTTCAACCTGTTAAATAAAATTTCCGGACCAAATGGAATTATCGATAACAGTGAGTTTTTTGTTTACAGCGATAAAGATAAAGACGCCGTATTGGCTTGTTTGGAACAAGGGCACAAATATCCTAGAGTAACAGGTTGGATTAAAGGAACGCGTGAGGACGGCTCACGCCTAAAGTGGTTAGGAGAAACTGGCATCAAAGAAACAGGATTGCTAACTTCGTCCTCTGATTATCATATCTTCTTGAAGCTTAAGAAGGATAGAAGAAAGGCACTGGAAGAATACATATTTATGGTAGAAAAGACATTAGAAAAAGGTATAAGGCCAAGGTGTCACCTGGAGGATGTCACAAGAGCTGATATTTACGGATTTGTTGTTCCATTTGTGCAAAAATTGATGGAGATATCTGACCAGGTCGATGATTCTTTAAAAGTGAAGGTTAGGTTGTGCGATACAATGGGTTTTGGTGTACCCCATGATAAGGTTGCCCTCCCACGGGGCATACCAAAATTGGTCCACGCGATGAGATTTGAAGCAGGAGTGCCAACGGATCGGTTAGAGTGGCACGGACATGATGATTTCAATAAGGTCCACGCGAATGCCGCTTCAGCCTGGTATTATGGTTGCGATTTCCTTAACAGCACTTTATGCGGTTTTGGCGAGAGAACAGGTAACCCTCCAGTAGAGTCTGCGATTTTTGAATATATGAGTTTGAAAGGGACAAAAGATGGCATGAATACCGAGGCGATCACAGAGGCTGCAGACTACGTAAGAAAAATAGGCGTCGTCATACCGCATGATAAATGCCTCGTGGGACATGAGGCATTTACAACAAGGGCAGGTATCCACGCGAAAGGATTAGACTCGGATGAGAGGATATACAATCCTTTTGATAGTAAGTCCCTTCTTGGTAGAGATCCACAGATTCTATTAACAGACAAATCTGGCCCTGAAGGTGTCGTGGCATATGTGAACAATTTTCTTAGAGCAGAAGGGTTGTTGGGAAAGGATGATAAGGTCCCTGAAAGAGATGTTCTTCCTATAATCAGATGGTGGAGTGAAGAATACAAAGGCGGAAGAATCACTGCGATATCACAAGCGGAAATGAAAGAGCAAATAGGGAAACATCTACCGCAATATTCTAAGTCCAGAGAACTCGGCAGTGCGTAAATAGGTTGATGATCTGGCCAATATGATTCACGATCTGACATGACAACCGCTAGAAGAAAAGCACAGGAGAAACGATTGATGGATCTCGAAGGTGGAATCAAGGAAATCATCGTCCGCGAGTTCGCCGTAGACAAGGAAGAAGTCTTATCCGAGGCACACCTGCAGTACGATCTGGGCGGAGACTCATTGGCGCTTCTGAACTTGGCCGAGGCTCTTGGGAAACGATACGAAATAGAGATAGAAGGCGAGGACCTCGTGGATTTGGCCAATGTAGGTGAACTCGTGAAATTGGTCGAGTCGAAAATCTCATCAAGGTCCTAGCATGTCATTCCGAGGATATAGGACTTGACCAGGGGAAATAGGAGCCGGGCTTAAGTCGAACAGGATCGTGCCTTACGGGTTCCTGAATTCCTTGCATATCGCCGTTCAATCCATGACAGACTCCTGTGGATGGCATCCAGAATGTCATGAGCTGCGTTTGGGTCATCGAGGCTGCCCCCTTTTGTCGAGAAAGGATTGAATCTGTATCAAGAGGAGGTCGTGGATGGAGTATCCGAGAATAACAAAAAAGCCTTACGCGCAATGGACCCCCAAGCCGAATCTCCAAGACTATGTTCAGATGCGCCAGACGTTTAGTTGGGACAAACTCGCTCGGGAGCTCGACTGGTTCGATCGCGAAAATATCAACATCGCCCACGTGGCTATCGACGCACATGTGAAAACGGACCGGGGGGCCAAGAAGGCTCTCATATGGGAGGGAAAAAAAGGCGACGTTGAGGAGTATACCTTCTCGGATCTGTCACAACTGAGTAACAAATTCGCCAACGTTTTGACTGACCAGCTTGGCGTCCGAAAAGGAGACCGGGTCTTCTTCTTTCTCGAGCGAGTCCCGGAGATTTTCATCGGCATTCTGGGGACACTGAAGGCGGGTGGGATCATCGGTCCGCTCTTTTCTGCTTTTGGACCGGATGCTGTCAAGGACCGTCTGGCAGATAGCGAGGCCAAAGTATTGATAACCAGCCCCGCTCTGAAAAAGAAGGTCGTTGACATTTTTCCTGAACTCCCGGCTCTCGAGAATGTCGTATTGGTGAACCGAGAAAGAGGAAAAGTGGATCCCAAGGATTTACTCTATGGAGATATGATGGCCGAAGCCTCTGAATCCTTCGACACCGCTCGGACTCACAAAGAGGACTACGCGATCATGCATTACACCTCCGGCACCACCGGGAAGCCCAAGGGGGCTGTCCATGTCCATGGGGCCGTGGTGGGACACTACGCCACCGCTAAATATGTTCTGGACCTCCAGGATGAAGACGTATACTGGTGCACGGCCGACCCTGGCTGGGTCACCGGAACTTCTTACGGGATGTTTGGCCCCTGGTCGAATGGTGTCACTCAAGCGGTTTATGAAGGGGGATTCAGTGCCAAACACTGGTATAGCTTCCTTGAGCGGAGGAAGATCACCGTCTGGTACACGGCACCAACAGCTATCAGGATGCTCATGAAGGCTGGGGATGAACTGCCTCGACAGTATCGTTTTGACTCTTT
>WVXP01000275.1:419-16969 GCA_011773445.1 Pseudomonadota bacterium | reverse complement strand
GTTGTATATGCACCCGCACGCAGGAAATCGCGACGAGTGATGACGCGTTTTCCCTTCTTCATGGCTTCACCTCGAGTTTTAGACGGACTTCTTCCAGAAGAGCGCGTGCCGATCTTTCAGAGGGGGCGTCGAGAACCACTGTGACCAGCGTGGAATGTAAGGCTGTTGCTGCCCATTTTCCATCTTCAGTTTGAACAATGCCCCGTCCCATCGCGTCGGGCATATATGCATTGAGAAAACTCTCAAAAGCCCTTTTCGCGTGCCGAGTTCCTGGGTACTTGATCAACAATAGATACGGCTTCTCCTCGTCAGAAGAATACCTTGCCAGCACCGCTTCTGTGGACGAGTCGAGGAGGAGAATATTCTCATCGGCGAGATAGTAATTCAGGTTTAATATATTGTGGTCATGAAAATATCGGATGGAACGTGCGATTAATCCCCGGTTTGGCAAAGATGACAACAGTTCCGGTTTGTCTCCGGTCGTTTGAATTTCGTCGGCAACGGCTCTAGCCAGTGAATAAACCGCTTCTTTGCTTTCTTGCGTCTCCTCATGGGTCATAATCGATACAAAGAACCGACCCTTGAAGAAACGCAGCAGCCCGGCGTCATATTCCGACCCTTGTCCAATACGGATGTCTTCGCCCTCAAGCTCGGCCGTGAATACACCAAAGGCATCTTGGGGTGTGCCCATATCGTACATGTCCATGACAATATCGGGTGCCTTCGTCTTGGTATAACGATAAACGGAGACCTTTTGAAAGCGGTAGGCCAGATAAAGCTCTGCACCGCCATCAATATACTTGAAGAGTGTCTTCCTGTCGTATTGACGTACTTCCGGGTCTGCGGCCCAGCCATTGACCTCCTTTGGGATATTGCGGACCATGGTCCCAGATCTTCTCATCGAACATGAAAAAAGCGTGGTGACGACCAGAGTCATAGTTACGAGAATCGGAAGGGCTTGATGCCCGTTGAAAAGCTTCATTGTCTCAACCTTCTTTTATTGAAACATAGAGGGGCCTTCCGTGTAAAGCTTCCATGTCGCGACATTTCCTCAACCACCGAAAACCAGAATGATCTATTGAACTCTTACTGGAACCGTGTTTCTGAGTCAAGGGTGGAGGCTTTCGAGGACTTCCCCCATTTCCTAGGGGATTTGTTTGGCAAGCTACAGATTTCCTGGGATATTTCCAATTTCTCAAATGGGAGCCTCCTGTCCCTTCGCTCCTAGGCTCACGTGGTGACCCTCTCGGGATTCACCGGTGGGGAATCTTTGCCCCTTCCGCGCTCTGAAGGCGCGGCTTTCCCCTCCCTCTTCATCCTCGAGGGGTTCCCACCGCTTCCGCAACGTCGCTCAGAGACAGGAGGCTCCCTCAAAAATGGGAGAACTCATCTGAGGGCTTTCGTTTTTCGTGCTGAAACCGTCGCGTTGCGATCTCTGACAGCAAAATCCTCTGATTGTGCTATAATGCCTAGGCACCGTATGTATGCCTTTCTGGATAAATTCTTTGTCGTATTTCATTCTGCACTGATCGTTTTCAGTCTTTGCGGATGGTTGTGGAAAAAGACACGGGTGGCCAATCTCGCTGTTTTGGGCATGATCGGATTCTCCTGGTTTGGCCTGGGGATATGGTACGGTTTCGGCTTCTGTCCGAGCACAGATTGGCACTGGCAGATAAGAATGAAATTGGGGCATGACGATATGCCGAACTCCTACACGAAGTTCCTCGTTGATTCTGTGACCGGACTTGAAGTGAATGCGACGGTGGTGGATATCGCGACCCTCGTTTCATTCATCCTGGCACTGTCTGCTTCGCTTTTGACCAATGCGAGGCATTGGAGAGAAAAATAAGGCCTTGACAGGAGACAGGCCGTCGTGTCAGGCAAGCATTGGTCGGACCTTCCACCGACGAGAGGAAGAATTTCGACAGATGCGTTTCTCTACAGGGTTCTTTTGGGTTGCCTTTGTGGCTTTTGTCTTAACATCGGGATGCGCCACACGTGTGAGGCGGCCTGCTGGAAGTGATCCTGCCATCGAGATGGAACGAAGGGAGCAGCTGAAACTCTCGCTGTCCCTTCTGCTCGAACGCCAGGTGCGTGCCTGGAAGGTCGGAAACCGAATTCGGAGAGCAGGCGCAAACCTTTGCGCAAACGATGTGCGCTACACCTTTGGTTTCTTTGCTGTGGATCGCCAGACCTTTGGTAAGGAGTATCGAGAAATTGCGGGTGAAATCGGACTGGAATCTGGGGTTCGAATCTGGGAAGTGTTGCCGGAATTTCAATCTCCTGAGACCGAGCTCAAGAGAGGCGACGAGATCCTTGAGATTGACGGAGAGGCAGTGTGGGACCTCAGGTCATTCGAACGGGCCATCCAGGGGCCTTTTGAAATCGGTCAGCTCCGCATGAAGCTGAGGAGGACACCAGGGGACGAGATCTTCGTGCACCTCGACGGCGCTCTGGCGTGCGATTACAGGGCCGGGGTCGTGGAAAAAGATGGTGTGAATGCCTTTGCCGATGGGAAAAACGTGTTTCTGACGACGGGCATGATGCGATTTGTTGACTCTGATGACGAACTCGCCCTGGTCCTTGGCCATGAATTCGCTCACAATAGGCTTGGACACCTGCGCCAGATGAGGGCCCAGATGTTAGCTGGGCTTCTTGTCGATCTGGCCGTGGCCGTCTTCGCGGGTGTCGACACGGGCGGTCTCTTTACACAGCTCGCTCGCATCCCTTTCTCCGAGGAATTCGAAGCTGAGGCTGACTATGTGGGCCTCTATTTCGCAGCTCGAGCCGGGTATGACATCTACATGGCACCGAACTTTTGGCGCCGAATGGCGGTGGAGCATCCCGGTAGTATCCGGGAAAATATGATGGCTACCCATCCGAGTACGCCCGAACGGGCGGTTGGCCTCCAGAAATCGATTGCTGAGATCGAGGCAAAGCGAATTGACGATCAGCCAGTGATACCCGAATTCAAGTAAGAGGAGTTCCCCGAGAACCAGGCATGTAGCTATGCAAGTAATCGGAATCGACATCTATTCGCCATAACGCAAACACCCGAATTTCTTTTCGCTTTTCCCAAAGGTTTTTTGATAAATCTAAGGCTCGCTCCAGGCGTCTGAACCCTGGCGGGCCACTCCGTGTCAAAACTCTCCGCCTGCGGCGGATCAGACAGGTGAAGGCGCCTCTCTTCCGCCTCGCCTAAGGTTTATGAGCAAAAAACATTTCCAGGAACGGTCAAAGGGGTCTGGGCTATTTGCTTTTAAGATAGACCCAAAGAGCCAGGAAACTCCAGTTCAAGTAATTCTTGCACAGATCCTTAGAAAGCGCCTGTCCTGTTTGTCGTTCTCGTTGACTTCCCCCGAAACAATCATTGCATCTGAAATCCAAGAAACTCATGAAACAAAAAAGGCAGGCCAACCCGAGGACCCGCCTTCTGTTCTTTATCCTTCAGGATCAGACGCTACCAGAGCCCTTGCAAATCCGCTGTCCTACGGGAGGCAGCCTACACCATTTGTTGGTGTTACCCAGAAAGAAAAAACTCGAGATGCACCTATCTCGTCAACGTAATGTTTGAAGAACCCCTGCAGTTTTCTCCTGGACTGCTAAATGACCATGTCCAAGATCCGGTCAGATTGTCTAGATTCAAAGAACCTGATTTCATCTTTGTCGTACCATCCTGTTCAGGATAACTTCCACGAATCGCACCTGAGGTCATATCAAACGTCACTCGAGTGCCCTCCACAGCTGCAGTACAGTCATTCTGATTAATCGTAATTCTCTCTGTATATTGTTTGGCTTTCCACTCGTCTGAACAGATCGTTTTCGTAAGCTTTTCGACAATAGTCTATGTCCCAGCAATGTTTTTGCAGTCGGTACCGCCCCGACTCATGGGCACGAGGGTAAGTGACACGAGGAACGAAGAGAGTATTATCATTGATGCGTTTTTTGTCATGATGGCCTCCCTTCTCCTATTTGAGTACCTTTGCGTCAAGCAGCTTGTCGACTAATTGGGAAACAACTTCGGGAATTTCACCTTGGAGGATTTCTCCTCCCCGTCGCTGCTCTGGCCGAGATACTCGGGCCACCCAGGTGGGAGATCCATCAAGTCCCAATCGGCTCTGATCGACGGGTAGATCGACCGCGGTCCACGTCGGAATTTCTGTCTTTGCCGCTTTCCTTATTCCCAGAAGAGAGGGAAGTCTGGGTTCGTTGATGTCCTTTACGACGGTCATCAATGCAGGGAGGGAAGACTCTACAGCCTGTATCCCACCTTCCAGCATTCTCTCCACGACGATTCTCCCTTTTTCCGAGTCGATTTCTCTGACTTTCGACACATAGGTGAGTTGGGGAATTTTCAGGTAAGTCGCTATGCTCGGTCCCACCTGAGCGGTATCGCCGTCGACGGCCTGTTTTCCACAGACCACCAGATCGACGCCGCCGATTTTTTCGATGGCCTTGGAGAGGGTGTAGGATGTTGCTAAGGTATCGGCGCCCGCAAATGCCGTATCACAAAGAAGATATGCTTGATCGGCGCCCATAGCCAAGGCATTGCGGAGGACATCAACAGCCTGGGGAGGTCCCATGGTGATGACATGAACTTCCCCACCGTGCTTTTCCCGCGTGAGAAGGGCCTCTTCAATGGCAAATTCGTCAAAGGGGTTGGTAATGTGCTCAACCCCATCGAGCATCAACGTGCTCGTCTCGGGGTCGATCTTTATGTCGGCGGCGGTATCCGGGACTTGTTTGACACACACGACGATCTTCACGATGAAACCTCCTTACCGTGCTATTCACATCGACCGATTCTTGCCTCGGGTCGTCAATCGGTCGTCGTTCTTGAAGATAGAGCGATTGGTATCTTATCTCTGAAATACGAGGCGATGGACTTTCTTATCACATTTTTGATTCTTTTTTCCACCCGCATTCAGGAATGCTTCTATATTGGCGAACAAACCCAATGGTTCCCAAATGAGAGGGAGGTCCCATGTCTTGTCCGATAGTTTGCAAGCGCGTTCGGAGGAGAGATCCGGTGTGGCTCAACTTGGAAAATAACGCTTAGGCCAAGAACCTTTCGGCCTTTGAAGAGCTTATGATATGATGTTTTGAAATCCCATGACGGGAAGGTGTCGTTAGGATCATTATCACCGTACGACAAGGAGGAAAAAAATGGGTGAAAACGTCTGTTATGGAGATCATGTAGGGCATCTCTGTGTTTTGGCGAGTGACGACAAATTCGAAGAGATTAAACAGTTAACGAGAAATCCGGAATATATCTGTTTCAATTGCGGCAGGGTGGCTGATTGCGAAGCGAACCTGTGTAACCCGATGCCTTTGAAGTAATTGAATTGGGATGGCGAAGGCTCTCGAATCGACAATACCAGAGCCGAAATTTCATTATTCGAGATTCGGAGACCCTCAAAGGTGGCACTGTGGAGAACAGACGAAGCGCCCGAGTTTTGATAGGTTTTCGTGCTAGAGGAGAACCTAAAGGTGTCCCGTTCTGACGTTACAATTGTGGGTGCTGGACTTTCCGGTCTGGCTTGCGCGTTGCGTCTCCATCAGAGTGGGATCTCGGTGAGCAATTTGGAGGCGTCTGACGGGATCGGCGGTCGCGTCCGTACCGACCGGATGGATGGTTTCTTGCTCGACCGGGGATTCCAAGTTTTTTTGACCGCTTACCCTGAGGCACGACAGGTTCTCGACTACGCCGACCTTGACTTCCGTCCCTTTTACCCGGGCGCCCTGGTGCGCTTCAGCGGGCAATTCCACCGGATCGGCGACCCATGGCGCCGCCCCCTGGATGGGATCCGATCCCTTTTCTCACCCATTGGAACATTTCAAGATAAGGTTCGGGCGGGTCGCCTTCGGCAACAAGTTCGGGCGGGATCTCTTGAGGATCTGTTTCGGCGTCCTGAAAGCTCGACCATCGATGCCCTGCATGCCGCCGGTTTTTCTGAAGCGATGATCGACCGTTTCTTCAGGCCTTTTATCGGCGGGGTTTTTCTCGACAAAAACCTGGAAATATCGAGCCGAATGTTTGAGTTTGTTTTCCGGATGTTCTCGCTGGACGATACGGCCTTGCCATCAAATGGCATGGGCGCCATTCCTGAACAACTGGCCTCGCAACTGCCCGAGGGAACGGTTCAAACCAATGCTCCCGTGGTGAAAGTTCAGGAAGGAGGCGTAACGCTCGAATCAGGGGAAGAGATCAGGAGCCGGGCTGTGGTGATCGCCACTGAAGGGCCCGAAACGGAGCGACTGCTCGGTGAAAAAAAGAGATCAGCCATGCGCGGGGTGACTTGTCTCTATTTTGCTTTTTCCGAACCGCCTTTTTCGGAGCCGATCCTGTTTCTGGACGGTGATGGGAAAGGACCAGTGATCAACCTGTGTGTCCCGAGTCAGGTGGCACCCTCCTATGCTCCTCCGGACATGTCCCTGATTTCGGCCACAGTGCTCGGTTGTTCAGAGGACGCCGATAAACATCTTGAGGCCGCTGTGCGTTCACAGCTGGCCGAGTGGTTTGGCAGGGCTATCCAAGATTGGCGGCATTTGAGAACATACCGGATTCGTCATGCCCTGCCGATGCAGGTTCCACCAGTCTCGGAGCCTTTTTCCCAGCCCGTGCGGATTCACCCCTGGTTGTTTGTCTGCGGGGATTACCGTAGTGTCGCCTCGATCCAATGGGCATTGGTTTCTGGGCGGAGGGCTGCCGACGCAATTATTGAAGCGTTCTCAAGATGACAGGAAAGGCCAGCTCGTGAAAATCATTTTCTTGTCTCAGATTGCGGCCACACTACTCATGACAGGTATTACGTGGTTTGCCCAAGTGGTGCACTATCCCCTTCTGGGTCTCGTCAAAGGGACGTCATTCCAGGAATATCAGACTGCGAACATGCGTCTGACGACTTTCGTTGTTGGTCCTTTGATTGGGGCCGAAGGCGTAACAGCGTTCCTCCTCCTGTGGCAACGGCCGCCTGGTGTTCTGCTTTCCCAGGTTCTGATTGGGATCGGACTGCTCGCTGTCATTTGGCTCTCCACGGCTTTTCTGCAGGTTCCGAAACACAATATCCTCGCCCAGGGTTTTGACGTTGGAGCCCACCGAGTCCTCGTCATATCCAACTGGATTCGGACGGTCGCCTGGAGCCTTCGCAGCTTGCTGGTGCTTTGGATGGCGGTGAGGGTGACCGGATGAATCACACCTGAGTTGATTTATCCCACAACAACGATTCCCAAATAGCCATCGACGGTGACTTCATCTCCCGTGTGGATGAGGGAGGTCGCGTTTGGGACGCCGGTGACACACGGGAGCCCGTATTCTCTCGCGATGATTGCACCGTGGATCAGCATACCACCCCTTCGTTCTACGATTCCTGCGGAGAGGGGGACGACGAAGGTCATTTGAGGCTCAACCGCGTCGCACACGAGGATCTCCTTCGACTTGAAATCGAATAGGTCTGACGGATCCAGAATGACCCGTGCTTTCCCCTTTGCAATACCGGGGCCCGCTGGCTGACCGACGAGCTGTCTTGCCTTCAATTCGTCATCGGATGTCGCCCTCTTGGCTGTATGATACCTTTTGGGGACATAAGATGGATCCTCAAGGGTCTTGACAAGTTCCTTCGTACTGATGTGCTTTGCGTCGAGAGCGTCTCGGTTTTCGATTCGGCGTCGCCCCTCATCGATGGCGGCCAGCATTTGCCTCTCAATTCTACCGAGATAGATATTATCATCGTCCCTTAATCGATAACTCGCACGACCCAAATCGAGAAGCTCGGCAGCCTCACCTTTCTGCTCTCCTTCAAAATGTGAGAGGAAGTTGTTCTTCAATGCCTCGACATCCTTTGATCGTCTCCCTTCATCCGTAGGGGCGCGACTGGCCATTTCGAGCAGCAATCGGCAAATCGCCTCGCGTTGTTTTGTCGATTGGGCGAGACCCTGGAATAGATCGCCAAACCTCTCCATGAACTCGCCCAGGACCTTTGTAAATCCTGGGTCAAAATCCTTTTTCTGATTCCTGAGACTCTCGGCGAAACGAGGATTCTCCCTTATCATACCCGCCATTTCCTCGAGCATCCGGTTCCTTTCAAGGCTGGCCATATTGGTGGAACCCAGAAGGTCGATGAACTCGTACGGGTCAGTGGGGCGCACGGTATCATTGTAAACCTGCCCGAACAACCGAGCGCCGTGGGCGAAGGGAATAAAATCACTCCAGTAAATCTTCACCCACCTCTCGTGGATCTGGGATCTCCGGGCGATCTCGGCGGCAAGTTCCATGTCGGGTAGTTTTGCCGCATCCTGACGACTCAGGCTTTGGGCCTCCTCGACCATGGCTGGAATAAGTTCTTTTTCGATTCTACGCCGAAGGGTCTTGAGGTTTTGGAAACTTCTACGGAGGCTAAGATACCAAGCGCGATTGTCCGTAGGCTCGCCGGTCCGTCTGGTCGTGATTGGCCGCGATTGGAGAACGTAGAGGAGATCTCTGCTAAAGGTCCACTCCACATCCTGCGGGGCCCCAAAAAGACGCTCAGCCCCAAGGGCAAGGTCAAATACCTTCTGTATTCTTTTGCCATCCAGTGGGGGGGTATCCACCTCTGTGCTTGTCAATGGTTCTGGCCGGACGCCCTCCGGTGTAGGGAGGATCGCTTTCTCACGGTGTGCGGGACTATGGGAGATGATCTCGCCCGTCTTCCGGTCGAGGATCCACCTGTCAGGCTCAACTGTGCCGTCAACGAGTCCTTGGTTCAATCCGTACACGGCCTCGATGACAGCTTGAGATTCGTCATTGGGATTCTGACCAAAAGCGACGCCGGACTCACCTCCAACAACCATTTCCTGCACAAGGACCGCCATGGTACTCTTTTCAAAATTCAGCCCGAGCTCCTGGCGATAGAGTAACGCGGCATCTGACCATAGGGATGCCCAAACGAGCCGAATGTGTTCCATGATGGAATCCGTTCCCGTGACGTTCACATAAGACTCATGCAGGCCAGCAAATGATGCCCTAGCCGAATCCTCCCCGGGTGCAGAGGATCGAATAACGACAGCCTTGCCCTTGAATCTTCCCTCGATAGCGTCTCTTAAGATGGCCGATAGCCGTATGGGAATCGGTGTGTTGAGAAACATGTTGCGGATCCGCAGAGAAGCGTCCCACATCTCCTCCCAGCGCATCTCCTCAAAGTCCTTGCGGCCCAATTCGAGGAGAATTCGTTCGCTCAATCCCGTGGTTGTGACGTAGTCAGTATAAACCTCCGCGGTGATACAGGCTGCGTCCGGCACGTTCATGCGGTCTCGTGCCATCGCCGCAAGTGCGAGACTCTTGCCTCCCACCCGCTCCCGGTCCTCGTCAGCGATCTCATGGAGGTAAACGATTGATTTCATGGTTTCAGGTGGAGTTCCATGACATTCTGGAATCTGCTAACCAAATAGTACTTGTCCACCCTCACCTTCAGCAAGGCGCAGGTGGGAGCCGTGACAAATCCCTCGAGGTAGGGGTGTTTGGCGAGGTATCGTTTGACCAGTTGATCTTTCTCGCTGTCTTTGACTTCCTCGGCTGTGCCCATTGCCGTGACTGCCATCGCATTATGGAAATCGGAATCCTGATTGGTTCGATTGTCGATGAGCATGGCGACTCGTGATTCCGATGAAAGATTGGCATACTTGCGTGTAGCACGGGTTGTGGCGAACACGAGGTATTTGAGATCGTCCGTGGCGGCAAAGGCCACCAAACTGCTGTAAGGCTGCCCCCCGCCCTGCGTGGCCAGCACGCCTAGATGTTGAGCGTTGAAAAGATCTTTCAATGCTTTTCTCATCTCCCACGCGCTCTTCACCTCTATTCACCTCGAGAGTTTTGCTATATGGAGAATGAGAACAGGTTAAGATCTGAGAAGAGTGAAAGGATCGTCCCAAATCCAAGTTCAATCTATCAAATGGAGCAAAATTTTGCCAAATAATTGGGCTTGTTTCATATGCGCCTTTTCCCGTTGGGCGAAAGTGCTGTCAATCAGGTGCCCACCAGGGGGAGATTGTTTCTCACGTCAAAATAAACGACATATTTGAGGAGTTCTCCGGTTCCTGGATGCACGACTTCGTCGGCTCGCTTCCGGATCTCTTCGAGTAAAGGGCCTTCAGTTTCCTCTCGGACTTTTTCCAGGTACAAACGGACTCCCTCGAAACCTTTCTCGTTGAATGCATATACTGCATGGGAATTTTCCTGGAGGTTGGCGTGGGTAAGCCTCTCTGTCATGCCGAATGCCAGGGTGCCGTCCTCCATGACATGAGGCCGGGAGTACACAGCGATATTGACTTCCCCATTTGCCCCTGCGGTCGCCAGAAAACCTTTGCCTCGCTTGGTTTCAAAGTACTCTTTCCAGTTCATTGCTATCTCCTTCGGAAATGGAATTGGTCTTAGGGTTTCGAAAAACTATTAGCTAAAATCCTAAGAGAAGTAAAGACCCGGAATTCAGTAATCAATGCAGCTGAAAAACGGACCGTTCCCTCATTTCCCGCTGACGCATGGGCATTGAATCGATTAATGAGAAAATTTCCTTGAGTTCAACCTCTGATTTGCGCCGAAGTTTTTCTCCCCCACCCTTACCGACAAGCACCACAATGAACTGACCGGGTTGGATCGAGAATCGATTCCTAAGAGAAGCTGCTGAATGCTGATCGATCGACGAATCGCGCAAACGGCTTTCGCCGCTCTCGAAAATGGAGAAGATAATGAGATCGCGGTCCGTTATCTCATCTTCTTGACCTTGGAGTTTTTCCATGAAATTTTGATAGGTTTCATCTTCTTCTCGTGGGGCAAATACGAGAAGTAACCGATTCTTCCAATTGTATGTCGCCAGATCTAGGGTCCCTTGGGGCTGCCCAGAATTTAAACCAACCATGATGCCTCCCGATAAAAGCAAAAAGAGTGCGACACTCAGCGGATGCTTCATCAATGACCTGTCTCACGTACCCGGGCTCAAGCGTCAGGAGGGCCTCGGAACGAAACGCTTCCCCTTTGAACTCGAACAGAATATTTGGCCGACGCGGAAAATTCCTTGTCCTACGACGGTGGTTTTGTTTAAAAATAGGTCATAGTTTATTGTACGATACCAGGCGTCCTTTATACCAGTGAACTGTCTCGGCCTCATGGTCAATCTTGAAGGCCAGGTATTTCTGATTGGGTACAATGGGGATTCGAGAAAACTACGCGCAAAGCGTGATTCCGAATGGGGGAGGCATTTATGTTGAGGCTTCAAAGAGGTTTGAGGGGCGAAAAGGAGATGGTTGTCGAGCGTCAAGACTTGGCGAGTTATACCGGAAACATCGGTGCCGAGGTTCTTTCTACGCATCGGGTCGTCCTCCTGATGGAACAGGCGGCACGCAATACCATAGAGAATCTCCTGCCAAAGGGGAAGATTACCGTTGGGACGTCGATCAGCATCGAGCATTTTGCGGCCACGCCCCGGGGGTGAAGGTTCGGGCAGAGGCCTTTCTAAAGGAGATCAATGGCCGCAGGTTGTTCCTCGACATCGTGGTTCGCGACGAATTTGAAGAGATAGCAAGGGGCCAAAACGAACAGATTATTGTCTCAGCAGATAGGTTTTTGGAGACAGTCAAGCAGAAAGAGGCGCTGGCAAGGACCAGGGAAGGAGCTTAGGAGGTCGTTACCTTTCGAGCCAAAGATAATCCGTGTCGTCGAGAGTGGCGGTCTCTCGGTTCAGACATTCCGGATCCTAGGGAAGGACCACGCGATAAGTGGCACGTGATCGCCGATTTCTCTCGTGGTTTCTACGGTTCTTGTCGAGGAGTTTCTCTCCTGTCGCTCCACGGCTGTCATTCTGCTTGACTTCTTACCCCATTCGATTTATCGATGTTTCTGCAGGCACCCTGTTGTCGGAGCCTTTAGGCCGGCCACCGAGCGCATTGCGTGCTTAGAGGGGACGTGAGACGGAGTCTCGTGTCGAGACAGGGACAGGAATTGCCATGTCAAAAAACACACGCAAATACATTTTGGCAGTTGATCTTGGTACATCTGGACCCAAGTCAGCCTTGGTCTCAACCGATGGGGAGATCGTCGATAGCGAATTTCAAGAGGTCGGACTCAAACTTCTCCCAAATGGTGGAGCCGAGCAGAGTCCGGGTGAATGGTGGGATGCCATTGTGAAAACCAGCAAGAAAGTACTCGGCAAGGGACTGGTTCCAGTTGAGGATATTGTAGCTCTTTGCTGCACAACCCAATGGTCAGGAACGGTCGCTGTTGATCGGAATGGTGATCCCCTGATGGATGCTATTATTTGGATGGATTCCCGGGGGAGCCGGTACGTCAAAGACATCACTGGAGGGCTCATCAAACTTGAGGGATATGGGGTCCTGAAGCTGATCAAGTGGATTCGCTTGACCGGGGGAGTACCGGGTCATGCGGGTAAAGATCCGATTGCACACATACTTTACATAAAGAACGAGCTTCCTGAGATTTATGAAAGAACGTACAAGTTCCTGGAGCCAAAAGACTATGTGAATTTGCGTCTTACCGGAAAATTCGCCTCATCATTTGATTCCATCACCTTACACTGGGTAACCGATAACCGGGACATCTCCCGAATCGTCTACGATGACCGCCTGGTCGAGATGTCGACCATCGACCGTGACAAACTTCCGGATTTGATGCAGGCCGTCGATATACTGGGACCCATCAAGAAAGAGCTTGCCGAGGAGCTTGGACTGCCTGAGACTGTCCAGGTTGTGATGGGGACGCCTGACATCCCATCTGCGGCCATCGGATCGGGTGCGGTGAGAGATTACGAGGCGCATCTTTATATCGGCACCTCTTCTTGGCTGACCTGTCATGTGCCCTTCAAGAAGACCGATTTGTTCCGTAATATGGCATCCCTACCTTCAGCCATTCCTGGAAGGTATTTCGTTGCCAATGAACAGGAAACGGCCGGAGCCTGTCTGACTTTCATCAGGGATAATATCCTGCATTACAGAGATCAGTTGCCTGAGAAGGGCGATGGTGTGGAAATCCACCAGACCTTGGACGGGATCGTGGAGAATGTACCCCCAGGGAGTGACAAGGTTATCTTTACGCCCTGGCTCTATGGGGAACGGACACCTGTCGATGACCGTTCCGTTCGGGCAGGGTTTCACAATCAATCCTTGAGGACGACCCGAGAACATCTTATTCGAGCGGTCTACGAGGGTGTGGCATATAATTCGAGATGGCTTCTTGGGTACGTAGAAAAATTCATTAAGCGACCNNTCGATCGAACCATAAAACAGGTGAAAGACCCGATTATGGCCAATGTGCGGGGCGCTGCATTTCTGGCCTCTATTGCGCTGGGATATTTGGCCGTTCATGATATTCCAGAACACGTGAAGATTGCAAAGGTTTTTAGGCCAAACCCGAAAAACCGGAAGATCTATGACGAGTTATTCAGAGAGTTCCTGAATATCTATAAGAGCAACAGAAAAATCTATGAGCGGCTAAATAGAACCTAGCGGCCATTTGGCGAAAAGGCGCCATCGGTAAGGATCTGGAGGGAAAGGTATGGACATGAGAAGTTTGATCGATAGGTATGGTGGTAAGTTGAACCCACGGGTTATGTCCGTCGTTCTCAAACTCATGAAATCCATACCGTCGGTGAAGAAAAAGGTGGAAAAAGAATATGAAACAATCCTGAGAGAGCTCGAGGGGTTTGTAAAGCCCTACAAGGATAGATCCGTTGCCTTCTCACATATCCCTGAGATTGGGTGGAATAGGGACCGTATCTTAGAGGAAATGGAGGAGCTGAGATCTATAGAGGAATCGAAATGGAGAGACGGGTTTGTCTCGGGTGCCGTCTACCATGGTAATGAGGACCACATTGATTTTCTGAACCGAGTGTATGCGATCAATTCCCAGAGCAACCCGCTTCATTCAGACATATGGCCAAGTGCCTTCAAATATGAATCCGAAATCGTGTCGATGACAGCCAATATGCTCGGGGCAAAGAGAATCACGGATCAAGAGATCTGCGGAGTGGTCACAGCAGGGGGAACAGAAAGTATTCTCTTGGCGATGAAGACGTACCGGGATTGGGCACGGAATAAAAAGGGGATCAAGAAACCCGAAATCGTTGTTCCCTCGACTGCCCATGCTGCATTTGACAAAGCGGCTCAGTATTTCAATATACGGATCATCCATGTCCCCGTTGATGGTGATTACAGGGCAAATGTGGTTGAAACGGGAAAGGCAATAACCCAGAAAACGATCGCATTGGTTGGGTCAGCGCCCTCATTTCCTCACGGCATCATCGATCCCATTGAAGAACTATCCGAACTGGCGAAAGAACGGGGAATTGGATTTCACACCGATGCGTGTTTGGGTGGTTTTGTGCTTCCCTGGGCAGAAAAGCTGGGACATGATATTCCGCCCTTTGATTTCCGATTACCTGGTGTCACCTCGATATCGGCCGATACGCACAAATACGGGTATGCCGCCAAGGGAACCTCAGTGATTCTATACCGCGGTCAGGAACTGAGGCATTATCAATACTTCAAGGCCACAGAATGGCCTGGTGGGCTCTATTTCTCGCCGACTTTTGCCGGAAGTCGGCCGGGCGCCCTGAGCGCAATGTGTTGGGCCGCTATGGTGAAGATGGGGGAGAACGGATATACCGAGGCCACGGACAAGATTCTGAAAACAGCAGCAGAGATCCGAAAAGGGATCGAAAGGATTTCCGATTTATACGTTCTTGGGAATCCTCTGTGGGTCATTGCTTTTGGATCAGAGACCCTCGATATCTACCGGGTCATGGACTATATGACAAAACGGAAATGGAGCTTGAACGGTCTCCACAAACCCCCCTGTGTTCATATCTGCGTCACCCTCAGACACACCCTGCCAGCGGTTTCAGAGAGGTTTCTCAACGACTTAAGGTCCGCTGTTGCATATGTGAGAGAGAATCCAGATGAAAAAGGGGGGATGGCGCCGGTATATGGAATGGCTGCGAGCATTCCAGACCGAAGCATTGTGGCAGATCTACTCGAACGGTACATAGATCTCCTTTATAGAGTCTAATGCAGCTGGGGTCTCGCTCTTTGCACTTAGCGTATTACCGTGCCAGCGAAGGGTTTGACAAGGTACCGACATGCGTGCCCATGGAACCTATGGCCGGTGAGAAGTATTCAGATGCAAAAAAAGGCCTGATCCCACCCGCAAATCTCCGAAGCAAATCCAGCTATTCCTGGGATTGCCACATTTTCATTGATTTTTGAACTGGACGAGCTAGAATGAAAGATGGATTCAGTGGCAACCAGCTAGGTGCCATGGTGGTTAATGGAAGAAGTTGCGGACGAGGTGAGAACCGATAAAAACCGATGACAGTTTTAGCGATGAAACGAGTAAGGAGAGAAGACCAATCGTAGACAAAAAGGCAGACCTGGCAGGGCCTGGCATCGGTGACTGTGCAGAGGTGGAGAAAATCCTACCACTGGAGATTACCGGTCAGCTTGATTTTCTTAAGTTCCCATACCACCAAGCAATTATCAAAAACGAGATCCCCCTCAGCATAGGGGGTGGCATTGGGCAATCCCGCACCTTTATGCTTTTCCTCAAGAAAGCACATCTTGGAGAGGTCAGTGTCACCGTGTGGCCGAATATCCTCAAGGGGATGTGCGCAAACAAGAACATCCATGTTCTGGAGTGAAAAAGGAGAGCTTCAGCCTTTAGCCAATGTAGCGAAGGATCCCATGGCCGCGGAAGGTACGCGATTATTGGACGTCGAAGGATTAGGCAAGAACTTCGGTGGGGTTCAAGCCCTCAGGGACTATGACCTTACTCTGCACGAGGGTGAATTGGTGGGGCTCATTGGGCCCAACGGAGCCGGTAAAACCACGGTCTTCAACCTCCTCACCAATGTCATACGACCCTCTACAGGACGCATCTTTTTCAGGGGGAGGGACATCACGCGATCGCGACCAGATCGAAACGCCGTTTTGCGCATGGCCCGAACCTTTCAAAATATCCGTCTATTCAAAGCACTGCCTGTGATCGACAATATCAAAGTGGGTTTTCATATGCGCCACGGTTCAGGATTTTTGTCAACCCTGCTCGGCATTCCCCGATTCAGGCACTCTGAACGAGAGATGGAGGAACGTGCTCTAGAAATCCTGAACCTCCTTGGAATTCCGGACCATAAAGACGAAATCGCAGAAAACCTCCCCTATGGCAGTCAGCGAAAAGTGGAATTGGGCAGGGCCCTTGCGACGGCCCCAAAGTTGCTCCTCCTTGATGAACCCGCGGCAGGGATGAATCCTCAGGAGACAGAGGAGATCATTCAGATCATTTCAACGATCCATAAAGAGCATCAGCTCACCATCCTTCTCGTGGAGCACGATATGAGTGTGATTATGGGAGTGTGTGAGCGGATCCAGGTGCTCGACCGTGGAAAGGTCATCGCCCTTGGCAGCCCGGCGGAGATCCAGCATGATCCCCACGTCATTGAAGCCTATTTGGGTAGAGAGAGGGAAGGGGGACATGCTTGAGGTTCAGGATATTCATGTGTATATCGGTCAAACCT
>WVXP01000275.1:0-320 GCA_011773445.1 Pseudomonadota bacterium | reverse complement strand
TCAGCTGAAGAGATCGTTCGCATGGGTATCTCCCACTGCCCCGAGGGCCGCCAGGTTTTCTCTGATCTAAATGTGTGGGAAAACTTACTCATCGGTGCATATCTGCGGCGCGACAAAGCAGCAATCCAATCCGACCTTGAGTGGGTCTGCAGACTTTTCCCCATCTTGGGGGAACGGAAACGTCAACCCGCGGGGAGCCTCTCGGGCGGAGAACAGATGATGCTGGCCATTGGCCGGGCCCTGATGAGCCGTCCTCGTCTGTTGCTCCTTGATGAACCTTCGCTCGGCTTGGCACCCTTTCTGGTTGAAACGATATTTCA
>WVXP01000201.1:40148-53490 GCA_011773445.1 Pseudomonadota bacterium | reverse complement strand
TCCGGCGTTTGATCATCCTCGGCCTGGTAGTGGAACGCGCTCCGATTCACATCAGGCAGGAGGACCCGGATTCCCATCCGCTTTGCCTCTGAAATATAGGCAAAGGTCGTATAGAAGCCCCCCTGGTTGCTGATGACGGCTGCCATGAATTCGGCCGGATAGTGAGCCTTGAGATAGGCCGACTTGTAGGAGACCATGGCAAAGGAAGCCGAGTGGGGTTTACAGAAAGAGTACCCCCGGAAAGACTCGGTCATCTCCCAGATTTCATCGAGCTTCTCGCGGGTGACGCCCCGCTTCTGGGCCCGCTCCTCGAAGAGCTTGCGATAGACCGCAAACTTTCCCCAGTCTCGCTTCTTTGTGAGGACCTTGCGCAGGTCGTCGGCCTCCTCAGCGGTGAAATTGGCCAGTGCCATGGCGACCCGAGACACGTCCTCTTGATAGACCATGATGCCGTAGGTCTCCTTGAGCAGTTTCCTGACCGCGGGATGGAAGGGTTCATAGGGTTTGCCATGGAGGCGTTCCACGTACTCGGTAATGAACCGGTTGGCGGCTGGCCGAATGATGGACGAGTGAATGACGAGATGTTCGAAATCCCCCACCCTGGCCTTTTTCTGGAGGTTTCGCATGGCTGGCGACTCCACGTAGAAGACCCCCATGGTTTGGCCAGCGCGCATGATCTTTTGAGCCCCTGAATCCTGAAGTGGAGAGAAACGTGCATAGGGGATAAGAATCCTATAATTCTCTTTCACAGCCCTCAAACCATCCCTGATTACCGCAAGAGAACGATTCCCCAGGATGTCCATTTTGACGAGACCCGCCTCTTCGGCCCCATCCTTATCCCACTGGATGACCTGGCGGCCGTCGCCTGAAAGCTCCATGGGGACGTAGTGCGTCACGCCTTTGGGAACAATCACCACACCACCGCAGTGGACCGAAATGTGTCGCGGAAAGCCAACAATGGATTGGGCCTCACGGATAATCCTCCGCCAGTGGTCATCAATATCGATTCCCCGAAAGCGTGGGTTGTCTCTGATCTGCTCTTCGATCGGCGCGATCGGTCCAGAGTAAAGCGAGTACCCGATTTTCTTTGTGATGAGTCCAATGTCCGCGTCAGCAAAACCATGGACCTTGGCCACCTCTCGCAGGGCCGCACGGGTCTGGTAGGTCACGTGGGTGGCGACCATGGCTGTCCGCTCACGACCGTATTTCTCAAAGGTGTATTTCAAGACATCGTCCCGATCGTCCCACGGGAAGTCGACGTCGATATCGGGTGGATCCTTGCGGTCTTCATTGAGAAAACGTTCGAAGAAGAGATCGTATCGGATAGGATCGACCTGTGTGATTCCGAGAAGATAGGAGATGAGGCTTGCTGCAGAGGATCCCCGGCCGCACGTGTAGGGGTTCTGTTTTGCAACGTCCTCCATGATCAGAAAGTACTCGGCAAATCCCTTTCGACCAACAATGTCGAGTTCCTTGTCGAGCCGGCTTTTGATCTCAGGTGTCATCTTCTTATACCGACGCCGAACCCCGTCAAGACATTTCTGCTTCAAAAGGAGAAAGAGATCCCCCTTCTCCTCCATGGCATCCCGAGAGACAATCCACTCCCCGAGGTCCCAGTAGTCCTCGATCCTCTCGACGATGGCATGGGAATTTTTCAGGGCTTCCGGTGTCCAGGCAAACTCTTTCTCCATGGTTTGTGGGGACTTAAGCCATTGATCGCTTCGGGCATGGAGATCCGGGGAGATCCGGCTAAAAACACTATTCAAACCGATCACTCGGAGCAGTCGGTGCTTGTCATGGTCGGTAGGATGCGCAAAGTAGACCCCGTTGGTCGCGACAGCCGGAATTCCGAGTTCCCGGGCAGCCCGGTATCGATCAATCGACCCGGGCCGTAATTCAAAGAAAAGGGTTTTTTCTCGGGGGAGCCTCGAAAGAAGACTCAGATCCGGAGAGATGACAAAGAGGTCAGTCAGGTTCTCTTTTTTTAGAGCATCGAGAAGCGAGAAGTGGGCATCCATGTGACGCTGGGTGACGAGGCGGCAGAGCTCACTATAACCCGCGCGGGTTCGCGGTAGGATAACGGCCGAATGGCCTGTTCTGTCATTCAGAAAGGACCCGATAAGGAGTCGGATCCCATAGAGTTCAGCCGCCTGACGTTGGTGGATCAGACCGTATAGACCATTGGTGTCGGTAATGGCCAGGGTCTCGATGCCTCGCTCGCGGGCTGCTGCAAAGAGCTCTTCAGGGGAAGAGGCTCCCTCGTGGAAACTGTAGTAGGTATGGACGTGAAGGTGAATCATAAAACACCAGGGGTCAGAATTCAGAATCGATTTGGGATAGGCGTCAATCCTTTCTCTTATTTTCACCACCGAGGCACAGAGAACACGGAGGATTTGATTTTCTCGTTTGCCGGACCTACGGCAAACGAGAAGGGCCGGCCCTTCGGGCAAAACACAATCCCGAAGGGGATTGGTCTTTTGCCCATCGCCATCTCCCGACGGGCAAAGAGTAAAATGCCTCTGTGGCCTCAGCACCTCTGTGGTTAGAAATTAAAACGATTTTGATGGCCTGTCTTTTCATGCTAACCCCTGACTCCGGATCTCGGATTCCTGGTTTCATGCTCTTTCTGCTCCGTAGACCACACTGTCAAAGGAGAATCTTTCACGGATCCGATCAATGGCCTTTACAAGAGGGGCCTTGGCCGGAGGGACTTCAAAAAGATCCATCTGGGACTGGGCCGTGCTCCAACCAGTAAAGCACAGCGTCATCTCCTCTACATGGACGCGACGGGTGCAAGTCTCATGGATTAGACGGGTGAAAATCGGAAGAAATGCAAAGGGAGCGTAATCAGCCCGGGTGAGGGGGATCGATCTTCTGCTCCGTCTTCTGTCGATATAGGTGATGGAAAGCTCCGCCCTCCGGGCAAAGTAGTCGAGTTCTCGAAGCTTTGTTAAAAGACGGTCAGCGAGTCGGATCACTTCCTGGGTGAGAACGCCGAGGTCGTTAGTCACATCGTTCAGGCGGATCCTTTCCTCCAGCCTCCGGGGCTGTTGCGGAAGAACCAGGAGAGAGGGGTCTACCCCCCTTGCCCGGTGAAAGAGGACGTATCCAAAGTTTCCAAATACTGAGACCATTTGCTGTACCGGGATGGCCGCCAGGTCTTTCACAATACGGAGGTTCAATTCCTGAAGTTGTCGCGCCATCTCGTCGGCAAAGCCCGTGAGGACCCGAACACTCAGGGGTTCGAGAAAGATCTTTTCCGAACCTTCGAGAACTTCAAAAACTGGATCGGACTCGGCCACCATGTCAGCCACACGACTGACGAGTTTGTTGCTGCCGATTCCCGATTGTGCCGGGATCCGGAGTTTTTGTCGGATCTCTTTGCAGAGACGAAAGGCCATGTCGAGACTCCGGCCCATCAACCTTCCCATGCCGCTGATGTCGAGATAGGCATGGCCATGACGGTGGGGTTCGATCAAGGGGGAGAAGGCCCGGCATTCCCGCAGCATGGCATGATAGGCTCCTTGGTACAGAGGGCCATTATAGGGAAGAATGACCAGGCCTGAGCAGCGTCTCAGAGCCCGAGCAACGGGAAGGGATGGAAAGACGCTTTCACGGCGGGCCTCATCAGACGATACGATAATCCGCCCGTCGCCAGATAGAGAGGTCGCAACGGCCACAGGGCGAGTTCGAAGGGAGGGGTTTGCGACGCGTTCGACGGCGACCGGGAATTCGGGCACTGAAACATGAAGGAGACGACGGCTCATCAGACGCTCCTATAGACTCAAGAGACGGGAAAAAGAAGCTCTTCGCTGCTCAAAATCTTTTTTCGACAACTCTAAAGCTTGGTTCCACTGCAAATCCAAAACTCGCCCTCTGGGCTCAAACAATTGGATTTGCGGCCGTTTCGCCTCGCTAAGAATTGTGAGCGAAAAAATCTTGATTCGCGCTCGGAACTCCCTTTCCCAGATTCCCCACAGTCAGAGTGAAAAATTCGAAATACGAATCTGGAAATACGAAACAAACCCGAATATCAAATGACCCTCGAAATATTTACCACAGAGGCGCAAAGGACACGGAGAAGAAAGGCTCTTTTTGTTTGTCGGGAGATACCGCCAAACAAAAGGTACTCAGCCTCTTCGAGGCAATTTTGGCCGAAGGCCTGAGCTTGTTTTGGCCAATCGCCGTCTCCCGATTGGCCAAAAAATAAAAGCCTCTGCGTTCTCCGTGCCTCCGTGGTGAGTCATCTTGAGTCGCTTCACTTGTACTTCCTGAGCAGGCCGACCACGATTCCCTGAATGGCGATCCGACTTTCTTCGCAAACGATCTCCTGATAGGCGGGATTGGTCGGGCTCAACGTGACCGTGCCATCTCCATTTCGGCGAAACCGTTTAACCGTCGCTTCGCGTTCATCGATCAAAGCGACAACCGTCTGCCCATTCTCGGCATTGCTGCTGCGACGAACAATGATCACATCGCCATCGCAGATCCCATCGCCAATCATGGAATCCCCCCTTACACGGAGCGCAAAATTCTCCCCCCGGCTCAGCATTTCCTCTGGAACCTTTACCGTCTCATAATCGAGGACCGCTTCAATGGGCTTTCCCGCTGCCACTCGGCCTGCCATGCGGAGTTCTACCGTACCTCCCGATTCCAAGGGAAAAGGATATGCAAGACGAAGGGATCGGTTCTTGTTCCATTCCTTATGGAGAATGCCTTTTCTGCATAGGGCCTTGATATGGCTCTGTACGGTCCCTAGAGACGAGAGGCCGAGTTGTTCGGCAATCTCACGCTGTGTGGGGGCATTTCCATGAATGTCGGAATACTTCAGGATAAATTGCACCAGGGCTCTCTGTTTGAGTGTCAGGTAAGGGATTTTCATACTTACGATTATATACGTAAGTTATTCGTATGTCAAGACCCCTGCTCACGTCAAGCGTCTAAATCTCAATGTCAAATGAAATCCCGATGCCTGGAAATCAAAATTTGCAAACCCCGAATAACCAGTTGCCACTGAAAAATGCCCATTCCGCTCCTTGGACGAAGTTTCTGACCCGTTCTATGGGCTCCCTGCGTTCGACTTCATAAACTCTCCGCCTTCGGCGGATCAGACAGTATGAGCTCGCCCCTTCGGGGACGCTCCGGTCGCCAAGACGGGTGGCCCTAGAAACTTGGTGATGTTCTCTACACAGCCGTTTTTCAGTGACGACTAACTAAATAGTTTGTGGCCGTTCGAAAATGATTCTACAATGAACCGGTTTTCTCCATTCGTCATTTGACATTTGCCATTGATCTGAACTTTGAGCTTTGTCATTTGTCATGATCATTCTCATCTGAGGGGAATGTCTGTGCCTCAGGGTTTGAAGAAAACTTCGGATTCATCAAAGCTGGAGTGATTCTTTCCCCTATTGCCAAATTGAGGATGGGGATATACCATCTATCCGTATAAGAGTGAGACTAAAATGAATTCAGGAGGTTACCGTCATGTGTCGTAGAGTTTCTCGTGGCTTGGCATTCAAGACTGCCTTTCTTAGCCTGATCTTCCTCGTCACTGTTGCACTCCCGATCCACTCGCAGGAAGGGACGACCCCTCAGGTCGAGACTTCTCTCGAAAACCTGGAGGCGCTGATCCGGACTTTAGAGACGCCGGAAGAGAGGGAGGCGCTGCTGAGAGAGTTGAAAACACTTATGGAGATACAAAAAAGGCAAGCCAGAGAGGAAGCGCCTACACCTGAGGAAGAAAAGCCCAACCTCGTTGAGCGGTTTATTCTGGAATATAGCCTAGTGACTCGTGAAACCTCCGGTTTTTTCAGTGGTGTTTTCGATCTCATCCGCCGAGTCCCCGAGGGTTTGAAGAGAACACGTGCGTATCTTTCAGCTCCAGAAAACAGAGCCACGCTGTATCAAACCGCCGCAATCATCGGCTTGGGAATCGCAACCGCACTGATCCTTATTGTTGCGATCAGACGGCTGACATCGGCCCTACTGAGGATTGTGTTGAAAGAAGAGAAGCGGACAGCCAGGAGACGAATCTCTGAGGCGGGCGTACGGATGGTTATCCGGATTGGTCCGTACGCAGTCCTCTTTGTGGGAGCGTTTTTTGTGCTCAGACTCCTGGGAATTCGCGGGGCTCCATACGGGTTTGCTATCCTCTTCTTCCTGACCCTCCTCATCTACAGAGGTATCTTCAACATTTCACGGATTCTGCTCCGTCCGTTCGAGCCCTCGGCTCGGGTCCTCCCGTTGACAGATGAGACGTCTGCTTATGTTTGGGTCTGGGTCAAGCGGTTTCTCAACCTGGCCATCCTCTATTACTTTGCGACGGAGTCCCTCGAGATTTTTGGAGCTCCTCCCCTGTTTGCTGCAGGCGTCAGTCGGATTCTCACTCTCCTTTTCCCCGTTCTTGCGACAGTCCTCCTTCTACAGATCAAAAGGATGTATGCCCCATCGAAGCCAGCTCGGGAGGCAAGTTTCTGGGATAAACTCCTTTACTACTGCGCCCGATTTTGGCCTCTTGCAGTAGGGATCATCGTCTGGGTGAATTCGATTTTTATCGTAGCCAACTATGAAGAGGTAATCATTTTCATTGGTTATGCCTCCCTAAAGACTGTAGCGGTTCTCGCAATCCTGTGGGGAGTTCTGTGGGCCATCGATCCGCTTTTTGGCAAGGTGTTCAGTCTCGGCAAGGAGATAAAACAACGGTTCCCAGGTCTGGAGGATAAAACCAATCGATATATCGGAACGTTGAAGCGTCTCACCAAGGGCGTGGTTATCGTTATTGCCATCGGCAGCATCTTGGAATTCTGGGGGTTTCAGGCATCTTGGTTTGTCACATCAGAGTTGGGATCCACCATTCTTTCCCGTGTCGTCGCAATCGGAATTGTTGTTGGCCTGGTCATCGGGATTATCGATATCAGCGAGTTTGTGACGAAGCAACTCGTCCAATCCCGAACAGACCAGACCGGCCAAACGATTGAGCCGGGCAGAAAGAAGAAGACTTTGGTGCCGCTGTTCCATTGGCTCGTTAGCGTGGCAGCGATCTTTGTCGGTGGAGTCATCATTCTCAACCAATTGGGTGTCAATGTGACTCCCATTCTGGCTGGTGCAGGAATTATCGGATTGGCTGTCGGTTTTGGTGCCCAGTCACTGGTCAAGGACTTCATCAATGGCCTTTTTCTGCTGTTTGAGGATAGTGTCGCGGTAGGAGACGTCGTCGTTATCAACGGCACAGGAGGTCTCGTCGAAGCGGTGAGCTTGCGGACCATTAAGATGCGAGATCTGGCCGGCAATGTCCATGTGATCCCCAATGGGAGTGTCGATGCGATCACGAATATGACGAAGGAGTACTCGCGATACGTTTTTGAGGTCGGTGTGGCCTATCGAGAGGATGTCGATGAGGTCATGGCTCTTCTCAAGGAGATTGGAGAGTCCCTGCAGAGAGACCCTGAGTTCAAAGACGACATTCTCGAGCCCCTCGAGATCCTCGGCGTCGACAAGTTCGACGATTCCGCAGTGGTTATCAAGGCAAGGATCACAACAAAGCCCATCAAGCAGTGGAGAGTTGGAAGGGAATTCAACCGGAGAATGAAGAAGGTTTTCGACGAGCGAAATATCGAAATTCCCTTCCCTCATCGAACCGTCTACTGGGGAGAGCCGAAGACCGGACAACCGCCTCCATTGGTCATTCAATCTAGTGAGCAAATGATGAAGAAAGGGGAGGGGCTGGCTTAAGGATTATCCTTGCTCGCGCCTGTTCCGTTTTGATAATATTCTCACTCATCGGGCGAGTCTATCCGGATCAGGAGATGTTGGCGATGGTCAGGCTCATATTGACAAGTGGTTTGACATTAATGGTCCTCTCCGCCTTCTTCTTCGCTCTCACAGACGTACTCATCAAGTTTGTCTCGCCCGCAATCGCAGCCACGGAGATCGCCTTTTTTCGGTTTCTCATCGGCGCGGTCATTCTTTTGTCTCTGATGGTGCCAAGAGGTATCACCCTCCGAGGAAAAAACCCATTCATGCTAATCGTGAGGGCTGTTTCTGGAACCCTCTGTTTTCTCTTTCTCGTCAAATCGATCTCTCTTATTCCTCTCAGCACGGCCCTGGTGCTCTTCTACACTTTCCCGCTTTTTGCAGCCTTCTTCTCCTTTTTGCTTTTCCGGGAGTCTCTGGGAGGGTTGGAAATCATTCTGATCCTGGTGGGTTTTGTCGGGATCTATATTGTTATCGATCCGGGGTCTCATGTCTTCAATCAGGGGGGCATCTACGGGCTCTTGGCCGGCTGCTTTGCCGGATTTACGGTTGTTCTCATACGAAAACTCCGGGAGACCCATGACCCCCTGATCATCTATTTTTATTTCTGCCTTGTGGGTGGAATTGTGTGCTTCCCTTTCTTCCTGAAAGAATTCACGAGGCCGAGTTTTGAGCAATTGTCGCTTTTGATACTGCTTGGATTGGTATTTCTCATAGCACAGCTCCTGATGAACCAGGGTTTCAAGTTTTGCAAAGCTTCAGAGGGTTCTGTCATATTGATGTCAGAAATCGTTTTCGCAGGTGTTGCAGGCGTGATCATTTTCAAGGATGATCTGCATGCGCGTTTCTTAATAGGGGCCCTTTTGATTGTGGGGAGTGGCTTCGGTTTGAATCTGAGGAATCGAAGACTGCGGCTCATGGAGGTCTCAACAAATAAAGAAAAAGATCCGAGAGAACTTCCTTCAGAGTGAGCAATCCTGGCTTCTTCCCCAAGGCAAAAAAACGCAAAACGGAGGACCAACCATGGCAGGCAAGATTACGCGCGTTATTCGGCAGATTCCATGTCCTGAAGGGAAAGGCACACCCTCCCTTCTCGTCGAATGGGAGACCGAAAAGGGGAGGAAAGTTCTCCGGAGCATCAGCTGTGATAATCCCGCACTTGCCGATTACAGCGGTGAGGATTGTGAATGGCTATGCTGGGACAAAATCTCCAAGGGAAAGTCTTAAGACGCTTGACGACGCGATGAAATAGACCCGGGGGAACCGAAATCGTCCCACGCCTTGATGATTGGCAGGCCACACGCCCCAGCGCGGGAGCTAGGAGTTAAGGATGTTCCTCAGTATGGCGCCAGCGGGTCTCTTTGGAGTACGAGTAGGCGGGCCTGTAGAATCCTTTGGGATATCGGTGAGCGTCCCATAGCCCGTCGTTCATGGTGCGGTCCAGAATATCGATCTTTCCGTTAAGGTAACAGACAACCCAGGCATGACAGGAAGCTTGGTCGGTCTTTGTCCTGTGTTTGATCGGTGAGAGTTGAGAAGCCTGCCCCGAGATCTACTGTGAAAAACAGCGGGTTATCTCCAGCCGATGGGTTCGTATCCTATTTCTTGCAGGCACCTTTCCACAAAACTCTTGTAAACGGAACTCGGTGGGGAGACCTTGAAGAGCCCACCCGACGCTTTCGAGATGGTCATTCGGATAGAGAACGGCTTTCTGGGTCCCAGACCCTAAGATCACCCGTGGTACAGGCCAAACCAAAAGTCCCCCCCAACCTGTTCTTATCTTTTGGAAACAACCCGTTAGCCCTCACCTTTCAGGCTGATCAAGGGTGCAGCCCCGTCCCCCTTCTTGGGCTGAGTGCCATCCGAAAAGAACGCGATCAGCGTAGCACATTCGCCTCTAGAACACAAGGATTTCTGGGCTCTTACGGTTTTCATTCTGAATTCTGACCCCCGACTCCTGAATTCTGTCCTTGGTGGAGTTTCCTCAGTTTTGTGGACGCTCATGTCCCTGAGGGACGTTGGCGGAAGCCTTGGGGTACCCATCGAGGGCGAACAGGCTTCGACGTGAGCTCAGCCGAGCGTAAGGGGAAAACCCCGCCTTCAGAGTGGGGAAGGGGCAAGAATTCCCCACCTGCCCCTGTGTTTGACTATCAGGCATTTTCCTCTTAGAATGTCTCCCAGAAGAGAAAGTGAGGGAACGGTGGCAGGGAGTGTTGAGCATGTGATGCGGCATTTGTTGGATAGCCTGGGGGAGGGGGTTATCCTCTTCGATGTGGACGATCGGGTACGATGGACAAACGGGACTTTCGAGCGCATGCGGGGAAGTTCAAAACTCGCGTCTCTTCTCGGGAGATCGATCTTTGATTGTCATCCCTCGGCAGATTATGGCAAGGTTTCTCAAATCCTAAATGATCTCAAAACAGGTCGGGAGACGATCCGGTACCATCGTGCCAAGCGGTCAGGCATTATCGATGCTGAAAAGGAGTCCCGCTACGATATTTTTTATACGGCCGTCCGAGATAAGCAGGGTGACTACCTCGGTACTGCCATGATCATTAGGGACATAGGGGAGATAAAGCGCCTTCAGGATCAAGTTCAACGATCGGAAGAAAAGTATAAGGACCTCATCGAAAACATCGATTCAGGGATGTTTTCCTTGAATCGAAAGGCGAGAATCACCTACGCAAATAACGGCCTATTGCAAATGCTTGGGTACCATCTGAATGAAATTCTGAAACGACGGTGGACGGAACTCTTCAGACCTGGTTGGAGAGACGAGGCCGGTCGCATCTTCAGGGCGACTCTATCGGGGCGGAGTGGATCGATTTTTGAGACCGAAATGGCACACCGGGAAGGAAGAACGATCTACGCCCTGGTTAACATCTCGACACTCGAGGTGGATCGGGAAAACCCGTCTCTTGTTCGGGGAATCGTGACTGACATCACTGCACAAAAGGAACTGGAAAAGGAGACCATGGAAAGAGAGCGGTTCGAGGGGGTGATTGAAATGGCCGGAGCGGCTTGCCACCATCTCAATCAACCGCTGACCAGTATTCTCGCAAGAGTTCAAATGTTGATGAAAGAGATGGACAGGGAAGCCATCCACTACCGCTCTTTGGGAATCATCGAGAAGGAAGCTACCCGGATGGCGCAAATTACCCAGAAAATCCAGAACATCACGAGTTATGAAACGGAACCCTATGTGGAGGGGCATTCGAGAATCATCGATCTGGAAAGGGCGACAAAAAAGAAGTAGGTGGAAGTATTCCTAAAACCACTTCGAAAGCGATGTCGTCATTCGGGGGTCAGCCCCATATTCTGTGCCGCCGTACTGTTCCACGAATGCACTCCCGCCTTGATGAATGCAGCAAAGGAGTCTTCCCTGAGAAACGAGACCGGAACAGAGGAACGATTTTGGGTTGCAGAGATGGACACGCCAACCGTTCTTCATCTGGGTGGACCCATATGGCGTGGGAGTCATTGTCCCGATAAGAAAAGAGATTCATCTGCCGGTGAGGTTGATTTACAAAACCTTTCAAGTTAGATTTTATGAATGCGTCATGGGTCATGGGCTGGAGAGACCCGATGAATTTTGATACAGAGATCGAGGAGATCAAACAAACCCTCAAAATCCTCGATGAGAAGGTTGGCGAGATCAGCCGCTCTGTCCGAGCCTATGTCGATTTCTTGACAGAAAAACGGTTGGAGGAGGGATTGGACGAATTTCAGCAGAGGAATGACCGGCGGTTTTCAGGCTTGGAAAGTCGAATTGAAATCTTAGAAAAAAGCGCGGAGGAGAAAAAGCTACCATGAGAAAACTCTTTCTGACGTTCGCTGTAGTGCTCGGACTACTCGTTGCTTTTGGTTCCGTTTTGAGGGCAGAGGTTTGGCATGCCGTTAATGAATGGACCATGAAGGAAGAGTTACGCTTTGGGGCGTGGGTTTCTGAATATGTGGATGAAAACTTTTTTATCAATCACAAAATTCCGGTCGATTGTGCCGATGTCTCCTATGGACTTCGCTGGATCTATGCTCGTATTAGAAGGTTACCTGCGGGTGCTACGGGGAGGTATGGCGAGTTCATCGGCCAATGGTCCAAAGACTGGGACCACCTTCCCTCGTATTCAAGATGGGACAAGGACCCCCGATTCCGGGCGGCCCTCCGTACTGTTCTCGGTGTTACGACAACTGAATCAATTCCCAATGATACCTATCCCATTGCGGTGACGCCCTCNNTGACGCCCTCCCTTGTGACACCTGGCACCGTCTTTCTCACGACAGAGGCTCATACCGGAGTTATTGGGCGGCTTGTCCTTGATGGAAGCACGATACATCCGCTCCAGACATGGGAAGCCTCCCTTCCCGTAAAGCGCCAGAAGTTGAAGATGAGAGACTTTCTGATGCACAGTCCGAACGCGGCGAATCAGTCTGGTCTGGTCAAATTTCGATGGTTGGAAAAGAGCGATGGACAGTGGCGATTCCTGGACCGACAGGCTCAGCCCGCCTATTCTGAGGAGCAGTACGGACCCGATTTTTTCTCCGAAACTCGGGTCTATGTCGATGCGGTGGCGAGGCGGATCGATCCGCGAGAACACGATCCGAAGGAGAAGGTCGAGCGGATCATGGACTATATAGTGAAGATGCTGGACGAGCGGGTTCCCATTGTGCTGAGTGGCTATGGTTACTGCTCCGAGAAACCATGTCCTGAAGGATCTGACATGTGGGAGGCCTACAGTACCCCGCTTCGGGACCGAAAAATCCGGCTACTATTCTGGTATCTCGAGAATGTCCTGAAGGAGAACCATCTCGATCCGAAGCCCCTTCTGGCGAGAATGGAAACCATCCAATTTGACATTGGCAACAAAAAAATCATCGATCTGCTCCACATTTACAGGAACAGGGAGTGGCTCTCCTATGATCCCGATGACCCTATCGAAATGCGTTGGGGCCTTAGAAAATGTGAAATGATTCAGTCACGGCTCCAGACGCTCCAACAGTCCATTGCGTTCGTTCGGGAGAGCTATGAGTCGAGCGATCCGAATTATGCCCAGAGAATCATCAACCACTATCAGAGAGAAATGGAGACGCTGAGGCGGGAACAGATGGCTTCGCAGTGCGAAGGGTAGGTTGTGAAAATTTCTGAATAGCCTTATCGTGGATCAGCATGAAACAAGGCTGAACTGAATTCGGTTCGTTTCAGAAGCCGCCTCCATTCCTGGTCGACATTGGCCTGGATTCTCTCAACTTCTCTCTTTCCGAGATGGCCGAATCGGCCCTGAGCCTTCAGATACTGACTCACCGGAATGGCGTCCGGGTTAATGTTGAGGGTGTAACGCTCGCCATCTTCGATCTCGAGAAGCGGAAAGACGCGGGCTTGTACGGCGAGTCTTGAAAGCTCCACCACTTTCTCCTGGGGAATTCGCCATCCCGGGGGACACGGCGAGAGGAGATGGATGAATCTCGTTCCGTAGATTCCCTTGGCTTTCTCTATCTTCCGAATCATGTCCTCAGGGTAAGCGATGGTAACACTGGCAACATAGGGAATCCGATGGTCCGCCATGATCTCGAGCATGTTCTTCTTTGGCCTGTC
>WVXP01000201.1:9809-40078 GCA_011773445.1 Pseudomonadota bacterium | reverse complement strand
GATGTCGAAAGTTCCCCCATCTCCGGCCCAGGTGACGACGGTGAAATCTTTGTCTCCCAATATCTCGAGCGCCGCAGTGATCCCTGCTGCCGCAGACCCTCCCGTTTCGAAGGCCGTGTTATAGACGGGAACATCAATAGCCGAATGAGGGAAAGCTCCCGGCGCGATCGACCAGCAGCTGGCAGGAATGACCAGTATTGTCTTTTCACCCAAGGCTTTCAATGCCAAACGCATTCCCAAGGCAGCCCCACATCCTGGGCAGGCTAGGTGTCCCCCACTCAAAAGCTCTCTGTCAGGAATTGTGTAGTTCTTCATGGTCTCCTCGTCTTACACTCTACTGTTTAAGGCCTATCCAAATTATGTCGTGTCTTGGACGGTCGTTCTCGAGCGTGTAGGAGATCATCTGCCGAATGTCTTCGGGAGTGACATCCCTCCCGCCGAGTCCTGCCACGAAACCAAAGATCCTCGGTTGCTCATCCTCGTTGCAGAAGGTCGATCGGATCTCCTGAGCGAAAAAGCCGGACTGCCCAAAGGAAAGTCCGCGGTCCAGGACGGCGACCTTTCGGGTACCACCGAGGACTTCCCGAATCGCTTCGGTTGGAAAGGGTCTGAACATCTTCATCTTCAGAAGACCGACTCGTTTTCCCTCCTTGGCCAATTCGTCAGCGACGAAGCGTGATGTGCTGGTAACCGCTCCTGACGTGACCAGCACCGTGTCAGCCCCATCCCAATTGTATTTTTCCATGATCCCATAACCCCTCCTAAACAGGCCCTCATAGTCCTCATCAACCGATCTCGCCACTTCTTTGGCTTGATCCATGGCTTTTTGAATTTTGTAACGAAACTCCATGTAGTAGTCTGGACTCGTAATCGGGTTGAAAGACTGGTGGCGGCGTCCGGTCAATGTGAAATCGCCCTTGAATGGAGGCAAGAACTCATCGATCCGTTCCTGATCGGGGATTTCGGTCGGTTCGGCCGTATGAGACAAAACAAATGCATCCAAAACCACCATAACAGGGAGTTTGACGGTTTCCGCGATGCGGTATGCCTGCGGAATTGTGTCCACGACCTCTTGATTGTTTTCGCAGTAAAGCTGGATCCATCCTGTATCCCTTTGAGAAAGGCTATCACTCTGTTCGTTCCCGATGTTCCACGGCGATCCCAATGCTCGATTGACGTTGACCATAACCACCGGGAGCCTCGCACCGGCTGCCCAATGGAGCATTTCGTGCATGAGCACCAACCCCTGGGAGGAGGTCGCCGTGAAGGATCTGACCCCGGCAGTGCATGAGGCGATGATACTGGCCATGGCTGAATGCTCAGACTCGACTTTGAGGAATTTTGCGTTCAACCTCCCATCTGCACACATCTCTGAGAGCTCCTCAACGATAGTCGTTTGGGGAGTAATGGGATAGGCCGAGATCACCTGAACCCGGGAAAGCTTCACCCCCTGAGCCACTGCCTCGTTGCCTGTCATGACTTTTTTCATCTCTGTTCCTCCTCCATGGAGATGGCAGTCCTTGGACATTCGGTGAAGCAAATTCCGCATCCCTTGCATTGGTCGTAATTGATTTCGTGTTTGAGTTTTCTCATGTTCCTCAAAATAGAAACGTCAGGGCAGAAAACATAACAGTTCTCACACTCGTTGCAGGTGCCACATTTGAAACATCGCTCTGCTTCGTACCGAGCCTCCCGCCTGATTAACCCCCGGTTGACCTCTCTGAAATCCCTGATTCTGGAAGAGGCGGAAAGGCACTTCCGGTCCGTTTTTGACAGGGGCTTGAAATAAGCCGTGTTGAGCTCGTCAAAATTAACCACATGGCGACTCAAGGTCCTGTAACCCGTGTCGATGTATTTTCTCATGGACACGCCGCCAGTTTCACCGATCCGTGTCATTTCCAGGACTTCCAATGGATTATCTCCCCTGAGAAAGGCATCGACTGAGATGGCGCCCTTCTTCCCAGATCCGATGGCGTGAGCCACCGTCCGAAAGGGCGAAACCAGATCTCCACCGAAGAAAACTCCCCTCGATTCAGCTCGAGACACGTCCTGGAGGGTGAGAGACCTCCAATCCAACTCGACGTCTGGAGGCAACAGCCTCGCATCAGGGGCTTCTCCGATTGCTACAAGAATCCCATCCACATCCAAGGTGAAGTTGGACCCTTTGATCGGAACTGGACGCTTCCGTCCGGTCTCATCAACCTCACCGAGGTTCATCCTGATACACTCCAATCCGGCCACTCCACCGTTTTCTCGTATGACCCGCACTGGCTGGGTCAGGAATTCGATTTCGATGCCCTCCTCCATTGCTTCTTCGATTTCTCCGGCAAAGGCTGGCATTTCATCTTGACTTCTCCGATAGATTATGACCGGCTGTGACTTAAGGCGGAGCGCAGAGCGAGCCGCATCTAAAGCCGTATTGCCACCGCCGACCACTGCGACTCGCTTTCCGGGTCGAACTTTCTGGATCATCCTGACTTCTCTCAGAAACGTTAGCCCGGGAATCACTCCGGGTCCGTCTTCTCCCGAGATACCCAACCGCTGACTCTCGTGAGCCCCAGTAGCGATGAAGACCGCCTGATATTCCTGTCCGCCACCATCAAAAAAATCCTTGTCCACCTTTGTATCTGTCCGAATCTTGACGCCCAGGGTTTCGAGGTCAGAAATTTCCCGATTCAGGACTCCTTCGGGGAGACGATATTCCGGAATACCGACCCGTAAGATGCCGCCCGGAACCGGGAGCGCTTCAAAGACCTCTGGATGATAACCCAGTAGGGCGAGATGATAGGCACAACTCAACCCGGCTGGTCCTGAACCGATGATGGCGACTCTTTCGGATCGGTCTCCCCATCGATCGAGATTGCGAGATCTGGAATGTGCGCATGCGTCGGCGACAAACCTCTCCAGACGGTGGATAGACACAGGCTGATCATATTGGCCCCGGTTACATTGGGTTTCGCAGGGATGGAAGCAAACTCTCCCGCACACTCCCGGAAAGGGGCTCTCCTCTTTGATTTTCAGCCAACCGCTCTTGGTCTTTCCCTCTTCAACCAGCATGACGAATCTGACAACATCATTCCCGGCGGGACATGCCTGGTTACACGGAGGCGTTTTGTCCTCGTAATTGGGTCTCATATAACGCCAACTGCCGGTTTTACTCCACTTCATGTCTCCCAGGGAGACTGGCACACTGGGCATTTCTGACTCTTTTGTGTAATCGAGAGCGCGCGGCATCGTGACTCCTCACTTTGGATCGATTTGGCGGCTCGGCGTCACAGCTTCAGCCTTCCGTCGGATGATCGTTACTTGGAAGAACCGTCTTATCATAGGCCTCCACGGCAGCCCGAGCGTTTTCCTCTGTCTTTGCGGGAACCGCCTCCCGTATCGACTGGGCCACCGCCTCAATACTCACGAGCCCGGTGACTTTAGAGAAAGCACCGAGGATAGCCGTATTCACAATGGGATGAGTCCTCGACCCCAGATGGTTTTCCACAGCGATTTTCGTCGCGTCCACGGTAGCGACTCGAAAGGAGGCAAACCCCGTGAATTCCTCTGGACTGTGATCGGAGTTCAGTATTATCCAGCCCTTCGGCTTGAGGCCACTCGTGACATCAACGGCCTCGACGAGCGTCGCATCGAGAACGATGATATGATCCGGATTGTAGACGTTGGTCCGCAATTTGATGGGATGATTGTCGATACGCAGAAAAGCCATAACCGGAGCTCCCCGTCTCTCCACACCGAAAGATGGAAAAGACTGCACGGACTTGCCTTCTGCAAAAAGGGCTGAGGCCAGAAGCTTTGAAGCCACCACGGCTCCTTGACCCCCCCGACCGTGAAATCGGATCTCGATCATGGTTTCCCCCTCAGGGTGTCGAAAAGATGACAACGATTGCTTTGGCGTTCTTTTTTCCAAGTGCTCGGTAACTGTGGGGAACATCGGATTCAAAATAGAGGCTGTCTCCTTCTTTAAGCCCATGCACCTCGTCCCTTGTCCGAAACTCGAGATCCCCCTCAAGGACAAAGAGAAACTCCTCACCTTCGTGACTGTAAAAGGACATCTCCTTCTCGTCCTTTGTCTCAAACTCCACCAGAAAAGGTTCCATGTTCTTCCGGCTTTTCTTGTAGGCGAGTGATTCGTAAGAATAGCCTCCGTCGGTCCGTCCGAGTTTCCTCGTGTCCAGACTTTCCCTCTCAAAAGTGCGCACAACAACGATCTTCCGGTCATCGTTGGGTTCCTGGAAGAAGAAAGCGATGTCTTTATCCAAAGCCCTCGATATTTTCAGGAGGGTAGAGATGGGAGGGACGACAATTTCGTTTTCGATCTGGGAGAGTAAAGGTTTCGAAAGGCCGGTGGCTGTCGAGAGGTTCTGTAAGGTGAGCGCCTTTCCCTTTCGAAGATCCCGGATCTTGCGGCCGATGTTAAACGCCTTAACGCCGTCATCGGCTAGACTAGGCGCGATGTGGTTTCTCAAATCTGCCTCCGCGGACACGATGCCGCTGAAATACGGCCCCCCTATCCACTGTAGGCAATATCGGAAGGAATTTCATTAAACTAAAATCTATTTTAATTATATCAAACTTTTTTCGTGAATCAAGCAAGAACTGACTGGGGTCTCCTCAAAAATAAACCAGGCAATTACGCAAGTAACTGATCTAGAAAGGATTTTCGAATTGGTCAGGTGCTCAAATCCCTTTTCGCTTTTCGTAAAGGTTTTTTGATAAATCTAAGGCTCGCTTCAGGCACTCTCAAAACTCTCCCGCCACAGCGGGACCTAGGATTTATGGGCAAAAAACATGATAAAGGAACGCTCAAAGAGATTTGACCCACCAGAGCTTATGTGGATCAAAAACGTCAGGAAACTCCGCAGAACTGAAAGGAGTTTTGGGACTTAAGTGACGTCCATTTGAAAGTTCAAAGTTGTCCTGAAGCATGAGGGCAGTAGAGGAGCTTTTTTCTCGAAAATCAGTAGGCTCCTCAGAACTGGAAGCGACTTCGTAACCTTTCACGTTTTACCGAAGTGACGGTAACGACTGGGTATCGCAACCTGGATAGGCTTTCTTCCGGGGAATCAAATGACCGAGTCGGTGCGATGGGCCGCCTGGCCGGCACCCCATTATGCACGACGGGCATAGAAGTTGCAAGTGCATCTTCGACACAGGACCAAAAGGGTCTTATCTCATATCTTTCGATTCCCTAGTCCCCATCGTTGTGTCCGACGTCGAGCTAAGAACTCTGTCCGTTTTGCATTATGGAGGGAGTTATGACGACAGGATTTTACAGACCGCCATCGCGGTCGCAAAAATCGAGCAAAAGACGGTATTCAATCGTCCATCCCTTTTTCATGTCATTCTTTTCAAAGGAATTCTATCAAGATGCGGGTAGAAATTGGAAAGGTTTTTCATTCGTCTACCTGCTGTTGCTCCTCTTTTTGTGTTGGATCCCAACGATGATTGCCCTTCAGCGCCAGATCTCCGACTTCATGATGACATCAGCCAGAGAATTCATCGTTCAAGTTCCAGAAATCACGATTTCCCATGGTGAGATATGGATAGACGAAGAGGAGCCTTACTTCATCGAGGACCCGGAGAGCGGTAAGATTTTTGCAATTATTGATACGACAGGGCAATATACATCTCTGAATGACACAACGGCAAATATCTTGGTCACGAAAACGAAAGCGATACTTAGAAAGAGTCGGAGAGAAACGAGAACCTTTGATCTGTCAGACATTGAGAGCTTCACACTCGACCAGGATTTGATGAACAGATGGGCGGGTTTTTTCGAAAAATGGTTTACCATGATCTCGTTTCCGATCGCACTTTTGTTCTCCTTTGTCTACAGAACCATTCAAGTCCTGATCTACGCAGCAATTGGACTTCTGTTTGCAAAAGCAAAAAAGACGAATCTGAGTTTCCAAGATCTCATCAGTATTGCCATCATGTCCATCACGCCCGTGCTGATCATCGACACCATTCTGAGTCTCAAAAAAATAACAGTTCCCTTTTGGGGAATATGGTGTTTCGTTATCGCCATGGCCTATCTTTTCTACGGCGTGAAGGCTAACTGTCAGGAAGAGTTCCTCGAAGGACCGCAGAGATTCAGAGCACAAGGACTCTAGAAAATCGAGGAATCAGGTCCGAGACGTAATGGGACGCGAATCGGAAGGGGCAAAAGATGGACGCTATGAGGATTAAGCCCAGCCGCTGGTACCACGGACTTGAGATTCTTTTGTTCCTCGTCGGCCTTTCTCTATTGGGTCTCTTTCTGTTTAAGAACCTGATTGGGCTGACAAGTAGTCTTGTCCAACCCACCGTGCCAATGGCATATGATCTAACGTTCTCGGAGAGAGGAAAGTATACGATGTGGATATAAAATGTTTATTATATTGGTGGGATAAGTTCAAAGGCTATAGATTCTTTCTGCGAATTCGTGTATAATATTCGAATAAATAAAGTAATTCTTTTTCAGAAAAGGGATTTTTTTCGCTTGACATGCCCACATACTGTGGGTATATATAAATTAATATCAATATATCGGAGTGATCGCGCCATGCCTTACATCGTCTGTGAGAAACGAAGAGGAAGCCCCAAGGTGAACGTCGAAGTTTGTCGAAGAAAGTGCCAATTTATGGAGGCGTGCATATCCTACGGAAGATACTTGGAAGCCCACGCGCTCGAAGAGGAGTCTTCTTTGGACATGGACCGTCATGCCCCCACTGTGTCTCCTCACGGAGGTACGGGTGAGGAAGTGCAGACGGCCTGAATTATCTCAAATCCCCCCATTCGTATTGGAGGATGCTCACAAAACTCAGTCCCGCTGTCTCAACCCTCAGGATTCTAGAACCGAGACTCACGGGCACGAAATGCGTCCCCTCGGCTCGCTTGATCTCCTCCTCTGAAAATCCACCCTCCGGCCCCACGAGGAAATAGACGCTCTCGGATAACCTGGCCGTCGCATTCCTTTCCCGAAATAGGGATGGAAGGTTCCTTGTCCCTTTCTCCCAGAGGATGATTTTTTTCGTTGCCAGAGATCCTCGCTCGAGGACTTCGTCAAATTTTGCCACCGTCTCGATCCTTAGCGGGATCAGACGACCGCATTGTTTCGATGATTCCACAGCGATTCGCCTCCAGCGGTTGACGCGGTGTTCGATTCTTTCCTTATCGAGACAAGTAATGGAGCGGGAAGAGACGAAAGGGAAAACCTCCGAAACGCCCAGTTCTGTTGCTTTCTGAATGATAAAATCCATCTTGTTTCCTTTGACGAGACTCTGGCCCATGATGATGGTGAGAGGCGACTCACGGTTGGGCACTGTCGTCTCAAGAATTCTCAGCGTCAGGGTCTGATGACCTTGCCGCAAGATCTCACTCCGATATTCCTTTCCCGTCCCGTCAAAGATGTCAACCTTGTCCCCCAACTTTAAGCGTAGAACACGCCGCATGTGTCGCGCTTCTTGGCCTGAGACAATAATTTCTTGTTTCGAGACGATGGGGTTCGAGATAAAAAATCTAGCCATAAATACCCCTGCAAACAACAGGGTTCAGGGATCGGCTGTCACTAGATTCAGAAAGGGAAAATGATCCCTCGGGATTCTTACACGTGCAAATAGATCCGGATGTCTTTTGTGAAAGCCGAAACTGGAGATCAATCACCGGCCCCTATGAGGAAATTAGGATCGTTCAAATACCAGAAAACTCCATCCTTCCCGACTCTTTTCACCAACACAATGAAACTGATCTCCCCGAAACATTCCCTTGAAACGCTGTTTTTGTTCTTTGAGAATTCCAGAAAGTGCCAAGCGCCCGCCCACAGACACGAGCCGGATCAAAGGATCTCTTAGTTCGGCCAGGGTCTTGGCATCGATGTTGGCGAGGACGAGATCGAAAGACCCACCGATCGCCTCTAGTTTCTTGGAATCGACGCTCACAACTCCTTCAACGTGATTATGCTTGACGTTCTGGCGTGCCACTTCCCTGGCTGTATCATCGATTTCGATTCCCACCACAGGTCTGGCCCCCAGTCTGGCCGCCGCAATGGCCAGAATACCAGACCCTGTCCCAACATCCAACAGGGAGCGTCCCTTGCTCTCCTTGATTCTGCGATCTATTTCATTTTCAAGAAAGGTCAGGCAGAGCCGGGTTGTTGGATGGAGACCTGTTCCAAAGGCCAATCCTGGGTCAATCTCGATGATGATTCCGTTGTCCCTCGCCTCGTAAGACTCCCATGTGGGTTTGATGACGAGCCGGCGGGTTACGCCAATCGGTCTAAAGAAGGTCTTCCATTTCTCCTGCCAATCCGACGGTGAGAGAACGCGGATGGCAGATCGCCACCGGGTTGTCGGTGGGAAGAAGTCTTCAATCTCTTTTAGGTAAGCCTCGACCGATCGTTTGAGCTGATCTGTTTCTTTATCGTGTGGAAAGTATCCTCGGACGGTCTCCGTGGGTCCTTCCATGTCAAACCTCTCGATGGAAGCGCCCATGGCCCCCAGATCCTCGAGGAAATTCTCAACTGCCTCACTCGCCTGACATGGGACGACGACGACAATCTCGGTGATGTCGTGGTTTCTATGGAATCTACGGCACTGAGCTTTCACTTGTCAAAATACCGAATCCTCACCGATGACGGGTGATTGCACTTGACTTCATCCCAAGGTATTCAGAAATTCCTCGACTCTCCGATTGAATTCGCCAGGCTTTTCGATCATGACCATATGACCAGCGCCATCGATGATCTCCACATGGGCGTCTTGGATCCTCTCGGCCAAATAGTGGGAATACTTCGGAGGGGTCAATAAATCATCTCTGCCGCAAACGGCCAAGGTCGGAACTTTGATGTCTGTCACCTGCTCCATGATATCGAAGCGATCGCAGGAAGTGAAATCACCGTGCAGAACAGCTGGACTCGTCTTCAGCATGGTCTCGATGCCCTTTTGAACCAACTCCCGGGAAGTTTCCTTCGAGAAGGCATAATCATTGATGAGCCTTACGGTTGCCTCAAAGCGCTCCCGAATCCCCGTGAGAACCTCGGGCAGGACTCTTAGCCGTGCCCCCGTCCCCACCAAAACCAGGGCCTCTAAGTGCTTCGGATAGAGGAGAGCGAACTTTTGTGCAATTGCTCCCCCGAGGGAGTGACCGAACAGGCAAACCCAATCCACAGGCAATGATTGAACTAAATGGAGGATGTGGTTCGCATAGGCCTCCACCGAGTCCTCTCCTGTGGGGCTCCCCTGGCCATGACCTGGCAGATCGACCGTGACAACGTTATAGGACTTCTGGAAATACTGCCTCTGGTGATTCCAGTGATGATGACTCCCCCCTGACCCGTGTACAAAAAGCAGCGTCTTTCGCCCTCTTTGAACACCTCCCAGTCCCGTCGCGTAGGCGATCTCTTTGCCATTACTCTGAATGACTTGCATCAGGACCTTCCCCATAAGGATAGGCAACAGGAAGTGTCGCACGAGAGGTTCAGAAAGCCTCATCCCGGCTTTATTCTGGTTCTGAGGTACTTCAGCGTTCTCCAACCGGGTAGTCTCTCCGTATCGACTCTTTTTCCGTTCCGCTCGAGGAACTGAAGCATATCATCATAGGTATCGATGTCATACCAGGGACTGAGCAGTGCACATTGAAGACCGAGTCTTTGTGACGTTTCCAGGGTCTTGTTCAAGACCTGGTCCGTGCTCCAAGGGATCCGGGCAAAAAGCTCTGGGATGAGCCTCTTCAGGCCCACAAGGTAGTAACCCCCATCGGCACATGGGCCGAGTATAACGTCCGTTTTGGGCTCCTGAAGCAACCTGATCGATCGCTCAATCAGGCGATGAGACAAATCGGGGCTATCGCTGTTGATAATGTGAACCTGATGGTAGCCTTCGGCAAACATCCTCTTGAAAATGTTGGATAGTCTCTCCCCGAGATTCTCACCCTCCTGCGGAAAGAGGCGGATGGGGGAGGGAAAGATTTTTTTAAATACCCTTTCGGCATCTCTTGGGGTGTAGGCGATGGCCAGGGTATTCTCGGAGAGGTTGGACATCTCTTCGGTCATGTCCTGAATCGACAGCCGATACAATTCAGAGGCCTGCTTTGCGCCGAGACGGGAGGAGAGCCGCGTCTTGACCCGGCCAGGAACCGGTTCTTTGGCTACGATAACGAGAATCGTTTTCATGCTCTATTCCCCTCATAGGCTCCATTCTGTTCCGCAGCCGGAGCAACATCCAGGAGGGTCGAAGGACTGGTGCATTTCGCGAAAAGCACAATATTTTTCACCTCGCCAAATCTCGTCGAAAGGTTCCGTATATACATTGCCCAGGATGAGGGAACCGTAATCCACACTGGAAAAGGGAGCGATGCAACAGGGCAGCACATTGCCCCACGCCGTTACGTAAGCGACCTCCCGTGGCCTTCTGCATTGACGCCATGGGGCGGGCTCTCTCGATCCATTGCTGAGGCTCTTCGTGGGTGAGACGAGTCCCGAGGCCATTAGAGAGACCCCGAGTTGACGGCTGAGGGACATGCCCTTCTGAAGAATATCGGCAATCGGTTGTGGCGGACCGGTTATGGCTTTTTGTCTCACTGCCAGGCCCTTTCCTGGCCCATCAGTTGGAAAGACGAGTCTCTGTAGATAGACCTCATCGATTCCAACGCGAGCAGCTAACTCAATCATCTCCGGCAGGTCTTCCACGTTGTCTGCCGTGGCCACCATCCAGGCAGAGATCTTCGGGTTTGATCCATGGTTCGCATTTCGGACCTGAGCAAGGACCTCGATGTTCCTCACGACTCTCACAAAATCCGTGGAACCGCGGACTCGGGCGTAGGTGGACGGCGTGGCAGCGTCGAGGGAGACACGCAGTTCATCGAGTCCACTCTCAAGGAGCTCGTCCGCTCGTTTCTGATTCAAAAGAAGGCCGTTCGAATTGAAAAACACGTAAACGTCCTTGCCTTTCAGATAGCGGATGATATCGGCCAGTTCCGTATTCAGGAGAGGTTCACCAATGCCGTGAAGGGCTGCCCGATTGAGCTCCGGTACCTGACCGACAATGTGCTTTATCTCATCGAGGGAAAGGTCCCGGGGTTCTTCCTTCATACCGCGATACCGCAGGCAGGTCCGGCATTTGAGATTGCACCGATTCGTCACTTCAAGGTAGAGCGATCGAGGCAGGGGTATTCTCCGACTTTCTCTGGGTGACATTCAATTTTTCCTTGGAATCGATTCCTGCGTTCTTCCAGCTTCTAAAACAACATGTTGCCCGCGCCGAGAAACAGGAAAAGCCGAAAATCCGAACAGAAATCGTTCCTCCTTCAGAACGATGAGATTGTCTAGGATTATTTCACCCTCTGACAATGGTGGTACAAATGCTCTTTGCCCTGAGAAGTCTCTTGTCCGGGACGAGTGTGGGGCTGAGACTTCTGGAATCTCCTCGCCACAAGGGGCAATAGTGGTCAGGTTCATCGTCTTTCCCGAGAAGGAGATTCCGACTCCTGCAACCTCCCTGGCAGTTGTCGAGATGCTTGCATATCTTGCATTCCCCGGGGACTTTTCTCGCGTTACGGAACGGCGGAGTGTTCCAAACATCCCCATTGAGTCTGAGTAGGTCTCTCAATTCGACCTTTTTATCCGGCCAGTAAACGCATGGTAGAACCTGCCTGAGTGGGTTAATCCGGATGCTTTTCCGACCGCAGGGAGCACCCTGGAGGGAATTCAGCCCAGAGAAAGTGTTGACGAGAGGCTCCGTGCAGCTGATCAGGTCTGCCTCACCGAAGAGAATCCGGAAGGCCTCCCAATACTGGTCATAGGTGAGCAGATAGGTCCGGTTCTGGACTGGCTGAAAGACATTTACCCGAAGGTTGCAATCGAGTGAGGCTGCCACGCTCGCCAATTGTCCGAGCTTTTTGCAGTTCAGGCTCATGAGAACGGCGATTATTGAAACCTCGAGACCGAGCTTCTTACACCGTGGGATACTGGCGTGGATTCGTTCCCAATTTCCCAGACCGCGAAAATTGTCCTGTTCCCCTTCTGTGGGAAAATCAACTGAGAACTCGACATCTCGGAATGTCTTGAGAATTTCATCCGGGGTGTTTTCGATGGTGTAGCCGTTAGACGCGAGAGTCACGGGGATCTCTTTGTCGCGAAAGTACTGAAGAATCTGAAAATAGTCAGGGTTCAATCCGTTCTCGCCCGTTCCCAGGCCCACAGAATCCACATCCAGACTCTCACAGACCGTCTTTACATCCCTCAGAGTCAAATTGTGGATTTTTCCCAGGGGGCGGTAGCAATGAGGGCAGTTGAGATCGCAATCATTGGTGAGGCCTAATCCGACCGAAGTACCCATGACATGTCCCCTTCAGCTATCCTTTTGTGTACAAATCAGGTGGAGGTAACGCCCAAAATACAGGTATGGTAACAACTTCGATGCTTCTTTTTCCAGATCAAGGAGCTGACGGTATCTTGTCGAATCCTTCTCCCCCTCCTGAAGCAAATAGTCCGTGAAGATACGGATTCCGTAACGGCCCAAAACCTTGAGATTCAAGCCCTCAACTAACTCCTCTAGGTCGTCAGGGGAAAAAGTGCGCTTTGCCACATCCCCGAAGATGGTGGCCGGGAAGTCTCTTTTGTGAAGTGCCTCGCGGGCTCCCACCAAGTCATTTTTGAGTATGGCGAGTTTGAACACCTCGCTGATCCAAGTGACGACGACAAGGGAAAGGAGTCCTCCAGGAGCGAGTCGACCGGCAAGAGATGCGACAATTCCTCGGGGGTCGTCAACATACTCGAGAAGGGTATGACAGAGGATCAAATCGAAACGGCCTTTCGGGAGGCAGGCCTCCAGCGTTTCCACGCGACCATGAACAAAGGTGATGCGATCTCCCTTCAGGCCTGGACGCTTTTGCATGAGCCGTTTTTTGGCTGTCTCCAGCATCTTATCTGAGAAATCGAGAAGCACCAGTGTTCTGGCTTTACTGGAAAGAAAGAGCGCCATTTCGCCTAGGCCACACCCCACATCCAGCACCCTCAATTTCCCGTCTCCATGCTTAAGATGACGCTTCATATTGTGCCAGGTCAGTTCATGTCGGAGACGACCCTTTGGGCTCTCAGAATATTCGAGCCATCTTTCGACATTGCGGTCAAAAGGAATCGGTGTGCGCGGCAACTGTTCTCACCCTTTGTGACTAAAGTTTCCCGATATTCCGGTGAACGCCGTTTTCTCTGAGCGACATTTGCGGAAGCGGTGGGGCACCCATCGAGGGCGAGCAGGAAGGGGAAATCCCCGCCTTTAGAGCGGGGAAGGGGCAGGGATTCCCCACCTGCGAGGCCCTATTGGGTCACCGCGAGAGCATCGGCGCGAAGGAATAATGGCGTTCACCAAGGAAAACACAATGATCCCATGGTCCTAAGTTTCAAGAATTTCTCATCAAGATTTCGGAAAGCAAAATTTCCGGATTGTTTCGATTCACCCCGAAGGCAAAGGGGCCGAATCCCTTTGAACGTCCCTTCAAACTTTTTTGGTTCATCAATTTTCTGCAATCTCATAATCGACTTTTGAGAGAACTTTATTTAAGAGAGAGTGTCTAATCTTTGATGATGTACCGAACCGGGATCCACAGCATGTAATATCCGGCCAGAAGCGATCCTTTGATCGTGCCAGATACCTTCGACGTCCCCATCCGTTTATGGTAGTCGATGGGGACTTCCTTAATTCTGGCTCGCCGTTTGGCGGCCTTGACCAACATCTCCACTGGCCAGCCGAAGGTCATCTGCTCCATTCCAAAGGATAGTAGAAAATCCCTCCGGATCGCTCTGAAAGAAGCGATATCGGTGATGTTCAATCCATAGACGCGATTCATCAACCTGGCGACAAACCAGTTTCCCAAGCGGGCGTGGAAGGACATCGCACCGGGCTCCTGGGAGCCTGAGAGCCTCGAGCCGAGAACAAAGTCGGCTTCTCCTTTTTTAAGCGGCTTCAAGAGGCGTGAGAGGTTCCTGGGATCATCGCTGTTATCCCCATCCAAGAAAACAACGACATCCCCTTTCTTAGTGGCCATGAGTCCTGCATGGCATGCGGCTCCGTAGCCTCTCCTCGGTTCGCTGACCACGGTTGCCCCGGCTTCTCGTGCTCTTACTGCAGTCGAATCGGTTGATCCATTGTCCACCACGATCACCTCGTCTACCAAATCAGAGGGAATGTGTCTCACAACCTCTCCGATTGCCTCCTCCTCGTTAAAGGCGGGTACAACGACGGAAACTCGCATCGACCACAGACCTCACTAGACTCTATAAACCGATCTTTCCCCGGGAAGCCTCCGGGGGAACAAATGTCTGTCGAATCGCTGGAACATGAAGTATTCCATGGCTAGCAAAGCGAGAAACGGAACATACTCCATGTGTGTTACCCATCCTGGAAGAATCCCCTGGGGCGATTGGTATTTCAGGTAAGAAAACGGAACTGTTAAGGAAAAATAAAGCCATGCCGGTGAAGGGTAGAAAGAAAGAAACGGAATAACCCATAAAAGATACCATGGATGTAACGAAGCAGTTGCCAGGACAATTTGAAGGCCTGCGAGAAAGTAGGCAAATCGAATGATATCGATGACGTCTTTTTTTCTCTTTTTCCACACCAGCACGCCCGCAGCAGTGAGCACGCCCGTCAGGATCATTGTGACCATCCAATGGCTCAGAAAGGGAAAAAACATCAACAAATAGGCCTTGAGACCCAGATTGAAGGTTTCGCGGGGATTTGTGAGATACTCTGGGAGGAAACCCAGAACCTGTCTCCCCACGGAAAGGTATGGCAGGTAGAACAAGAGAATGACTGCGCTGAATATCAAGACCCCTTGCCCCTTTTTTTCTCTGAGAATGGTGGGCAGAATAACGAGAGGATACAATTTCAGGGATGTTGCAACCCCAAGGCTGGCCACAGAAGCCTTGGGTCGATCCGTAGCCATAAACCAGAAGGTCAAAAGAACAAAAAAGACAACAAATCCATCGAGGTGCCCATTGTTAGCCAGTTCATAAATGACCAATGGGTTCCACGCGTAGACCAATACCCTTTCCCTTCTCAGTCCGAGATTTCCCAGAATCATAAACAGAAGCACAATGGAACCCATGTCACATAACAGCGTCATCCCCTTGAAGGTGAGAACGTCTCGCACACCCAACTTGTTGAGAAGATAGAAAATGGCCTGAGCCCCGGCAGGATAGATGGTGGGGGAACCTTTCCTATTTATGTGGGGGTAGATGGCAGCGTCTCGAAGTTCCTGGAGTGCTTCGTGATTTGGTGAATACCGATATGGGTTGGTACCCTGGGATTGGACGCGACCGTCCCAAATATATCGGTACACGTCGCTGGAGAGGACAGGTTGAAAGGGAATCAGAAGAATCCTATAGATGAGTGCAAAAAAAAGGACAATGTAGAGTAGTTCTGGGGTCGTCCTTTTCTCGCTGTTACGCCCGAAAACGATACCAATTCCAACAAGATAAAGGATCCCAAGAGTGACGTACTGGTACAATAGAATTGTGAACGTCCCCGTCTCCGGACCGATAAGGCCTCTTTTCAGCAGAACTCCGTAAAGCCTGAAGTTGAGAGCGTAAATGGGAGTCCCCATCAGACCGAGCGTTGCAAGGGACAGAACTCTTTTACGAATCATTTTATCGAGATTTTCTCTCCTCCGGTCCCATGGAATGGGACATGGAGAGTGCAAAAACGGTGAAAAAACCCAGGGTGTAGATCACCAGAAAGGGGCTGATAAAATACTTCCCCAGAGTTAAGAACAGGATCAGGGCAGCGAGGGCATAACACCCCATGAGGAACTCGGCTATCGATAGGAGACTTTCAGGTGATCGATAGATTTTTCTTCTCCAATCGTCGGCTCGGGACCAGATATCGTACTTCGGCGTCCTGACAAAGGTTCCCGTCCTACGCCCAAAAGCCTCGAGAACCGCCTTCGTGTTGCTGACCGCAATCCCCGTTCCAAGACAGACCAACAGGGGAAGGTATTTGAGGTTCTTTAGCCAGTCTCGATAGAGTAATCGTTGAGAGTAGAAATAGAGCGACGAGGGACCGCAGGTTGCGAGGGTGATGAGGGTGAAAAACATAATGGGGTAGGAGAGGCTGGCATAAAACCACTGGGTAAAGAGCATGGGGAGGGAGGCGAGGACGACGATAAGCATCAGGGGGTGAACCATGTAGTGCGTCAAATGAAGGAAAGCCTCAAGTTTGACAAACCAGGGAATCCTGGCGCGGAGAATCCGACCGAGCAGCTTGCGGGCTGTCTGGATCGAACCCTTGGCCCAGCGGTTTTGTTGTGCCTTGAAGGCGTGTATCTGGACGGGAAGTTCAGCTGGACAGACCATAGTCGGCGAGAACTCTAACTTCCATCCCTTCAATTGAGCTCTATAGCTGAGGTCCATGTCCTCGGTCAGGGTATCATGCTCCCATCCCCCCGCATCCTCGATGGCGGTTTTCCGCCAAACGCCAGCGGTTCCATTGAAGTTCATGAACAGCCCGCCCCACGACCTTGCGGGTTGCTCAACACCGAAATGGCCATCAATGCCGAGCGACTGAACGCGCGTAAGAAGAGAATAAGTGCGGTTGATATGGCCCCATCGAGCCTGGACCATGCCAACTTGAGAATCGGTAAAATAGGGAAGCGTCTTATGTAGAAAATCGGAAGGGGGAATGAAATCGGCATCGAAGATGGCAATGAACTCCCCTCTTGCTCGAGCAAGACCTGATTCCAGGGCTCCCGCCTTGTACCCTCTGCGATCCGTACGGTGGAGATGGACAATGTCGAAACCCTCGTTCTGATATTTTTGGACTGCCTTTTGAACAATCTTAACGGTGTCATCGATTGAATCGTCTAAAATCTGAATCTCGAGGCGTTCCTTGGGATAGGAAATCGTAGCCACCCCCCTCAGAAGCCTTTCAACCACATATCTTTCGTTGAAAAGAGGGAGCTGGATCGTGACTCTTGGAAGACCGTCCTGAGCGGACTTTGCGATAAAAAGCTCGTGTCGCCTCATTTCTTTCTGCCGGGCTTTGTTTCGATGGAATCGATGGAGGAGCATGAGGACGTAACAATTGATTCCATAAGTGAAAAGAGAGATCAAGGCGAACAGGTAGACAGCGATGAGAAGATAACTCAGAATTTCCACAGATTCCCCCAATGATGGCTCTGGCGAACACAGTCAATCGAGAGAAGCATGGGAGTCATTTGCGCCGGTCCATGCAAGTGCGATCGCAGTTTGGACTCCTCAATTATAGACTTTTCACCAGCCTCCATGCTAGTATGAATTTTTGACGAAAATGATCTGAAAGAAGGAATAAGGAGGAGCAGAGGGGTGCACAGGAAAGCAAAAGGAACGGTGATTTTTGGACTGTTTTGGGTGTCATCCTTCTTTCTTGTCGGTTCACTGGCGTGGTGCGACACCTACGTGTCGGGAAAAGTGCTTACCTCAGACGGAAAAGTTGTCGCAAGTGGTGCCGTGGCTCTTGAAAAGGGGGAACTCCATAACAACGCATTCCTTGCAGGAGGGAAGATTCTCCCGGACGGTACGTTCAAGATCCCTCTCCCCTCGGGAGGACCCTGGGGTCTGCACGTTTATAGCGAGGGGTATATCTATTTTCCTCTTCAGATCCGGGTGAATGAGGGGATGGATAATGAAACACCTGTCATCTTACCCCTTGATAGCAATCCGGATGATGACCCTCGGATTTCAAATATTCGTTTTGCCAAGGCGTCCGACCAGGTATTCCGGATCACCATGAGGGTGGATGACTCGGATGGCAATCTGGGTCCCCAGATGTTGGCAGTTGACACAAAACGTTTCAGAGCCTACCGGATGCTTCCTGTAGGTGGAGATTTGGATGACAAGAAGGCCAACTTCCCTGTGGGCGATTACGTGTCGCCCTTCATTCCCGCCGCGTTGGATAAGGAGGACCCCAGAGACTGGCTTTTTGTCGTGGCTGACCATCAATGCAGCAACGGGCCCATCTATGACGGTCTCTATCAATCGGTTTTTCGCCAACCGATGGCTCACACGGAATCTTTGCGGTGTGAGGTGCTAGGCATCTGGAAATCCAATTTTGATAAGGTATACCGGTTTTATCTCCTATCTCCGGGCAAACTGAAGGGGGAGCAATTTGACGGGAATCTCATCATTGACCGAATGGTACAGGAACAAGACAGGATCACAATGGATTTTCGATTCGAAGGGAAAAAGGGAGAGGGGACCCTTCGTTTGGTTTGCGAAGATAGCCGTGTCATCCTGACCGGCGACTTCACCCTCCCAGGACGCTCTGGAGAATGGATTTTTACGAAGCTCAAAAACGAGGAGATCTTTCCAAAGGGCCAGGATCTTTTCATGGCGAATTGTGCTGTTTGCCACTTCCACGACAGCACCGAGACGAAAGTCGGTCCAGGACTGAAAGGGGTTTTCAAAAACCCCCAGCTCCCCGGCACAGGCAGGCCAACGAGCGAAGAAACAGTGCGAAAACAGATCCAGCAGGGTGGAGGCAAGATGCCGCCCTTCAAGAACCTAAAAGAAGAAGAGATCTCCGAGATCATTGACTATTTGAAAACCCTCTGAGTTGCTGTTTTGAATTCGTATGCGTTATCTCTCATTATGGTCGTTTCGATCTTCTCCCTGACGGCGATGATCGCTCCTCCAGGAAGAGCAGAAGAATCGAAACCTCTCCTCAAGCCCCCTGGACTCAGGCTCGAGAATGAGCCCTCCACTGTCATTCCTGCCTTCCATGAATATCCGAACGAGGAATTGAGGCTTCCGAGATACCGTGAGCCCTCGGGAGAGTTGAGTGAGGGATGGACCGTGAAGGTGATCAAGACACGCCGGTTCTCTGGTAATCAGAGCGCACGTCTCTATTTTCGGATTTCGGATCTAGCCCTCTCCCGCGCTTTCAAAGATTCAGATGGATCGCGGCAGTTGCGGATCTGGCCTCCAGGGACCCTCATGATACTGGAGATATATAACGGGAATGATTCGGTGGCCAGGGATTCAAAACCTGAGGAGATCGCGGTTATAGCGAAAATGGATCGTGGTGAAGGCCATTCTCCGTCTACCTTCTATCCTTCTGACTGGAGTTATGGGAAGTTTACACCTGAGGGCGATCCTTCACTGCTTCCAGGTCAGCTTCAAGAATGCCATGGTTGCCATAGCATTGCCTTTCATTTAACGGGTGACTTGATTTTCACCCAATTCCCTCGGCAGTGATTGCGCCCTTCCTGTACCGATCAGGGGATTCTGGTGGCAGAGAGTCGAAGATTTAGTTCGAACTTGATATATTGCCAAATGACGAGAACCTCCCGTTTATCACTGAGCCAGTCACCAGAGCTATGGATCCCCTATCGCCAAAGGCACATCCATCAAGGCTTCTTCTGATCTTGCCATGGCTTTATCTCTTGAGTGGCTTCCTTGCCTTTGTACTGATCTCTCTCTTTGCGGCAACTCACAGCGATTTAGCCAGGGAGATCTCGACGGGAGAAAGCCCCACCTTCGCCTGGGCCAGGACGTACACGCCGGTGTTCCTATTTTTCGGCTTCGTCTATTTCTTGGGAGTTCACTGGGTCCAACGTGTCGCGTCCCGTCTCAACCACCAACCCCACCAGAAATGGATAGAGGCTCTCGTGTGGAGTGAAGTTGTCGCCGTGGGTCTTCTGGCCGTGGGCTTTCTCAACTGGTGGGGAGACGGCCTCGTTTGGGGGCACATTCTCTTTCAGATTTCAATCCTGCTGCAGGCGCTTCTGGCTCTGTGGCGATCTGAGAGAATCGACCTGTACCCGTTAAAAGAGGGGTCGATTCGCCCAGAGATGGGTTCCCTTCTGTTTCTCTTGTTTCTTTTTATCCTCGCCGCCATACCCGCACGTCTCGATCCCTCTTGGAATCGGATGCAGGCCTACGTTCACCTGGACACCCCCTTTGAGGGGCTGTTGAGTCAAATTCTTCCTCCCCTATTATCTGGGGTCACGGGTCTATGGTTTGGCATTGGCACCTTAGCGGTTCTGGCTGGTTTTAGGGCCTTACAGGCTAGAGTCAATCGGCGTCCCGGTCTTGTGGGGATGTTTTTCATTTTTCCCTTTCTCTCCATATCAGGTCTCTATGCTGTCATATGGCTTGAATCGTTGGTCCTTGCGACGGAGTGGGAAATCAGGGCACTCGACCTCAAGCCTGCAATCATCCCGCTTTTTATCCTCTTGTGTGGGAGTGGTGGCCTCCTGTTTTTAGCTGCTTTCCAGAGGGTTGTATCGTGCGGGCATCAGACGGAAAGGATGAGTCAAATTGGAACCGTTGCGCTCGCTATGGGGTCAGTGCTTGTGTTTCCCTTAACGTGGATACTGACGCGGCGAGGCTGTGGCCGATGGTCGTGGCGCTTTCTATTGTTTTCCTGTCTGGTGGGAAGCCTGTCGTTGGGAGCCTATGTCCTTTATGGTGATCTTTTCGATCCCTGGTTTACGGTCTTCTCCTACCTGAAAGCGGCAGTCCTAAAGGTGATAGCCGTTATCTCAGCCGGCATCATGGTCTTGTTATCCGAGGAGTTGTTCGGTCTGGGCTCGGCGCTTTCAACTAGGGCGACAAGAGAATGGGCCATTGTGGGGATTGCCTTCTTTGTGGGCTTTCTCCCCTTTGTCTTTCTCGAGAGCTATAGGGAAACAAAGGTGGCTGTCTTACAGTTCAACGAGCTCAACAGAGTCGACGCAGCTTATGCGAGGGCGGTTTCTAATTTCGCTGGAATCAACCGATGGGTCCGCCTGGGACAGGCTCCGAAGATCAACCATAGTCCAGAGCCCTGGCCCCTACCGTGGACGCTAAAGAAAACCCATCCGTCGCTCCTCCCCGACGATTTCAACCTCTTGGTGATCGTGGTCGACGCTCTGCGCGGGGATGCGTTCCACTCATCAGGGTATAGCCGTAACCTGACCCCCTTCTTGGATCGATGGGCCCTGGAGGAGGCCGTCTCTTTCCGAAGAGCCTATAGCCAGGGGGGTGGATCTTTTGCGGCGGTCCCTTTTCTCTTCGGCGGAAGAAGCCGTTTTGAGCTGTATGGGCCGGAGGTGCACCAGGAGAATCTCTATTTCAAATTAGCCCGAGCCGAGGGAATTGAGAGGGTTATGATGGTAAGAGAGTTCGGCCCCAGAGCCATTTTCCCTCCCCACTTCCCTGTCATCGAGCTGGGAAGATCAAAATCGACGGGTGACCGACGATCGGTCCCGGCAGACGAAGTTTTTGGCTGGGCAAAAGATGCGATTGATAAGCTCGCCCGAGGGGAGAGGTTTTTCTGCCTTCTCTACCTGATGGATGTGCATAACGACCTGTGGAAGAAGGAAGGTGGCCTAGATTTCGGAAATACCCCCAGAGATCTCTACGATAATAACCTCTCCTATATCGATAGGGCTTTCGAGCGGTTTGTTTCGTGGCTCAAGGAAAAGGGTATCTACGACCGAACGATCATTTTATTTACTTCTGACCATGGAGAACAGTTCTGGGAGCATGGGGCGAGTCTGCATGGCCACACCCTATATGAAGAGGAGATCCGAACACCTTTGATCCTGCTCACCCATGGAATCCGGAAGCGAGTGGAGGACATTCCGGTCGTATCAGCTGACGTGGCCCCCACACTGGCCGATCTGGCCGGTTATTCTATTGATCCGCCCTACAAAGATTCCCATATGGGGATCTCTCTTCTGCCGCTCCTCCTGGAAAACGAGGGGGACAGTTATCTTTATCGGGATATCGTTGGAAGGGCATCGTTCAAACGCCGATACTTCCTATATCGGAACTGGGAATGGAAATTGGTTTATTTTGCCGAATTGGACCTTCTCCAGCTGTTCAATACTTACCGTGATCCGATGGAGAGGAGAAACCTCATTGAGGAAGAGCCAGACCTGACAGCAGAGCTCGAGAGGAATCTTCTCCAATACCTCGAAAAAGTGGAGCGGAAGACCTATCGACCTCTTTTTTCGCGAACTTTGCGTGGAGATTGATTGTCGGAGCCCCGATTTCCCTCCTTAACTCAGCCCGCGGAGTACACAGCGCGGCAAGGCCGCAGCTAAACTTCTAAGTTATAAGTGATAAGAACTCGCTTTCAGGTATGCTGACTATAGGGGAGAGCGGGCTTATGTGTCAAGGGAATGGTGCCGGAAGATATCGTGGCTCGAGGTTAGCGAGGTGAAGGCTGTCCGGTTGAGAATCAGGATGGATAAGTCTCAATCGGATGATCCGTGTTTTAGGTCAAGATAACCTTCGATGTGGAGTCTCCTGAGTTTTCAAAGCAAGAAGCTTGTAACCTATTGATGTTTCAAGACAATTTTGAATGTTTTGATTGGACCCTCATATCCCTTAGCTCCCTTGCTCTCGCGTTGACCCTTTCGGGGCTCACAGGTGGGGAATTCTTGCCCCTTCCCCGCTCTGAAGGCGGGGTTTTCCCCTTCCTGCTCGCCCTCGATGGGGCCCCCAACGCTTCCGCAAACGTCCCTCAGGGACATGAGAGTCCACAAAACTGAGGAAACTCCACAACCTTCGATTCCTGCCAACGTTCCCTATCCCTACTCGGGACCCATCCTCCTCATCGAAGGGATAAGATGATATAATTTAAGAAAATTGATTCGGAGAAATGAAAATGAAGAAGTGGATGGCTGCTTTTGTTCTGTCAATGCTGATAATCCCCTCTATGGTTCAATGGGTTTATCCCTTTGATCACAATAAGTTTGACGTGATTCTGGAACAGTATGTTGATGAGGATGGTCTGGTGGATTATAACGGCATTGCCGGAGACCAGCGGTTCTCTGTGTATATAGAATCACTCGAATCGGCCACGGTCGAAACGCTATCCCATGATGGTCAGCTGGCCTTTTGGATCAATGCTTATAACGCCATCACCATCGACAAGGTGATCAAATGGAAGCCCGAGAAGAGCGTTCGTGAGACGCTTATTCCAGGTGTCTGGACTTCAACCAAATTCTTCACAAGTCGGGAACATGTTGTGGCCGGTCGGCGGATGGGTCCCGACGATATCGAACATGAAATCCTGCGAAAGCAGTTCAAAGATCCAAGAATCCATTTCGCCATCATATGTGCTTCGTCAAGTTGCCCCAAATTGCCGGGATTTGCCTATACAGAAGAGAACGTACAGAAAAAGCTGGAACAAGAAACTTGGAAATATATGAATTCGGACCGGGGGATTCGAATAGATAGAGCCGAAAACACGATTTATCTCTCAAAGATATTCGATTGGTTTCAAGGTGATTTTATCGGAAAATCCGGTTCAGTGATGAACTTTATTCGACCTTACCTCAAAGAGGAGGTCATTTCTTTTCTGGGACGGGAGCCCAAAATCGACTATATCCCTTACAATTGGGCCTTAAATGCAAAGGAACCCGTTAGATACACGGTTTCTGGAGTTTCTTCGGTTTTGTGGACGTTCATGTGCCTGAGGGTCCAATCAAGAGGTTCAAAATTGTTTTGAAACATCAGAAGGTTACAAACTTCTTGCTTTGAAAACTCACGAAACTCTACCAGGCTTTTTCCCTTGACAAGGGGTGGGACCGCACCTATTATGACGAAGGATTTCAATACTTTGTCCGACTGGGCATATTCCCAATTCAGATAAATGACACGTTCTACGGGCTATCTCATTACCTTTGAAGGAACAGAGGGGAGCGGCAAGACGACTCAGGCCGAGGGTCTCGAAAAGTTCTTAAAGAACAAGGGATGGCAATGCAAACTGACCCGAGAACCCGGTGGGACCCTTGTTGGTGATCAGGTAAGAAAAATTTTGTTGAGTTCAGAAAACAACGAGCTCACTCCCCTGGGTGAGCTCTTCTTATATGAAGCGAGCAGAGTTCAACACGTCCTCCAGGTTATCGAACCGGCCCTAGAAAAGGGCATGGTCGTTCTATGTGATCGCTTTTGTGATGCCACTCTGGCCTACCAGGGTTATGCCCGTCACCTGGATCTCAAGATGGTTGAGCACTTGAACCGTTTGGCCTCACAGGGGATCGTTCCGGACCTGACTCTTCTCTTGGATTGCCCGGTCGAGATGGGGTTGGGAAGGGCGTCTCAAAGAATCGATGCGAGGGAGCCAGCTGCGAAGGAAGATCGCTTTGAAAGAGAATCCATCGCTTTCCATCAAAGGGTGCGGGAAGGCTACCTTCAGATTGCGCGGAACCATCCGGGTCGCATCCGAGTGATTGATGCATCTCTGAAGGCACCTGAAGTTCACCGAACTGTATGTAATGTAGTGGAGCCAATCCTTCGAGAGGTCCTCGCCCAAGGGGGGTCGGTTTCGGGATTGGGTAGGGAGTGAGAGAAAATTAGCCCCTTACCTCATTAGGAGAATCTTTAGGACATGAGCTTCGAACAGATTATCGGTCATCGGCGGCCTGTTCGACTTTTGCAGAAAGCCATTGTGAACGATCACTTCCCTCACGCCTATCTGTTTCTGGGGCCTGAAGGGATCGGGAAGAAGATCACGGCCCTCACTGTCGCTAAGGCACTGAACTGTGAAGAGAAGAGAGAGGACTGTTGCGATAGATGTATATCCTGCAGGAAGATAGAGGATACGAACCATCCCGACGTTTCTGTGATAAGTCCAGACGGTCAGTTCATCAGAATTGAGCAAATCCGTCAGCTTCAGCGGTCCTTGAGTTATCGGCCTTACGAGGGCAGGAAACGGGTCTGCATCTTCGATGGGGCGGATCGGATGAAGGCGGAGGGTGCCAATGCACTGCTGAAAACGTTAGAGGAGCCTCCCCCTGAAACCCTTTTGATCCTCCTTGCGCCAGAAAGGAATTCGCTTTTGCCCACCATCGTCTCGAGGTGTCAGCAGATGAGTTTCACCTCGCTGCCCATCGACCCGATGAGCGAAGAATTGGCCAACCGGCTGTCGTTGGAGAAGAGGGAAGCAAACACCCTGGCAGAGCTGTCTCAGGGCAGCCCGGGGCGGGCTATCGAGATGTTTCATCACGAAATCTGGCAGAGGAGACGGAAGATTATTCATGACCTGATCGATTTAGGCTCCCAGGGAGTGCAGGGTGCGTTCGCTACTGCCGAATCTTTAGCAAACTTTGGGGAAGATCTCCCACTGGTGTTCCCTCTCATGATCTCTTGGTACCGCGATCTGATTATTTGGAATGAACAGGGGGATGTCGATCGGCTCATTAACCAGGATTTTTCTGAGATGGTAAAGCAAAAGGCGATCCTGATGTCGCGAAAGTCCCTGGTTCGGCGTATCGAAGCCATCAACGAGACGTCAAAGGCTCTGAGTCGTAATGCAAACCGGCTTTTAGCTATGGAAAACCTTATGCTCCGGCTAAGATAGGCATTCTATGGGACATGACTTCAGGAATCGGGTCATTTGGGTGCTCTGTGACAAGAAAAAGCCTCTTACCAGAGCGGGACGAGTTTCTCAAAAAAGCTTGGAATTAGGTATTTCCTGTCCGGGGTCCTGAGGATACAGTGAAGAATAGAGGACAGACAGAATGATTCGAGTTGTGGGCGTTAAACTCAACGATGGGAAAATCCACGATTTCGATGCGCTGGATTTTGATCTCCACACGGGAGACTCGATTGTCGTTGAAACCGGCAGAGGCGGTTGTCTTGGCAGCGTCGCGGTGGAGCCGAGAGAAAAGGAAAAGAAATCCCTTCTCAAGACTTTGAGGAAGGTTACGAGGAAGGCCACCGAAGAGGATATCATACAGGACCGAGCCAATCGATCTCTTGAAGTGGAAGGTTTCCAGTTCTGCCTGGAGAGAATCAAGGCCAGAAAACTGAATATGAAACTCGTTAGGGTTGAGTTTTTTTTCGATCGGAGCAAAGCCATCTTCTATTTCACCTCTGAAAAACGCGTGGATTTTCGGGAGCTGGTTAAAGATCTCGCTGCAAGGTTTAAGACGAGAATTGAGATGAGACAGATTGGGGTCCGGGATGAAGCGAAGATGACCGGAGGGGTGGGACCGTGTGGCCGAGAATTTTGCTGCTCAAAGTTCCTGAACAGCTTTGATCTCGTCTCGGTCAAAATGGCAAAAGAACAGAATCTTGCCCTCAACCCGACGAAGATCTCGGGAGCCTGTGGCCGCCTCATGTGCTGCTTGGCTTATGAGTACGAAACTTACTGCGAGTTTAGAAGAGGCCTTCCCAAGGTGGGCAAGAGGGTGACCACAAGCCAGGGAGACGGCAAGGTGATTCGCCAGAATACCATGAATCGAACAGTGACTGTTGAACTCGATAGCGGTCCGGAAGTGACTGTGGATGCCGATGAAATTCGGTTCCCAAAGGGCTGAACCATGGACAGAGCCCCCAGATTCTACGTGACAACACCCATTTACTATGTGAACGCCCCTCCCCATCTTGGTCACGCCTACACAACGATCGTGGCTGATGTTCTATCAAGATTCTATCGGCTAGCCGGCTATGAGACGTTTTTCTTGACCGGAACCGACGAGCACGGCGATAAGGTCGTCCAGGCTGCTGCCGACAGGGGGTTGGCGCCTAAAGCTTATGCCGACGAGATCAGCAATCTGTTTCGTGCCCTATGGCCTCGCCTGAATATCTCCAACGATCATTTTATCCGAACGACAGACAGCGATCATAAGGGAGTGGTCCAAAGGATTCTTCAGATCGTTCATGGAAAGGGGGACATTTATTTTGGAGAATATGCAGGCTACTACTGTATTGGTTGTGAACGTTTTGTCACGGAGAGCGAGCTGGAGGACGGGAAGTGTCCTGACCACCAGAAAGAACCCGAGTTCAGGAAAGAAAAGAACTATTTCTTTGCTATGAGCAAATATCAACAGTGGCTCATTGAGCACATCCGGGAGAATCCTGAGTTCATCAGGCCGGAACGGTATCGGAACAAGGTTCTCTCTGCCCTGGAGACCCCTCTGGATGATCTCTGTATCTCTCGACCCAAGGAACGTCTCTCATGGGGGATCCCGCTTCCCTTCGATTCGAGCTATGTGACCTACGTCTGGTTTGACGCCTTGATTAACTACATCTCTGGTATTGGCTACCCTTCTGATTTCAGATTTCCTAAATTCTGGCCTGAGGCCAATCATCTGATTGCAAAGGATATTCTAATCCCTCACGGAATTTACTGGCCAATCATGCTCAAGGCTTCTGGGATTGAGCCCTATGCGCACCTGAACGTCCATGGTTACTGGAACATTCAAGGGGGAAAGATGTCCAAGAGCAAAGGTGAAATTGTTCGTCCCCTCGACCTGGAGAAGAAATATGGCCTGGACGCTTTCCGTTACTTCTTGATGCGGGAAATGGTCTTTGGTCTTGATTCGACCTTCTCTGAGTCGGCCTTGGTAAGCCGATTAAACTCAGACCTGGCGAACGATCTCGGAAATCTGATACGCCGGAGCCTGGCTATGGTGATGAAGTATTTCAATGGCGTTGTTCCCCCACCTGCGGCATTGGAAAACGCTGACGAGGTGCTCAAAGAAAAAGCTCTGGAGTCCGTCAGATCGTTTGAATCAGAGATGCGGAGTCTTGGTTTTCACAAAGCCTTGATTTCAACCTGGGACTTCATTGGCCACGTAAACAAATACATTGACGAAACTGCCCCCTGGAAACTGGCAAAGGATTCCGGTCAACACCATCGCCTGTCAGCGGTTCTCTACAATACTCTGGAGTGTCTGAGGGTCATTTCCTGCCTTCTTGTCCCGTTCATGCCTCAGACGGGAGAAAAGATTTGGACCCAGCTGGGAATGGAGGGTAACATTCACGACCAGGGCCTGGAGGATACGAAGGCGTGGGGAAGAATTCGGCCCGGTCAAACTGTTCTACAGGGCGCCCCTCTTTTTCCCCGGAGGGACCTCACCGAAGGCGATGTCCAAACGAATTGATAAGATCGATAGGGTTCTTCGAAAGACCATCCGCAAGATGGACCTGGAGAGCAAATTAGAAGGGTATCGCATCTGGACCCTCTGGGATGAGATTGTGGGGGAACAGATCGCTGGAAGAGCCCAACCCGATAGGCTGAGAAACCGGATCCTTTTTATCCGAGTCTCGAGTTCGACCTGGATACAGCAGCTTCAAATCCTCAAGCCGACACTGTTGGAGAAAATCCATCAGATTGTTAAGGGTGGCGCTATCAAAGATATCAGGTTCTCGCTGGGAGAGGTCACACGTTCCTCCAAACCCTCTCCACGACCCGAGACAGAAAATCGACCGAAGACGACAGGGCTGCCCGGTGAAATCGAACCGCATCTACAACAGGTCAGAGACGAAGAATTGAGGAGCCTCATGAGAAATATTATGCTGAAGCAGGCTGGAGAATTGATGGCACGAGATGAAGACTAATTTCCCTCCTCTTCTCTCTTTGTCCTCCCCTTGAACCGCCTATCCTTTCTCAATCCTGACTTTCACCCCGGTTTGAATTCCCCGGAACACTTCGGGATCTCCAGTGACCTTTCCGATAGGATTGACAGGACTGGCCGCCCGGATTTCCTCTCCTCTGCTCATGGGGGTAGGTCCAAAGAAAATGCAGAACGCGTTTCCCGACGGCCAATACCCCAGTTCGCCTTTCTCCATCTCTTCACGGGCCTCTGGCTCTAGATCGGCTTTTACCGGAATCGAAAAGTAGATTTCATCACCCCAGGTGTTTCCAGTCCCCTCGATGGGAAGGGATTCCCATATCAGTTCTGCCGTAGGGGATTCATTCAGCTGTGCTTTCACCCTCAATGTATGAACGGCAATGATGATGTCTCGGGCCATGGCCACTCCTTATTAAGGAAATTGTTCGATGGGGTCGAACTCGTTGTCCAAGGCCTCTTGGGTTTGTTCCATATCAGAAAAGAGAGCTTCAAGTTCCGTATTAAAGCTCGTCAAGGGATGCTTTCCCCATCGTTGTGATTGAATGCGTATGAGTAAAAAGCCCGTAATGAGGAGGACGTATGGCGGTAACTCTCTAGCGAGTAGAATTAAACCTCCCCATTCTTCTATGCCGGCCAGAATTCCGAAGGTTAGCGTTCGAAGGGTGTTCATCACCATGAGGATCACGAGTATGACGAGGAATTGTGTGGCACGACGATCCGTTTCGTGAAGCCTTATGAAATGCCTTTCCAACATGCTTTTGAAATGGTTCCAGCTATTCGAAATCGTTTTAAAGATCTCATGTTTGAGTTCTTCATCTCCATTATGTATTCTCAGGAGAGCTTGGCGGTGTCCCCGAAATATGACATACCGGCGGATGAGATTCTCGACGTCAGAGGTGATCGATTGGTTTCTTCGACGATTCTGGAAAATCACGGCTGCCAACAAGATCGTCAAAACCAGGGAGACCAGTGCGTCAAAGCCCAAGAATGGGACGAGATAGTTTTGAATGGGCTCAAAGACGAGAACCGCTCTCTCAATGAATGCCATCATTTCACCTAGGGTTGATTGATCAAACTGGCTATGTATCCCGCCCCAAATCCATTGTCGATGTTTACCACCGCCACGCCTCCAGCACATGCGTTTAGCATGGCAAGAAGAGCGGCCACTCCTTGGAAGCTGGTTCCATAGCCGGTGCTCGTGGGAACGGCGATGACGGGTCGACTCACCAAACCCCCAACGACGCTGGGGAGCGCCCCCTCCATTCCAGCCACCACAATAAGAACATGGGCCCTCATGATTTTCTCTCGATGATGCAGGAGACGATGGATCCCTGCAACTCCAACGTCACAAATCATTTCAACCTCGTTTCCCATCATTTGAGCCGTTACCATAGCTTCCTCAGCTACAGGAATGTCGGTTGTTCCTGCCGTGAGAACGAGGATGGTACCTTTCCCTTTTATCTTTACTGGCTTTTTGACGAGCGTCGCAGTTCTCGATCGTGGATAGTATTGAATGTCAGGGAAAACCTTCTGGATCGGGTTCATCCTGTTGGCTTCGAGTCGCGTGATGAGGACATTTTCTCCTTTTTCGGCCATACTGCGAACAATGGAAATCACCTGTTCAGCCGTCTTCCCCTGTCCCATAATGACCTCGGGAAAACCACGTCGGAGCTGACGATGGTGGTCGACCACGGCATCTCCGATGTCTTCAAAGGGTAACCCTCTAAAGGCCTCGACCGCCTCGCTTACGGTGACCTTACCTGATTGGACATCTCTGAGGAGCTCACTCAAACTATCTTTATCCATGGCTGCTTAACCGAAATCCTCCGCCCTTCGAATAACGTGTGGGGTATTGTATTCTCATTTGCCCGAAAGTCAAGAAATATAGAAGTGGAGTTTCCTCAGTTTTGTGGACCCTCATGTCCCTGAGGGACGTTTGCGGAAGCGTT
>WVXP01000201.1:9419-9776 GCA_011773445.1 Pseudomonadota bacterium | reverse complement strand
GAGGGTCAACGCGAGAGCAAGGGAGCGAAGGGATATGAGGGTCCCATCTAAAGATTCAAAATGGTCGTGAAACATCAGAAGGTTAGAAATTCCTTGCTTTGAAAACTCAGGAAACTCCTCATCTAGAATTGGAGTTTCCTCAAAAACCAGGTATGCAGCAATGCAAGTAGTCGGAACTTTATTCTGTTTTCGAATTATGCAAGTGCCCGACTCCCTTTTCGCTGGTTCCCAAAGGTTTTTTGATAAATCTAAGGGCTGGCTTCAGGCGCCTTCAAAACTCTCCGCCTGAGGCGGATCAGACAGTTGAAGGCGCTTATCTTCCGCCTCGCCTAAGGTTTATGAACAAAAAACATTTGC
>WVXP01000201.1:0-9309 GCA_011773445.1 Pseudomonadota bacterium | reverse complement strand
CGGAGAACTGACTTTTTCAGAGGGTTGCTTTTTCGCCAATATTGTTCCATAATTGGTGGAAATCAAAGACAAGGAACTGTCATGCTTGTAACCTGCGATTCGTGCGAAGCCAGTTTCAGAGTCGACGACGCGAGGATTCCCGATAAAGGGATCAAGGTCCGTTGCTCGAAATGTAAGCATGTGTTCATGGTGAAACGAGAGGTCCCTGAGGACTTCATGGCGGAATTTGAGGACTTCGAAAGTTTTCATAGGGATCAGATCGAGAGGGAAGGCCCCAGCGGAGAAGAAAAGCCAGAGGCGGTGTCTGAGCAACTGGCCCGGATTCCTGAAGAACCTGCAAGAGGGATCTCTTTCGAGGAATTTATGGCGAAGGAAGAACCCTTTGCTGAACAGGCCGAACCCGAATTACCAGCAGAGGAACCCACCTCAGGCCAGCTCGAGGGTCCCGAAGTGTCCATTGGAGAAAAAGTTGGCCCAGAGGAAATCGATTCCCAAGCCTCGTTAGGCTTAGAGGAATCCGAGGCTGCTGGAGCTCTTTCTGAAGAGACCCTTCCCGAGATGGAGGAAACAAAGCTATCTGAAGAGGCCCTTCCCGAGATGGAGGAAACAAAGCTATCCGAAGAGACCCTGCCCGAAATGAGGGAAACAGAGCTATCTGAAGAGACCCTGCCCGAAATGGAGGAAACAAAGCTATCCGTTGAAGACTACTTCAGGGAAGAAATGGAGAAAGAGTCGGAGAGTCGGGCAAGTGAGGCGCCTCTCGACTCACTAAAGGACAAAAGGCTTGAGGATCTTGTCAAGGAGAAAGAACTGGGGAGAGGGCCGGTCAGGCGACGCTCCTCTTTTCGGGCAATTCTGTTCTTAGTCATACTCTTGAGTCTGGGTGTTGTTGGTTACCTGTGGTGGCAGAACCGGGGAACATCTTTAAGTCTACCGATTGAGATCGGTCCTTCGATTAAGGCCGTAACAGGGAAGGTATCTGAACTTTGGGAGGATATCCTCGGCTTTCGAAAGGGGAGTTTGGAACTGAGTGGACTCGAGGGTTATGAGGACGAGATAGGACAACACCGTGTTTACATTATCAAGGGGAATGTGGCCAATAAATCCAGGCGAGCCAGGAGGAGTGTAAAGCTTCGGGTGATTATATTGGACCAGGCCGGTAATCGAATAAAAGATAAAGAAATTTATGGCGGAAATGTTTTCACCCGAGAGGAATTGGAAAAGCTTTCGCCGAGATTTCTGACTGGAGAGGAAGTTCTCGAACCCAAAAGACCCAAGGACATGGTGCTTGAGGCGCACCAGAACATATCCTTCATGGCCATCTTCTCTGGTTTGCCGAGAGAGGGTAAGAGTTTCAAAGTTGAAATTCTGGAGGCGCCCGGAGTTTGAAAGTTAGCCCAGGAGATCTGTATGCCCCTGTCGAGACGAATTGAGAGGGATATCAAAAATGCTTCCAAAATTCGAGAGCTCTTTGAAGCGGGTATGGAGCTTAAGAAGATCCATGGCGAGATGAATGTGGCTGACCTGAGCATCGGAAACCCGGTTGTCGAACCGCCGGAGGAATTTGTTGATGCTGTATCGGGCTTGATCCAGGAGCGAGCTGGAATGCATCGGTATATGCCAAATCTTGGTTTTCCATGGGTGAGAGAGGCTGTTGCCCGCTCCCTGACGGCAGAGGGGTATTTCAATGAGATCGACGCCGAGCATATCATGATGTGCGCAGGTGCGGCGGCAGGCCTCAATGTCGTGCTCAAGACCATTCTCAATGCCGGTGAGAGCGTCATCGCTGTGGCGCCTTACTTTGTTGAATATCGGTCCTATGTTGAAAATCATGAGGGCGAACTGAAAGTGGTCACGGCTTCAGATGATTTCACGCTGGATGTGAAGAGGATTGAGGAAGCCATCGATCCCAATACGCGTGCAGTTCTCATTAATTCTCCGAACAACCCGACAGGTGTTGTCTACTCCAGAGAGAATCTCGTGGAACTTGCAGATATGTTGATTCGCAAGAAACGCGGCACAGGGGAGACGATATATGTCGTATCAGACGAACCATATCGAGAGGTCATTTACGACGACGAGCCTTTTACCTCCATCACCACGCTCTACCCTGAGAGTTTTATGGTCTACTCGTTTTCGAAATCCCTGAGTATTCCCGGGGAGCGAATTGGATACGTTGCGATCAACCCGGAGATGGATGACTCCGGTGCGATTTTGAATGGAATGGCTATTTGCAATAGAATCCTCGGTTTTGTCAATGCTCCGGCGTTGATGCAGAGGGCGATAGCAGGGATTGGAGTCCGGGTAGATGTCGATTATTACAAATCCCGGAGAGATAAAATCAGAAAAGCCTTAGAGGATAGTGGCTACGAGTTTGCCAATCCTCAGGGGACTTTTTATCTATTTGTGAAATGCTTNNAAGAAAAGACTTCTCTTACTCGTCCCCGGTTCCACTTTTGGATACGATGGGTGGTTCCGAATTGCCTACTGTGTGGATGACAACACAATCGAATTGGCCTGCAGAAAACTAAGAGAGCTCGCTGAAGTTTACAGGAACTAAGATTTCAGCACCTCTTTAGGAAAGGATAGTCCTAATAATGGCCCAAATCCCTGTTGAGATATGAATCCCAAAACCTCCTTTCTTCTAGTTCTCAGGCCCTCCTCTTCTTTTTTTGCTTTTGACTCTCCTTTCCTTCAAACCTCAGGCAAGAGATCCCGGAACTTGAAAAGACAGCCACCGATGGGTGCCACCTGGATTTGAATCCCATGGCCTTGCAACCATAGGGAAAATCTCTGTCCCAGGTAATGTAGAAGTACCAGCAATAAAAGCAAAGAGGCTGGTTTTTGTCTGAACCCCTATCCATCATTCAGAGGTGTTTCTCTCCGAGCCTCTGTGTCCTCTGCGAGAGATTACGGGGCCAACCCCTGTAAAGGACAAAAGACGGCTCTAAGTGGCACGGGTGGTAGGATCGCTTAAGGCGTCTGAGCCCGGGGAGTCCGGAATCGTCCATAACGTTAATGTACCTGAAGCCTTCCAATTCGCATGAGAACTCCCTGAAGATATAGGCGGAAACGCCTCGGTGTTTTGGATCTGTCACCTCGAGGGCAACAACAAAGGTCTCCTCGTTGAGGGGGACACCGAAGGTATAGCCCACCATCCGCCCCCGGAGATAGATGACTCGACCCGTCAGGCCTATGAGCTCTCCTTTCTCGAGAGCCCGTAGATGATAGAATCGACTGTCTTTGAGCAATTTTCTTGCCATTGGATCGCGGGTTTTTCTCATTCCATGGGCTTGCCATCGGTCAAACAATTTGACAGCTTCCTTCTCGTCGGACCGCTTGTAGGGGCGATATTCAATCCCCGATGTTCTCGCGAATGCATGCCATTCGGATCTTCTCCCATGGAACTTTCGGCCAGACAATTCCACCAGATCTTTTCTTCTGTACACGTATTCGGGATATCCGGGTCGGATATGAAACTCCACGAGGATATCCCTGTGAATATCTCGGAAAGTCAGATTTTGGATTCTGGAAATCTCTGAATCGCGATTATGGCGATCCATAAAACCAAAGCAGTGAGGGAGAAGGCTTCGGAAGTCGCCAGTCCCCAAGGGAGGAAGTGGCATATAGACGGTTCCGTTGTCGAAAGCAAAGAGACAAAAGAATCCTTCGGTCTCACACCAAACCAGGGACAAGAGATCGGCCGCCATGAATTGGAGGGCAAAGGACTGCGCAGCAAGGCTTGGTTTCTTCTTTTTGAGATATCGCTCCACGATTGCCCGGTCATTAATTCTGAGAGGTCTTATTGGACCAATTTGACCCTTAGGGGTGGTCGCCTTCTCGCGGGAAAGGGATTCTGGAAATGCATTGACGGGCGCTCTCCATGGAATGAGACGTTTGGAAGAAAGGAGTAGCCCTGTCAGCTCTTCAAGGCGAAAAAGCGGTAAAACGTCGGGTTGGTGGGGACCGACAAGGTGGGGGGTCTTCGCCACGGATTCGATTAGGTCTGGACACATTGCGCTTTCCCAGATTTGTCCTGCTTGGCTGATAAGGTTCTCCAGCATGTCTGGGTCATCTGTGGCCGGACATTTGGTGTCAATCCCAAGCCAGACTCCAGAAGAGCTTGGGTCGAGGGTCAGCAGATAGGGGTAGAGCCGGCAATCGAAGGGGCGGTTATCATAGATTGCGCAGAAATGGGTCTCTGGATCAAAAAACGGACATCGGTAGCCGATGCCTTCCTGAATGGGGACCAGCTGCCCTCCCCTGGATGGTGGAGCAGGTCGAAACTGAGCCTCCTGTTTCGAGACGGAGTTGGCCCATTCGATCTCCTCGTCTGTAAAAAAGGGGGAAAGGAAGCTGTCTCTCTCGGGAAAATGGCAGCATACATCGCAGGCGAGACAGATTTTATTGGGAATTGGCTGGGGAATCTCTATTCCTAGCATATCTTCCCTTCGCGTTCTCACACCGAGAATGTAGATGAAAGTTTCGGATTTTTCAAGGCAGATAAGCTCTACAGGGTTTCCCGTTTGCTTTTGGAACCCGTTTTGATATATTGGCGAGATACATTGTGTGGCGACGCTTCTTTCCCCAGTATAGGAGGAGGCATGCTATGAGAAAGGGAACAATAATTCTCTTGTTTCTTCTTATGGCGCTTTTGACGGTTGGCGTTTTCTACCGGAATTACACGCTCGACAAGAATAGCGGAGAGCAGGACGGAATCAGAATGGGCTATCTCCATGGCTTCAATGACGCTCGGGATGGTAAAACTCCGAATACGGAAAACCTGAGAGAAAGACTTTTAATTATGGGGGACTCGATATACGAAAAGGCGTTTCTTGTGGGAGCTAGGAAAGGATATCTCAAAGGATACGATGCGGGCAAGGGCGGGGACTGACGCCCATACCACCTCATCGATCACTATCAGGTGAAACCAATCTCTCTCTTATCTCCACAGCGACATCAGGTTTATCCGTTATAAGCGCTTCCACCCGGTTGTCACTGAGGAACCTCGCCATCATTTTCTCATCATTTACGGTCCAGACGAAAACAGGTTGGTTCATTCTCTGCGCACGGTCTAGGAACCCGAATCTCAACAGCTTGAAATGAGGGACCAAGAAGTCTGTTTTCGCTTTTTCAGATCTTTTCGTTGGAAACAACTCTGAGATTCTCGTCCTGAATAGGTTCTCAGGCCTTGGCTTGCCTAACAAGAGCCCAACTCTGACCTGCGGAAAATTGGTTTTTATCCTTCTCAGCGAGGAATCATGAAAAGAGGTGATGACAAATTCATCTTTATCCAGATAGTTGCCCAGGAACGCAATGACCTCCGTTTCGTATCCTTCTTCCTTGAGTTCCACATCGATCCTGATTTTGGATTTGGTCAACTTCAAAATCTCATCTATTCTTGGGATCTCCTTTCTGTCAGACTTCGCTGCTAATTCTAAACCCGAGTATGTCAACTCATTGATTTGTTTCCCGTCGATGAACCGATCATGGTAGGCAACAAACACTCCGTCCCTCGTCCTTCGCAGATCGAATTCCACCATATCAGCACCGCTTCTCATTGCACCCTCGAACGACCTGAGAACGTCTCCCTTTTCATAGGCGGAGGGCCCATGATGGGCTATGATAATTGGCTTGTACATCTCGAAACTCGCGTGATTCAGACGTACAGGAATTTTATCGAATTCTTCCCCTCACTGTGCGGATCATCGCCCTCAATCAATGATCCCTGTGGCCAGAATAGAGTAGAAATCCCTTTCCTGTAAGTAGATCCCCGTGTTTGGCATACCCGGGCGAGACCGGAGGGTGAGGTGTTTATGATCTCTGACAATTTGCTTCGCATCAATGTTAAATTATTCAGATGCCTTCGTATCAGCCCACTTTTCAAGCTCTTTCAGGGTCTCGTTGTCTGGTTGCCTTTTCAAAGCTTGTCGAATGACCGCCCCCATTTCATCATACCGGTCGTAATCTGCCAGCACGCCGATCAGATACAGCTCGGGTGTGATATCCTGTTCCGGTATCTGGTTTCGGAGGGACTGATATGTTTCCCTAGCTGCCGCAATCTCGCCCTTTTCTTGTGCGCTGAGGTCAATCGCCGTTGAAGAGACCTTAGTTTCACCGCGCACCTGTTCGGCGCCGGGGCGAGTGAGTCCTGCTCGGCGCAATAGTCCCGGGATCCGCCTAACCCCTTGCGTGGCTCCAGCCGGCAGGATTCTGATTTTGGGTTGCGTCGCGTGTTTTTCGCCATCCTCCTGCTGACTCTCTGAGTCGCCGACGATAAAGGTCGTAGGCCCCATCCAGGTCTCCTGGCGACCGCCCAAAAAGTAGACGATTTGTATGGAAGAGCCTGACGGCAGCGTGAATCGATCACCCTTGCGTATCTTCATGAACGCTTGCGTTTCAGCCGGCATCGTTTGATAGCTCTCATTCCAATAAGCGACCTCGCCAGATAGACTGGTTATCAGTCCAACATCTGAGGGCAGGGTTTGTGCGATAATACTAATTTCCGGAGTGAATGGTGTAACAGGTAAGAGGCACATAAGAAAAACAGAAAACAGAGCAAGGGGACGGAAAAGCTTCATGGCTGTCCTCCTTCATTTGCCTCCAGTCCAATCACCTCAAAGGCTTGTATCGGCTTGACCCGACCCTTGAGACTGACTTGCTTCTTTTGACCGGTAATGACGCCAGAACCGGCAGCTTCGATTGTAGCTCCGCTTGCGGCAATGGTCCATCCGAGCTCTCTCGTCATCCCTTCGAGGCGAGATGCCGCATTCACCGTGTCGCCGATCGCCGTAAATTCTGTCCTTTTCGGAGAACCAATGTTCCCGATGACCGCAACGCCGGTGTGAAGTCCTATACCGATACTGAACTCAGGCAAACTCGGTTCTGAAAAACGCTGGTTCATCCAGGCCTGGAATTTCTTGGCCGTGGCTGCCATCTCCAAGGCGGCACGCAGGGCTGGTCGCGCATGGTTCTTCAAACGGACAGGAGATCCAAAGATCGCCATCACCGCATCGCCGATAAATTTATCCACTGTGCCACCCTGTTCGAGAATCGGCTCGCACATTCGGTCCAAATAAGCGTTGAGCATTTCAACCACTTGATGGGCACTGAGCCGTTCAGAGATTTTGGTGAAACCACGGATGTCCGCGAACAGGATTGTCACCTGTAATGCTTCACCCCCTAAATCTGGCCGGTCGCCTGTGGCCAGAAGTTTTTCCACAACCTCGTCGGAGACATATTGACCAAACATCTGTCGTAGGCGATCTCTTTCTCTCTCTTCCCCGGTGACTCTCAACCCGAGTATTCCAAAATAGCAGATCGCAAGGGCCAGATGGAGGTTGGTTACAGGCATAACCCAGTTGATCTGGAAAAGGATGTAGGAGAATAAAGCACCACCGAGGCCAAACAAGAGGCCTGTCGCGAGACCCAACCAGGGGCGGAGCCTGAAAAAAACAACCGTTCCGGTCACCAATAGTGCGACCAGGTATATGACTCGGAGCCAGTTTGGCACCGATCGAGGGAATCGCCCTGTTAGCAGAGTCTCGACGATATTGGCATGGAGCTCTGCGCCGGTCATAACACGACCCGCCATTCCAAACAAACCCTGGGCGTAGGGGCTCAGATGTATATCTTGCATCCCCGCATGCTCGGAAGCGACGATGACCACCTTGCTCTTTACGCTTTGAATATCGGGATCCTTGTCTGCGTCAGGGGTGAGCAACCGGCCGAATGACAAGCGCGGGACAGTTCCCGGAGGACCAACGAATCCAATTCTGCGGGGAAGGGGAGCCTTAGGAATCGTGTGGTCACCCAGCGACCAGCGATTGTCTAGAGGATCCAAACCGGCGGCATGGATTGCCAGCAGGGTAGCAAATGTCAGGGTTGGCATTCTGTCATCGTCAAACAGAGCGGGGACGAACCGGCGGACCATGCCGTCCGTATCAGTGTAGAAATTGGTTAAGCCGACATCCGCGAGCCCCCCTGGCAGGACGAACAGGTAATCTTTGATCGGCAGGATGACTTCACTTTCTCCGTGGTCGGTTTCGGTCAGAGTTCCGGTTAGGACAACCTGCCCAGCGGAAAGTTGTGCTCTCATTGGAATGTCGTAGGTGCGACTTTCTTCGGTCCCCGGTAGATCGATCTTCCGGAGCCAGGACTCGGCGCTCGCGGTAAAGACATAATCCAGGCCGATGATTTGGGCTCCCGCTCGGCGCAGATTTTTGATGGCTCGGGCGAAGTGCGGACCCCAGAAAACAAGCGGCTCGTCTCGGTGGTTCAGCAAAGTCTCATTATCTATGGCTACAATAACCACATGCTCTGGTTCGAACCGAACCCTCGATAGGTTATGGCAGAGGTCGTAAAACGCGTACTCGAAGACATCGATCCATCCTACCCGGGTTGTGACTTCTGCAACAGAACAGGACAAAGCCACAAGTAAGGCACCGAGGATCACCTGCCGTCTATGAATTCCACGATGCTCGCGCTTGGCCAAGGTCTCTCTCCGCTACGAGTGAATCCTCACAAACCCAAAAGGACTTCAATCTAGCCATACCATGAATTGAAGGCCGACGCTGGAGCTTCGGCGATAGTCCCGAATAGAGGCTTCACTAGGAATTCTCTCGGATACTGATGGTGCAACTATTTTCTGTCCAATCGTAACTGGACAGGCTATCCAAAGCGAAACGAAGACTTTTCATGCTACTTTTGTTGCTTCTCTCAACTCGGGGAAAGAAGTCTGTTGCGAAATCGAGGTCGAAGAGGATAAGTGGCTCCGTAGTGGCAATGGCCTTGATCTTTTCAATTCCAGTTGGAGGTTCAACGATGAGCTTGAAGCCATACTCAGTTCCAGGAATAATATGGGTTTTGCCCGCCCTCACGAAATGGTTCTGGTAATACCGGTTCGGAAAGAGCACTTGGACGTTACCATTCGTTTCATAGTCGATCAATGTCAGGTAACAGTCCCGGCTTGTGCGAAAATAGAAGCGAATTTCTTCTCCAATGTGATACCGTTTCTTGTCGGTCCAAATATCGATGTGGAAACCTGGGTTATCCTGTTTTAGATTGGCAATTTTGGCGAGGGGATCTGTGTGGACGGGGGATTGGGCGCTTACTTCTGCCTGTCTAGCCACACAACCAGAAATCATGGAGATAAGAGACAAGATAACAATAGCGCCAGCCATTGTTGCACCTTATTGGCCCGCTTTCCTCCCATTCTAGCAGCTCATGGACAAAAATCAAACAAAATCCTGATGGGGTTTCCTGAGTTTTCAAAGCAAGAAGTTTGTAACCTTCTGATGTTTCGAGATA
>WVXP01000236.1:69853-79223 GCA_011773445.1 Pseudomonadota bacterium | reverse complement strand
CTCAACCTTTTTTTGACTGATATAGACGTTCCAAGAACGACAGGGCCAGAATGAATAGAGGAATGGCAAAAATAGTCAAGGAAAGGCCGATTCCTGTAATAATCAAAGCAGTTTTCATAACAACACCTCCCCTTTGATCTTCGTCTAGATGTGACTCTGTTCTATCGTGTGAGAAAGTCGATGAGATTATCGCTCAATTTATTCTTCTCAAGGGCTCAACGCAGGCTGCATTTCCTTTCAACAATGCGTTCGACCGACCATCGAGGTTTAGGACCCGCAAACGGGTGACAACTTCTTTTGTGTTAACAGGTTTCGTCATCGGGTTGTCTTTATCCAGCGCGTACCAGAGCTGCATGAGGTTCATGTGTTCATCAAGGGACAGGATCTGCAAAATGTTGAGATCATTCGCATCCAGACCGTGTATTCTTTCCACTGGAATGCCTCCATGTGTTAAGTATAACTTAACATTAATTTTCAGTTTTGTAAAGAAAAAAGCTCGCCAGATCCTGCTGGTAAGCCCTTTTGGCAACGTCTTTTTTACTCTCCTTCTAAGAGCCGAACGGCTTCCTTTGAATCATGCGTGTGGTAAAAGAGATCGAGCGTCTTAGAGGTTCTGAGCACCTTTTTCGTCGCTTCCTGCAAATTGAGCAGGACCAGACCGCCACCTCTACGTTTGAGCAAATTTGTCAAAGAAAGGAGGATCTGAATTCCAGCACTGCTCAGAAAAGTGACCTCTGAGCAGTCCATGATGATCTTCTTGGCCTTCCTGAGCAAAGGTCTAAGGGAGTTCTCGAGTTGCAATGCATAGTAGGAATCGAGTCTACCCTTCACTGTGACGAGATGAACGTGGTGGTCTTTCAGATATGAAACCTCAAGATCCATAGGGGCTATCCCCCCTTATCAAGCATTTGGAATCTGAAGATCCGATAGCCAGTGCTGACGGATTTGTCCGCGCCTCCATGCGCTCTTGAAATTTGAATTCTTCAACAATCTCGGCCGCTTTTCGTTTCAATTGCGGATCTCCGCACGTGAGGCCAGCAGCGTAACATAAAACTGAAGAATCCAAGGTACGATCAAGGCCTCGGTGTAATACGACGTTGAGAAGTCTTTCTGCCTTTTGGACGGACACATCAGCGCTCCTGGTTTTGTCTTGTAAAGGATATGTTAAGTACTGCTTAACACAGAACGTCGACTTTGTAAAGATAGAAGACTCTCTGAGGTAGCGGGAATGTATGCAGAATTTTTCTGGGACCCATCCAAAAAAAAGCTTGACACCGGGAGATCTATATGTAAAAATTATCACAAATGTTAAGTAGTACTTAACAAACGCACGAGAAGGGAGGGATTCCAATTATGGAAATGATCCGTCACAAAAGGATTTCCAGGTATTTGCTGGCTTTTCTTATCCTCCCCTCGAGTATCTTCCTTCTTTCTCTGACCGTCATCGCTCGTGTCGATGAAAGTGTCTGTTACGATTGTCATGGTGACAGAGATCTGAAAAAGTCTAAACACGGCAAGGAGATCTCACTCTATGTTGAGAAAGCCTCATTTGAGAGGTCGGTCCATGTTCAAGTTGGCTGCGTGGGATGCCACACTGACCTGGAGAATATGGAAGAAGAGCACGCATCCGAGCTTCAGCCGGTGAATTGCGGTGGATGCCATGACGGTATAGACGGGGTTTATCAGGGAAGCGTCCACGCAAAAGCCATCAGGGCCGGCGTGACCGACTCGGCAACCTGCGCAAACTGTCACGGGGAGCACGATGTGTTGTCGAAAGAAAATCCGGGCTCACGCGTCTATCCGATGAATCTTGAAGGGACGTGTGACCGATGTCACGGGGATGTGGCGTTCGTGGAGGAACACTTGGGCATCCCTGACAGAGTTCTTCCCGGGTTGATTTATAAGAACAGCGTTCACGGACGAGCGGTAGAGGCAGGAATTCAAGGCGCCGCGACCTGCAGTGACTGTCACAGCAGCCACAACCTGAAGAGTCCTTTGGAACCTGACTCGATGATCTCGCGACAGAATGTGGTATCCACCTGTGGAAAATGCCACCAGCGGGCTTACCAGGAGTATGTCGAAAGTGTCCATGGTGTAGTTGCGTTTCAGGGGATATCCGATTCTCCGGTCTGCACGGATTGCCATGGCATCCACAGTATCCGGCCCCCCGTCGATCCAGAGTCTTCAGTGGCTGAACAAAAGATCTCACTGACCACATGCCCGCAGTGCCACGGGGCCGAGAGAATTACCCGCGAATACGGGGTCTCCACCCTCAAAGTGAGGTCCTATTTGGACAGCTATCACGGTCTTGCCAAAAGAGGTGGGGATGTGGTGGCCGCAAACTGTGCGAGCTGCCACGGTGTCCACGACATCCGGAAGTCGAGTGACCCGAGATCCATGATCCACGAGGACAATCTCGTGAGGACGTGTGGAAAATGCCACCCGGGAGCCTCCGAGAATTTTGCACAGTTTCCAGTTCATTTCATTCCGACGCTTGCACGGGGTGGCCCAGTGGGAGACCTCGTTGCATCTTACGTCAGGGTTTTTTATCTCGTTCTCATCGCCCTGGTGGTGGTCTTCATGTATGTCCATGGCGGTGTGGATTTCGTCCGGAAGTGGTTGGCTTCACGAAGGAAAGCAGGAGTCAAATACTATCTGAGATTGACACTCAACGAAAGAATCCAGCACGCTCTCCTTGCTGTGGGTTTCATCATCCTCGTGATCACCGGATTTGCGCTGAAATTCCCCGATGCGTGGTGGGTGGATATTTTCTTCCGTGAACCGGCCAGTCCAATGCGCAGTCTTCTCCACCGGATTGCTGGAGTTGTCACAGTTCTTGTCGGGATCTATCATGGCTTATACGTCTTTTTTACGAGGCGGGGTCGGGATCAACTGAAGGCTCTGATTCCTGGCCCACAAGACGCAAAAGACATGATCGGTCTCATGAGATATGACCTTGGGCTGTCGAAGGAGGAACCGAAATTCGGGCGGTACAGCTACATCGAGAAGATCGAATACTTCGGTGCCATCTGGGGCACCGTTGTGATGACCCTCACGGGGTTTGTACTCTGGTATGATGAGTTTTTCTCCCTTCTGCTGCCAGGCTGGGGAGTCAACGTCGCCCGTGTGATTCACTATTACGAGGCAATTCTCGCCAGCATGACAATTCTCGTCTGGCACCTCTACTCGGTGATGTTTGATCCCGACGTGTACCCGATGAATTGGTCGAAGATTACGGGGTATATTCCGGAGCATCAGATGAAACACCACCACCCGCTTGAGTGGGAAGAGATCGAGGGGGTTCCCCCATCCTCCACGGGCCAGCGTGCAGACAAGGAGGAGGAGGAGAGGCTACTGAAGGAGGCTCATGAAATCAGGGCAAAAGAGCTGAACCGGATTGAGGGACCATGGAGGTTGCATTCGGGGGTCAAACCTTACAGTTCCAAAGCGTTTGAGGTTGAAAAAGCGAAGGAAATCTTGGACAAAGAATAATCCATTTTCGCTAAGTTTTTCCTGGCGATCAGGGAAGCCTCCCTCAAGGCGTTCGTGCCGCGCACGGGGAGAGGGTTTTTATGCTCGCATCCGTGACCGATTCTCGCAGATTCCATGGGGTGGCCTGGATGCATCATACACGTTTGAGAACAATGAGGGTCATGTCATCAGACTGGGGCGCCGTTCCAGAGTGAGTCGCGATGGACGCCTTGATCTTCTGGATAATTTCTCTGGGAGAAGCATCCGAGGATTTCGCAATAACCTCTCGGATCCGCTCCTCACCAAAAGGCGTGTTACTCGCATCCACAGACTCCACGATCCCATCCGTATACAGAATTACGAGCTGCCCCGCCTCGAGTCGATGAGTCTTGGATTCGTAGGTACTTTCCTCTGTGATGCCGAGTGGTCTGCCCTCGGTATTGAGATATTCGAACTTCTCTTTCCCCGGATCGTAAAGGAGGGGATAAGCATGCCCGGCATTGCAGTACTCCAGAACGGCGGTTCTCTCGTCAAAAGTCGCATAGAAGACGGTCACGAACATTCCAGATTTGGCATCTAGGCAGACCAGTCGATTCGATTTCCTCATGACCTCGGCGGCATCAGGAGATTCGGTGCTCTCGGCGCGAATGATACTTCTGACAATGCCCATGAACATGGCCGCCGACATCCCCTTGCCTGCAACATCGCCGATGACGATGTGACTCTTTCCATCGGTGAGCTTGAGGAAATCATAGAAATCTCCCCCCACCTCGGTGGCGGGGAGGCTGTCACTGGCAATCTCAAGCCCCATAACGGTTGGAAACTCCTCTACAAGTAACCTCTGCTGTATGGTGTAGGCAATCTCCAATTCTCGGGCCATTCGGTTCTTGGCGAGAAGGTCTTTTCTCACCTCCAGGAGCTGGGAGGTCATCTGGTTTAAAGCAGTTGCAAGGTCCCCCAATTCGTCCCGTCGTTCGACGTCGATCTTCGTCTCTAGGTCTCCTTTGGCGATGATCTTTGATTTCTCAATAATCTGAACAATGGGGCGAGTGATCGTCCGAGAGAAAAGAAGAGATAGGAAGATGCTCACCACCAAAGCCCCGCTTGCAATCAAATAGATCTGGGTGACCATGGACCTCCGGAGAGGAATAAAGAACTTCTCCTTTGTCCCAACGTAAAGCATGCCGATGATTTCTCCTGCGTGGTTCTTTATGGGTTCGTACGAGGAGATGTACCAATCGTTCACGACAAAAGCGCGCTGGTTCCAGGGCTTACCCTCCTTAATAACGTGGTTATAAACGTCTTCGGAAACCTGTGTCCCAACTGCCCTTTTGTTGCTCTGGTCCATGACATTGGTGGAAATTCGGACGTCATTCTGAAAAATCGTGGACGTTCCCTCACCGACCGTCTCCGTGATTTTGTCGACGATCGAGTAATTCCTGGCCAGGTACTTGATTACCATGATCGCGCCGATGACCTCGTAGTCCTCAAGGAGGGGATAGATCGTTACCAGGGCCATACCCATCACCGATTTTTCGACTCGGAAGGCCCTTGCTCGGGGCGTATACCGATAGAAGATCGTGCATTGTTTCGTGTAGGTGAAGAGCCCATCATCCTCGATTTCCACTTCCCGGGGGGAGAGGACTTCAGTTGAGGCGATCACCTCGCCTTTTAGAGCCTCTCGGACGAGGGGAGCTAAAGAATACTGGTCCGAGTAATTGTTTGTCTTGTACAGGACCTCTCCGTAAGCTCCAAAAACGTCGACCACATCAGCGTCAAGTGTTGCTTTTGCCATGAGGAATTTTTCTCTCAGGCCCTTGATGTCCTTTCGGAGAACAGCCTCCTTGACCGGTGACAGGGAGGCGAGGATCCGCGCGCCATCCAGGATTCTCTCCATTTCCGAATCATAGATTCCCCAGGCCGCCTTGAGATTGGTTTTGATTTCGTCCTGGTTATATTGGCTCATGGTCGATTCAACGAGACGTAGAGTGACCAGGGTGATGAAAAAAAGTGGGAGTAAAACGGCCACCAGAAAGAGAATGAGAAGCTTCTTGGAAATACTGAGGCTAAAGAGTCTCATTTTCAGGAAGATGAGGCGGTCTTTTTTTCAATAATTTTGATGGCCTCATCCACGGAGTCGGCCAAAGAGAGGAAATCGTCGAGTTCGGCGACGTGAATGATTCTTTTGACAATGTCGGCGAGGTTGATCAGCACGAGTCCCCCCTGATTTTCGGTCTCCCTCTTGACCGAGAGTAGGACCCTCAACCCACTACTGCTGAGATAGGTGACGCTCGAAAAATCCATGATGATCTTCTTCGTCCTTTCGAGAAGCTGGTCTATCTCGTCTTCGAGTTGGGCGGAAAATGCCGCGTCCAATCGCCCTGCCACCTTGACAAGGTAGATGTTGTTCCGATTCAGATCGACCGTTTCGATTTTCATATCTGACTCCCGCTGGAATCTGAAACCTTCTTGGTGAGGGTCAAGCAGTTTCCTCTCTCTACACTATATTGGTATTCCACTTTGTCCATAACCTTTTTCATCAGATAAATACCCATCCCCGTGACATTTCGGCGGCCCATGTCGATTTCGGGGTTAAGAAGATTCACATTGACGGGATTAAAGGGGGTCCCCTTGTCTTCGAAATGGATGGAAACCATGCCAGGATCAAAAGTGAGACGAATCGTAAAATCCCTTAATGATCCCACGTCATAGGCGTATTTAATAATGTTGGTGCAAGCCTCATCGATGGCAAGCAGGATATCCTCAACATCGCGCTGATGAATTTGATGGACTCTGCATGCCTCGGTGACGAGGCTCCCGACCACAGAGAGGTACTTGAGACGATTGGGCAATTTGATTTCGAGCACTTCCTTGGCCGGTTTTTCCTCGTCTCGCAGGAAATAATCGGCTTTGACCTCCAGGGCAGCAGATATTCTGCCGAGTGTCTCCAGCGAAGGCCGGCACTTGCCCTGTTCCACCTGGGAAAGGAAACTAGCCGAAACCTCGATCCGTTTTCCCAAAGCTCGGAGAGATATGCCCCTGAGCCTTCGAACCTCTTTGAGTTTTTTGCCAATGTCCACGGGTCTTGATCGAATTTCGCAAAAAGTCGTCACTCCCATACCATGGGGAGGCAACGTGTGTCAAGTGTGACTTGACAAAAACGATCTGTGAGCTGGCCTCCTACGGGTTTCGTCTCCCAAGGAGTCGATGTATAATAANNAAGATCTCGTCCCAACTCTCGGTTGAGCACATCCCCAGAGGATTCATGATTACCCAGCGGAACCTCCCTGTGGCATGTCTCTACGTGGTGAAAACGGGTCGGGTCCAAGCTTTAGAGATCAACGAAGAGGGGGCCGAAATTCCTCTGGCCGAGTATTTTCCGGGTGACTACTTCGGCGAGATGTCTCTGTTGACCGGGGAGCCAAGTGCGGCCACTACCCGTGCGATGGAAGATACCGAGGTTTTTGTCCTCTTCAAGATGCATTTTGATGAGGTTTTGAGAGAAAATCCGACGATTAACCGTCATTTTGTCAATCTCCTGTCCGAAAAGCTCCGAAAAGTGAGGGACCAGGTGAGCGAGGCCAGGGATAAGGAGTTGGCCTTTAACCGTTTTCTGTCTCAAGAACAGGAGTTTCAATATAGCGAGGTCGTCGGCCAATCAAAGAAGACAAAGGCCATCTTGAAGCTCATTGAGACGGAAGCATCTCACGATCGGCCTGTTTTGGTTCGGGGTGAACGAGGTGCTGGCAAAGAACTCGTGGCGAGAAGTATTCATCAAGGGAGCTCGAGGAAAGATGAGCCTTTTATTCCGGTAAGTTGCGAGAATCTGGCGGAAGAAGCCTGGGGCTCGGAGCTTTTTGGACACGAAAGGGGGGCCATTCCGTCTGTGACTGCCAGTCGGTTGGGGTATTTGGAGCTTGCCAGCAAAGGAACGCTTCTGCTGAAAAATGTGGACCGCCTGCCTCGAGACAGTCAGCGCATGCTAGCCGAGTTCCTCGACCATGGCGAATTCCGGCATCTGGGGGGAAAGGAGGTTCTTCGGGCCGATGTCAGGGTCATTGTCACCACGGAAAAAGATCTCGAAGAGATGACCCGGTGTGGTGAATTCTATGGAGAATTATCCGAGATCCTCAAAGAGAATACTATTGAAATGGTTCCTCTCAGAGATCGCAAGAAGGATATAACCGCATTGGTCGACCACTTCATCACGAAAACGGCGAAGCGGAACGGCAGCAGGCCTAAAACCGTTAGCCCAGAGGCGATGAACCTCCTTCTGAGCTACGATTATCCCGGGAACGTAGCCGAGCTAGAGAATGTAGTCGAGCGGGCCTTTATCCTTGCGGCCGATGGTGTCATCGAAGCGGATCAGATCTATCTGGGACTCCCCCATCGTCCCGTACGGGCTCGATACAACTTGCTGAAAAATAGATACATTTGGGCTTATTTTCAAAGCAATTTTTATCCCATTGCCATAAGAGCATTCACGGTTGTTCTGTTCGCCGGCATTTTCTATTCCCTTTTCTTCGGTAATCAGGATGCCAATCGAAACCTGGGAAACATCCTCGTCCTTTCCCTTTGGTGGCCTTCCCTTTTTCTCTTCTGCTTTTTTGTGGCAAGAAGCTGGTGCGCTATCTGTCCCATCGGTGCTACATCTGGGTTCATCCAGCGGTTTGCAAGCTTTCGACTGAGTTTGCCCGAGTTTTTTAAAAGGACAGAAATGTGGATTCCCGCTTTCCTCTTTGTTTTTATCTTCTGGGTCGAGAGGGTAACTGACGCTCACAGTTTCCCTCGAGCTACGGGCTTCGTCCTCTTGGGTATTACCCTGGGTGCTATCGTCATGAGTGTCGTATTTGACCGCAAGGTCTGGTGTCGATATATTTGCGCCCTCGGCAACATGTGCGGGATCTATGCGATGGCTTCGGTACTGGAGATTAGGGCTAATGCCGATGTCTGCATCAATCAATGCAAGACTCATGAATGCTTTAAAGGGGGGAAGGTGGACGGCTGTCCCATGTTTCGACACGCTCTTTTTCTGGAGGAGAATCAGAGCTGCAGGGTTTGTACGTATTGTGTCAAAAACTGTCCTTACCACGCTGTGCAGATCAATCTGAGACCCCCGGGACAAGAGCTTTGGAATGTCCAGAAACCCGTTGCCGGTGGAGCCTTTTTCTCAATCCTCCTGGCAACCCTCGTTTTTGCTGCTGTGCTTCCAGATTTGTACGGGTTCGAGCTCTCATTTTGGAGAATTTTCCCTTTCGCCCGCGGCTCCGGAATAGTAGCGTTTACAACCCTGATCCTATTGACAATCAGCGCTTCCCTGGTCATTTTCTGGTCGGGGGAGTTTGTCTTCGGCGAGGGCAAGCAAAATCCAGCGCACTTTGCGAGATACAGTTTCGCCTTCATTCCCCTGGCCCTCTGTGGTCACTTTGCCAACCAGCTGCGATACCTGCCGGGCGCTGAGAGGCTGACACTTCAACTCGCCAAGCACCTACAAGGTGTGCCAACCGTATTTGCGAGCTTCCGTGTGATTTGGCCCCTCCAGCTCCTTCTGGTCCTGGCCGGAGTCTTCTGGTCTCTGTTTGTGGTCTACAGAAACTATTCTCGAGGCCGAGAGGGAGAGGTCAGCAGAGAACCCCGCCTAGTCATCTATGTGCTTGGGTTCATCGGTCTCTATGGTGCAGCTCTCTTCTGGCTTTTCGTCGCTCTGGGCCGTACCGTCTGACCCGGAGCTGCCTTTGCCCTCCACGCTCATTAGTATCACCGATTACAATTGGCACGGGGTTTGAACATCCAATGTTTGCAGGGTGTTTGACTTTCTCGAAGTGTTCAGATACAAATGTTCATATCCCACCCAGGATGAAGAGCCCCTAGATGGAAGGTTTCATTCAATACCTCACAT
>WVXP01000236.1:69117-69697 GCA_011773445.1 Pseudomonadota bacterium | reverse complement strand
GCTCTCATCGTCTTGGAGCGGCGAGACAGGGTGGATCGTCTGATGAAGGAGGGCGTCGCTCTGGACGGGGAGGTGAGTCGACAGATCCTGGCGAGCATTTTCCAGAAGCGGGCTCCAGCCCATGATGGCGCGGCCATCGTTAGGGCGGGTCGGCTGAGCGTATTAGGATCGTATCTTCCTCTGACCGAGAGGGAGGGGCTTCCCCAGCATTTTGGGACGCGGCATCGAGCGGCCATCGGCCTGACCGAGAGATGTGATGCCCTGGGCGTGGTGGTCTCTGAAGAAAATCAGTCTGTTTCTCTCGCCCAGGAAGGGAAGATAGAACCACACCCAGACGCGGCGAGACTGAAGGAGGCCCTGGAACAGGCAATGGGAACGCAGGTTAGACACAAGAAGAGCTTCCTCGTTTCTGTCCGAGAATGGGTAACCCATTACTGGAAAACAAAGGCAATCGCCTTCGGTATTGTCATCCTGGCTTGGTTCCTTTTTGTGGGACGGCAGCCTCTGGACGTGGGCCTCACAGCTCCTCTCACATACCGCAACGTACCCGAAGGGCTGGGAATTAAAGACGGGGCACCTG
>WVXP01000236.1:0-68980 GCA_011773445.1 Pseudomonadota bacterium | reverse complement strand
ACACGGATCTCTCTCATCAGACCCTCACGAATCACCGTTACCCTCGAAAGGATCGAGTCGTTAGCAACTGACCGCTGACAACCGACGGCTGAGAGCCTTCGTAAAAGCTTTTGAGGAGCGAAGCTTGGCTTTCTCGGTTCTGTTCTACAGAACCGAAAGCAAATCTCCCACCGTATCCAAGATCACATCCGGAGCCTCGGCTTTGAGGCGATCCACACCGGAGGTTCCCGTCAGAACCCCCCCCGTCCAAGTACCAGCAGCTTTTCCAGCCTGAATGTCGATCACCGAGTCTCCAACGTAGAGTGATTCGTCTGGCTTAGCATGGAGGATTTTCATGCATTTCATCAGGGGATCCGGAGAAGGTTTCAACCGAGCGACCTCGGTTCGCCCCAGCAGGCAGCTGAGATAAGGATGCAGTTTCTTTTTTTTGAGAAAAGGGCGTATGACCTCAGTCGATGATGACGTGACGATGGCGAGGGAGAATCCCCTCCGTCTCAGTTCCTCGAAGAGATGGTCTACCCCGTCGATGAGCTCTACTCTCCCCTTTGAGAAGATATCCCTGAATGCACGAATGGCCAGGATCCTAAACTGCCCAACCGCCTCTTCTCGATCTTCCAAACCATGAGGAAAGATGACGTCGGAGAGGTTTTTTCCCTGACTGAGGTACTCAAAGACGGCTTCCCTCGAGAGAGTCAACTCCATCTTTAGAGATCCCATGATATCCTTTATGATCTCGTGGTACACATCGATAGAATCGATGAGCGTCCCATCCATGTCAAACATGATGGACCTTATCGAGGGCAAAGGTTTTCTCTGGAAGACGAGCATGGATCAAAATCTCCACCGAAGATTGGAAGTGTTCTGAGTTGGCCTGGAATATACATGAAAGAGCCGTCGTTAGCAATGTCTCTGGTTTGCAGTCCGCAGCTCTCAGGTATCAGCCCGCAGGTTCCATGTTGCCCCTCTCTTCCGCCATGGACAGGACAAGTGGGGACGGGCTGTTGCCCAAATCCCTTTTCTCGACTTTTGTCTGATGAAAGCGGAAAGGGAGCGCTCTTCGCTGCTCCGAAATCTTTTTTCGACAATTCTAAAGCTCGGCTCCACTGCAAATCCAAAACTCGCCCTTCGGGCTCAAACAGTTGGATTTGCGGCCGTTACGCCTCACTAAGAATTGTGAGCGAAAAAATCTTGACTCGCGCTCAGAGCTTCCCTTCCCACTTTCTGGCGAAGTAAGCCTGCAAAGCGTTGACCAGAGTGTTCTAAAGGTATTTGGTAACGGCCCGAGGAATACTGACATCCTTCCACCGCAAACCTCCCTCAGGGACATGAGCGTCCACAAAACTGAGGAAACTCCAGAGTACACGGTTCATTGACATTCCATGGGGGCTCCGATATAAAACCAGAGGGCAGGAGAGGGAGTACGGATGATCGTTGTGGGGCTAACGGGTGGAATCGCCAGTGGAAAATCCACAGTGGCTCGTATGTTTGCCGAGGAGGGGGCCTATATTATCGATCTCGATGAACTCAGCCGATTGGTGGTCGAGCCTCACAAGCCGGCATGGCGCGACATCGTCAGCTACTTTGGGGACGAAATCTTGACAGAGGAGAGAACCCTCGATCGGGATCGACTCGGCAGTGTCGTCTTTGCCGACCCAGCAAAACGGAGAAAGCTCGAAGGTATCGTCCATCCCCGAATACTCGAGGCGTATGGAAAAAAGCTGCACCGAATTCTCGAAAAAAACAGACAAGCCGTCGTCATTGCTGATGTCCCCCTGTTGATGGAAGTCGAGATGGAAGGGAGTTTTGAAAAGGTGATCGTGGTCTATATCCCCGCGGAGTCTCAGATGAAGAGGATCGTTCAGCGGGATGGACTCAGTGAAAAGGGAGCCCGAGATCGATTGAAGGCGCAGATGCCTATCGACGAAAAGGCCAGGCGGGGCGATTTTATCATTGATAATAGCGGAACCCTAGAAGAGACAAGGCGTCAGGTCAAAGAGATCTATGAGAAGTTGAAGATGCTGGAGGTCGAGAATGGGTCATCGGAACGCTGCTAAATCGGATTTTGCGCCACATACAGGGACCAACCCCACAGCTTTCGTATTTTCCGTTGGAACTCGATAAGTGAGAGGACAAGCGTCTGGTGGGCTAGTGGGAGCGGTTCTTCCAACCGTATTTCCGTCGCTCGGCGCCCCTCCACGGCTTTGTGTTGGTGGTTCTCGTCGCCTTCCGTACCAGTTCCAGATGGTTATAGAGCGAATCCATCGGCTTGATGGTGTAAGGGAGAAGTCTGCCCATGTGGAGCAATTTGGAACCATCGATGATCACATAGTCGTAACGCTCCAGAAAGAACCTCTCTCCGGTAAAGGGTATGGTGACCCGGTAAACATCGCCCCGCTCTTTTTTCATGGAACCTCCGGAATGTCTGCGAGATCTCGGAAAGCTTCGGTCTTGCGTGTTCAGGGCTTCTCCACTAGATTTTTGGAGTTTACGGGAACATGATCCCTGGGGGTTCGGTGGGCCCGTGAAGGCTGAGTAAACGCTATCATCTCATGCGAATGTTGTGCCAAGATCGGAGTTTTACAGGGTCACCGTGTACATACCTTATCGATCGAGCACAGGGTAAGCTGTTGCGTGGCATGGAGGAGGTGGTATAATTCGCCTTAAGAAACAGGCAAAATTATCCAGGAGCTGAGACCGATGGAGTTTATCGATCATAAACGCGTTCGCATTGAGGATGTTGAGATCACCCTCGGACAACCCACGGAATTGAACATCCATTGGGTGGGGCAAGAGGAAGTCATCAAACAACTCCTCGCCGCATGGATGACCATCGATGATAAAGATCTACCCTTCAACCCCAGGGTGCTCGGCAAACCGGGAGTCGGGAAGACGACACTGGCCTACACGGCAGCGAGGCGGTTGAAGAAGTCCGTCTACATGTTTCAAGCCACGATGGACACCCGACCTGAAGACCTCATCATTACGCCCGTGGTCATGCCCGGAGGGACCATCTCTTACGCTGCCAGTTCTCTCGTAACGGCCATGATAAAAGGCGAGGCCTGTATTCTCGATGAGGGAAATCGAATGAGTGAGAAATCCTGGGCATCTCTCGCACCCCTCCTGGATGACCGCCGGTATGTGGAGTCGGTTGTGGCTGGAATCAAGATTCCAGCCCAGAAGGGTTTTCGAATCGCCGTCACCATGAATGATGATGCGAGTACCTATGAGATCCCCGAGTATATCCATTCGAGACTCCAGCCCCAGATCATGATTGATTTTCCCGAAAAAGACGAGGAGAAGATGATCCTGAGAGAGAACCTCCCATTTCTCGATGACGAGATCCTTGAGTATGTGGTGGTGTTTCTCCAGCGGGCCCACGAGAATGACGAAATGTATACCGTCAGGGATGGAATCAACATCGCCCGATATGCCGCAAAGTTGATCAAATCAGAAGAGCTCTCCGTGTCCCAGGCGCTCCGTGACGCGGTTTCCATGACCTTGGGTGAAGAGGTCTTGCAATACCTATGATCCGCCACAGGCGGAGAGTGTAGACACGAAGTGGCCCGTTCGGGTTCAGGTCGAATGACCGAGTCTCAGAACGAGTCGGAAATTTCGTTCCGTGAGTGAGAGGAGTGTTTTTCAGTAAGGACAAGGCCCCATCTCATGCCAGTGTTTCACACCGAACAGACAGACAACATCCACTGCCTGCCCATCTGTCATTATCGGATCGAATTTGCCCAACTCGTACGTTCCGCCATCGATGAGATCCGCCCCCAGGCCATCGCGGTCGAGCTACCAGCTACTCTGGAAGACCGAATCCGGCAGGGAATCGAGCGGCTCCCCTTGATTTCTGTGGTCCTATATCAGAATGATAGGGGCGAATCGATCTATATTCTCATCGAACCTGCCGATCCACTCATCGAGGCGATTCGGTGCGGCCAGGAGAGGGACATTCCCACCTTTTTTGTCGACGTGGATGCTGACGCGTACCCCCTTTTCAGAGATCCTCTCCCCGATCCTTATGCGATTCTCCGTGTGGGGCATCGAGCGTATTATGAGAGTTTCCGAGGCCACATGCTCCCTCGCCTGGAAAAATCGCCGCAAGACCGCATCCGTGAGAAGGGAATGGCCTTTCGCCTCCAGGAGATTAGAGACAGGTTCTCCTCCATCCTCTTTGTATGCGGCATGGTCCATTTAGAGGGGGTTCGAAGAGAGCTTTCGCTTGTTCAAACAAATCCAATGGGGCGAATCAAGCGCCAGACCGTGCAGATCTTCAACCTCCATTCTGAGAGCATGAGCGAGGTTCTGAGTGCCTTCCCATTTCTTTCAGCCATTTACGAATATCATCGAGGGGAACTGCCTCCTGAGCCTGCGAGACGCCGTTTTACCGTCCGGAAAACGCTCAGGGCATCTCCTTTTGGGATTGTCGACGGAGGAAAGATTGCGTCTGAAGAGAAGGCCCTTCGTGAAGCAGTGACCTGGTCGATCCACCGCGTCATCGATCCTTCATCCCAAATGATTGATCGCCAGCGCGTGAATCTGAGGCTCTTTGAAGAAGCTGCCCGCCACTACCACCAGGACACAGGAGAAAGAGCCGCTGATTGGCAGAAGAGAACATTCTTTAAATTCTCAAGAAATTACGCGATCTTAGATCGCCTTCTTTTACCTGATTTCTATCACTCTCTGATGAGCGCAAAAGCCTGCATCGATGACAACTTCAGCTACGCCATGTGGCGTCTTGGATCGTTCTATCCGTGGGTTGAAGAGCGAGGCCGTCTTCCGACCCTGAAGATTTCCGGTGAGCAGATTTTTCTCGGGACCCGACGAATCCGTATTCGGCGGAGAATGCACAAACCTCGGCAAAGACCTGTCTGGCTGCCGGTGAGGAAAAGACCTCATGAGCGATTTCCCGGTGATTGGCTCAAGGGTTTTGACGGCAAGGGTATCTGTTCCTATCCGCCTGAGGATATTGTCATTGAGAATTACGGGCAGTTTTTAAAGAGAAAAGGGGGACGCCTTCTGTCTGAAGAGCAGAGCCGAATCGTTCCCATGACCGCTTCGCTCCTAGACGGCATCGACATGCGGGAGACATTGAGACACTTTCATGAGAAGCGGATCTTTGTCAGGGAGAACAGGACTGTAAGAGGGGCGGTGGGGTCGGTGGTCGTCATCTTGGATCCCGATGAAAAAAATCAGTTTTCCTATTGTACCACTTGGCACGGAGAACATGACCAGGAATCTGACATGGCCTTCTATGCAACCGATCCTGCCGACAATGTGGTGGGGCCGGGTATATGCCGATGCGAATACGGAGGATTCCTGCTGAGCTATCCACCCCTTAGAATGCTCGATGTCTGGACAGACCCAGAGTACCGTTGGTTTCATCAGAAGCCTGAAAAACTCCTGATCGCGGCGCTCGATTATTCGTTCGAGAGATACGTGGTCTATGTGGCATCCAAGCCACCGAGAAGCTACATGAAGGTCTTCGCTGCCCGGATGGGACGGAAAATCGTTTATGTCCCGATCGGAACACTTTCCCCAGTCGTTCTCAAGAAAATTCGGATTTTCCATGTGCTTTTTGGGCGAGACAGGCGTACAATCGCCCGGGACTATATCTGGTAGGGAGTGGGGATCTGTCTTCTGGTCACGCGATGTGGATCAAGAGTCGAAACGATAAAGAACCCGGACGCTGCAACCGCTAGGCTTTCGCGTTTCTTATGCTCTTTGACCATTTGTCCCATCTCAGGGATACTATGAGAGAGGAGAGGGCATGGATCCCCGGTTCGTGGTGCATGAACATCACGCCTCGCGGCTCCACTACGATTTCCGACTCGAATTAGACGGCGTCCTTCGTTCCTGGGCGGTTCCCAAAGGGCCATCGATGAACCCATCAGAGAGGCGTCTTGCCCTTCAAGTGGAGGACCATCTTTTGGAATACATCGATTTCGAGGGAATTATCCCACAGGGGCAATACGGAGCTGGGGCTGTGGTCATCTGGGACAGCGGCACTTATGACCTCATCGAAAAGAGGGCGGAGAAGATCACCGTTTTTCTTCAAGGGGAAAAACTCAAGGGGGGCTTCACACTAACCCTCCTCAAAGGACGGGGCAAGGGAAACGAGTGGCTTTTGATCAAGAAGCGGGACGCGCACGCCCACCCAGTCTGGACGCTCAACCCCACTCTCACGCCCGAAAAACGGGCCAGTTTGAAGGAGCGAATTCCCCCTTGTCAGACATCTTGAGAACGGCTCACAAAAACAGTCCAGGGACAGGCTAATCGGATGGAATTGTGTTGAGGGGGCCGCGGGGAGATGTGACTAGGTGAGAAATATCGTGTTTTGATCCGCCTGGTCAAGAGCGAGCAGGAGGAGCAAGTATCTCTTCAATATTTTGGTGATCAAGAACTCATCTCTGACACGCTTGTGCCCGTTTTTACCGAGTTTTCTGGCGAGCTCTGGTTGGTTCAGGAGTCTGCGAATTTGCAGGCTCGCCCCTTCCACCGAATGAACGAGCATCCCTGTATACCCATGTATGATCTGTGCAGGAATCCCTCCGACATCACTGCCGATCACCGGGCGGAATTTCCAGAGGGCCTCTGATACAGTCAAGGCGAAACCCTCCCTCAGGGATTTTTGGAGGATCACATCCGAGGCGCGTTGGAAGGCATTTATCTCTGTTGGAATAGAGGTCGTCAGAAAGACGATGTGTATTTCTCGATGGTCTCCGACCGTCTCTCGGACCTTCGCGAGAATCTCCTCCGCTTCGGGGTCGTCAGCAGCCTTGTCACCGACGAGAAGAAGACGGCAATCCACATGCTTTCGTGCCATCTTGAAAGCCTGGATTACGCCGACAGGATCCTTCCATGGGTCGTAGCGGGAGATCTGGGCGACGATGGGCTTGTCTCTCGGAATCCCATATTTCGCCATGACACCATTGACGTAAGCATCATCCAGTTCCCTATTTTTGTCCGCCAACGGATCGATGGCTGGATAGAAACGGTACTGGGGAATCGTCAATTCTGGAGAAAAAAGGGGTGACGAAAAGATGGCTGCATCATACTGCTCGACAAATGGCCTCAGGAACTCCCAGACCTGGGGATTTGGGTGAGACATGTCGATGTGGCAACGCCATACCCACTTATTTTTGCGATGCTTGTTCCAGTGGATCAAAGCAGCGGGCTGAGGGTCATGAACAACGATGAGATCCTCCTCAAAATCGGTGGCCCTGAAGTTCATCTCATTATAGGAGAGGTAAGTCCCAAATACTTCTTCCTGAAAAGACTCCTCCTTCCCCTGCAGGGCATTATGGAAAGCCTTGGTGATGTCGAAGAAATCGTCTCCTCCTTTGATTACTTCCCAATTTGCTTTCACACCGAGTTCATTGAGGAGCGGCACGATCCGGTGCAACATTTCGGCAACACCACCCCCCACAGCCGTCGAATTGATCATCTTGATCGATCGGTGGCCCACATGGGAGGCCAGGATGTAAAGCTCCTCGACAATGTTCCGACCGACCACCTCTCGGTAATCAGAAAGACTGGGAATCGTCATCTTTCTCCTCGGGGATCTCTCATGGTGTTGCAGGAGGTCCCGAGCCTCCTCGTCCGATCAAAGCCTTGGCCTCATCCCTCTGTGTTCTCCAGGAATTCATCAATGGTCTTAACGATTTTTTCCCGCAATTCCTCCAGGGTATAGACGTTAATGTCTATGGCCCTGATTTGTTGGGATAACTCCCCGAGATTCAAACTCTCTTCGATCCATCGAGAAAAGTCATCCGACTCGAGCTGGGTGTAGAGACGGGATTCGATGAAGTGAAAATAGACTGAGTCCACACTGATGGTATGTAACAAATCCCGGAATGACCGCAAATCGTAGGCAAACTTGTCGGTTAAATAGACGATTCGGATCACATCGAGAAGATAGAAAGGCTTGGTTGCTGTTCTATGAAAGGTCTCTGGGTTTTCCTTCTTGTGAGCCTCAATCGTCTCAAGAATACGCCCTCTGAGACTCGCGATGGTGTTGTGTTCCGTCAAGTCTATGGAGGCCAGTTTCTCGGCCAGAGCTTCGTCGTTAACGGATTCGGATATCCACATGGCAAAACCATTGGTGTATGGCACCTGAACCTCTCGCAAAATTCGGAATGCAGAAAAGGTGTGGTAAAAGATAGACGAATCCGGGCAAGATTGGATGAGTCCGAAAAGTTCCGCAAGGTTGTGTGCTTTGTGGCCGGTCAGTTTTTCCAAGGACGCGCTGGAAGAAAATTGAAACACCTGATCCGCAGTGATCACCCGCTTCGGGTCCTTTTCCATGGCAATGTCGTCTTGGGTCGATCGAGAGGTTTGAGCGAAAGACTTAGCCTATTGCATTTGGACCCTTTATTCAAGTGTATGGGATGTGGAGTTTCCTCAATTTTGTGGACCCTCATGTCCCTGAGGGACGTTTGCGGTGGAAGGGTGTCAGTATTCCTCGGGCCGTTCCGAAATCCCCTCTCTCGACTTTTGTCTGATGTAAGTGGAAAAGGAGCGCTCTTCGCTGCTCAAAAGCTTTTTTCGACAATTCCTAAGCTCGGCTGCACTGCAAATCCAAAACTCGCCCTTCGGGCTCAGACAGTTGGATTTGCGGCCGTTACGCCTTGCTAAGGTTTGTAGGCGAAAAAATCTTGACTCGCGCTCAGAGCTTCCTTTTCCACTTTCTGGTGAAATACTCTGGAAATGACTTCGACACAAGTGGTCTAAAGGGATTTGGGCAACAGCTCGTCCCCACCTGTCTGCCAACGGCGGGAAGGGGCAATGCGAGAAGAAGGAGGCGAAGGGATATGAGGGTCCACTCAAAAGATTCCAGATTGCGATGAAACATCAGGAGGTTACAAACTTCTTGCTTTGAAAACTCAGGAAACTCCACTCTGGGATGAGGCAGGAAGGTGTGCTGTAAGGGAAGACAATCTAATTTTGGGAATAGTAGTCCACACCGCCTCGTGTTTCAAAGATGATTTTGCCCTCATCGAAAAGGATTCTCAAATGCCCCAAGACCTCAGAGAGGCCAAGGAAAACTTCGAAAGATTTCGCATCGGGAAACAGCTCTCTCGAAATTTCGTAGGCTGTCCTCTCACCTGACGACAGACTCGCAAGCACCATCGCGAGTCGTTCTTCGTGGTGATGGAAGATCTTTCTTAAGGCACCTCTAAAATCTCGAATCGGCTCACCGTGGCCCGGGAGAACGAGAGAAACGCTCAGATTCTCGATCTTCTTGACAGAGTTAAGATACTCCTTGAGACTTGTGCTTTGAGGCCCCGGTCCGGTCTGGGAGAGATCGATGACGGGATTGGGCGAGATTTCATTCAGAAGATGGTCCCCACTGATGAGAATGCCTCCCCTCTCCAGGTAGAAACAGGTTAATCCTGGGCTATGACCGGGACACAGGATAGACCGAAGGACCATCCCATCAAATGGAATCTCATCCCCATCATGAAGGAAACGAACTTCCCCCAGAGGTTCAGCCAACAATTGAACTGCGGATTTCATATAGTTGATCGTTTCATCCAACAGGCCTCGGGGGGTTCCATTTTGCGTGAACACCGACACAAGGTTCCCCCTCAACTGCCCAATCGACTGGATCCTTCGATGTTCTTTCTCATGGATGTAAATCTTAGCGTCCGATAGCAAGGCGATCCTTCCCGCCTGTCCATAATGATCGATATGGCCATGGGTGATCAGAATCCTCTGGATGTCGTCAAAACCGTAGCCGAATCCTCGAAGGGCCTCTTCCAAAACCTGGAAGGAGAGATCCGTCCTGACACCCGCATCGATGAGCGTGATTGGCTCGTCGATGACAAGGTATACATTCGTGGTCCGAACTGGAAAGGGGACGGGAAGCTCTATTCTCAGAATCTTGTCCGCGTATTCTTCCATCGCTCAATTCTTTCTCTTTGGTTTTCGCCGCCGAATATATACACGCTACCCCCAAATGTCAAAAACGGTGGGAAATCCGTTTTCTCAAAAAACGAGAAAAGTCCTCTTTGAAATCTGGTGCCGTTTTTAATAGGATAACATAGGTGGTTCACGACATGGAGAGGACCCATGAACCGGTTGGCAGAGGAGCTCGCACGGTTTTGTGATACCCATCGGCTCGAGGAAAAGATATTCGTTTCCCCCTCTCTCGCCATTGGCCATCAAATCGCGGAAACCGTTGTCCGTGAGGGGTATCCCTGGATCAATCTCCGAATTGAGACAGTCCACACGTTGGCCCATAGCATGATCGAGACTCAACTGGTGCAAGAAGGACTCAGGATTGTCTCACGGGCACAGGCCCTGGCAATGGTCGAGCAGACGTGTTTGAGGACACTCACCCCTGGCGGGTATTTCGGAAAGCTGAGAGACCAGCCTGGGTTTCACCGGGCCCTGAAGGCGACGATCGAAGATATGCGTGTCGCAATGGTTTCTCCCAGAACCCCCATGGCTGAACTACTCGAGAATAGTCGGAAGGGCCACGAAATCCAGATCATGATTCGCGTCTACGAAAATTCCCTCGCTGAGAATCACCTGGTCGATCATGTTGAGATCCTCCGCCGGGCCCTGGAAAAAGTTAAAGCAGAAGATAAGAGGATTTCGACAAACGGTTTTTTCCTGATTCCAGAAAGTCTAGAGCTCTCCTCTCACGAGCGAGACTTTCTTGAACGATTGGCCAGTGGTCGGATCCATGTGCTCGCCGCGGATGATCCATCGGCTTGGAACGCGAGGGCATTGCCGGTGCAAATTCTTTCCGCCCTGGGTGAAGAGAACGAGGTCCGTGAGGTATTCAGAAGAATTCTCGGCAGAGGAATCGAGGCGGACAGGGTCGAAGTCCTCTACACGGACCCAACCACTTATCTGCCTCTGATCTATGAGCTGGGTGCCCAATACGGAATAAACTGCACCTACGCAGAAGGCGTTCCAGTGGTTTTTTCTCGTCCCGGTCAGGCAGTGCTTGGGTATTTAGCCTGGCTCGGTAGCGACTACGATGTCAGTAACCTCAGTCGGATCCTGGCAGCAGACGTCGTGGATCTCCGAAAAGCTGCCGGAAACGAGAACCCACCAGGACCGGTGCGTGCGGCAAGGGTTCTTCGTGATGCGGGGGTTGGCTGGGGGCGTGAGCGTTACTTGTCATGTCTCAATGACCTGATGCGGGTTTACAGGGAACGCGAGCGCACAGACCTTCAAGATAGCGAAATACCGAGAGACCGAGAATTCCATTCGAAGCAGATAAACGCAGTGACTGCGGTCCGCTCTTTCGTCCAGGATCTCTTCACATTAACGCCAGTTCCAGATACCCAAGGAAGAGTCGCCTTGAGTGAATTGGCGCTGGCAGCAGCGCTTTTGGTCGAGAAATTCTCTCGTAGGGCCGATGAACTCGATGGCATGGCTTCCATGGCCTTGCGAGGACTCTTTGAGGCACTCTCGTCACTGCCTGCAATGCGGATCGGTTTTCTGGATGCAATCAGACGGCTGCGGGAGGCGGTTGGGAATGCTTATGTTGGCACCCAGACGCCCGAGCCCGGATACCTCCACATCAGCGACTTTCGCACCGGGGGTTATAGCGGTCGGGAGTACACTTTTATTCTCGGTCTGGACGAATCGCGATATCCAGGGACCGGCTTACAAGATCCGATTTTGCTGGATCATGAGCGAAGAGTGATTAATGAGCAGATCGCTCCCCAGCGCCTTTCACTTCTGGGANNGGGCGAATCACGATGAGTTACTCATGCAGAAACTTGATTGAGGACCGAGAGCAATTTCCAGCGCCTTTTCTCTTGGATATCTACCGCTCGCTAAAGGATGACCCCGCGACGGACTACACCGCGCTTCGGTCGGCCATAGGAACGCCCGCGGGCTTCATCCCGTCCCAAACGACTTACCTCGACGAAACCGAGTGGTGGCTCAGTCGCCTGAAGGAATTGGGAAGGCCGAATGAGGGGATTGCTGCTATGGTCAGAGCCGTTTATCCGTGGCTAGCTCATGGCTACCATGCTCAGGCGGAGCGGATAAGTGACCGTTTTACCGTATTTGATGGATGGATCAAAGATACCCATGGTGAAATCGATCCACGGCTAAACCGAGTCCCAGTCTCATGCACAGAAATTGAGGCCCTTGCGAGGTGCCCATTTGCCTATTTCCTCCGGTACGTGCTGGAGGTCGAACCGCCTGACGACTATGGGCGTGACCCGACTGTGTGGCTAGACGCTATGGCGTTTGGGATACTGTTACATGAGATATTCCATTCCTTTATGGCCGAAATCACCGCACGTGAGGAGAAACCGAATTTTACGCGCCATTGGGAGCGTCTAAGGGCCATTGCCGAGGAATGCATCACTCGCTGGCGTCATCGAATGCCCCCACCCAACCTTGCGGCTTTCACAACACAACGGAGCCATGTCTTTGCTGCTTGTTACACGTTTTTGAAGGACGAAGAGATTCACTGCCAGCAAGGGACGCCCCGTTACTTTGAAATTCCCTTCGGCCTGCCCGGCCTTGAATCTGCCCCACCGATTGGGAGCCCGGATCCCGTATCGATCGATATCGGCGAGGGGAAGGACTTTATGCTGCGTGGACGGATCGATCGTGTCGATCATAAGGGGCGTGACGAATATGAAGTCTGGGACTACAAATCTGGCAGTTCCCGCAACATTCTCGAGGAGAAACAGCTGAATCGCGGACGCCAGATTCAGCATGCCCTCTACGCCCGTGCGGTAGAGATTCTCCTTGCTCGGGTCCAGAAGCAAGGCCGGGTAACTCGGTCAGGGTATTTCTTTCCGGGTCTAAAAGGGGAGGGACAGCGCATTGCCAAGCCGCAGGATACCCTGGCGCTGGAAAAAGTTCTGGGTACGCTTTTTGGTCTCTTGCGTGATGGGATCTTTCCCTATGCCCCTGATCCGGATTTCTGTGGATTCTGCGATTATCGTTGCGTCTGCAAGGGGCCGGAAAAGGCGAATGCGCAAACCCAAATGAAGCTCGAGAATCGAGGAGCAGATGGCAACCCGTTCGAGCCAATGAGGAGGTTGATGGATTGTGACGACTGACATCAGCCTCGGTGATGGGGAGGCACGTCGCGCCATTGAACAGGAACTGGAAACGACCTTTCTGGTTGAGGCTGGGGCAGGCACGGGCAAGACCACCAGCCTGGTAAGACGTATGGTGGCCCTGTTGCGAGAGGGCAAAACCCGAACAGACCGCTTGGCTACGGTGACCTTTACCCGGAAAGCATCCGCCCATCTCAGGGAGATGTTTCAGCTGAGTCTCGAGGAGGCTTATCGCGGAGAAGCAGATTCAGAGAGGCGGAAACGTCTGGGCGATGCACTCAGGGATCTGGATCGATGCTTTATCGGCACCATCCATTCCTTCTGCGCACGGCTCATTCGGGAACGCCCGTTGGAAGCGGGTGTAGACCCGGAGTTTGAGGAAATGGAGGAAAGCGCGGATCGTGCCTTCCGGAGAGCGTTCTGGGACGACTACGTGCAACGAATGTTCGTTGAAGAAAAACCCGTGCTCCAGGAGCTCGCAGGTTTGGGTATCAATTTGGATGATCTGAGGTCTACCTATGAGGTGATCTCAAACTACCCGGATGTCGTTCCCGCTGCCACACCCGTTCCCAAACCAAACCTGGCCCATGCGCGAAAAGAGGTGACCCGGTTCCTCACCTCGGTTGAGCGAGAGCTTCCAGAGACTGTTCCACACAAAGGCTGGGACAGACTGCAGCTTGTTCTCCGGCGAGCGTTGCGGCTAAAACGGATCCTGGATTTCAACGCCGATGCGAATCTCGTGCGCCTTATGGAAGCTCTCGATCAAACCGGGAAAATGACACAAAATCGTTGGCCCCATAAACGGCGTGTCACAGAACTGAAACATCGCTTTGATGCACTTCGCGATACCGTCGTAAGGCCTGCCCTTGATGGATGGCGGGAATACCTGCACCCGATCTTACTTAGCGCTGTTCGGCCTGGGGCCGAGGATTTGCGTCGGAGGAGGTTGGCGTCCGGGCAATTGAACTTTCAGGACTTGTTGATCATTGCCCGCGATCTGCTGAGAGATCACACCCGAGTTCGGAAACATCTGCAGGGGAGATTTACGCACTTAATCGTGGATGAGTTCCAGGACACCGATCCGATTCAGGCCGAGGTCGTGTTCTACCTGACCAGTGAAATATCGAGGGAGAGAGACTGGCGCAAACTCCGTCCCCGCCCAGGTGCCCTTTTCGTCGTCGGAGACCCGAAACAGTCGATCTATCGTTTCCGTCGAGCCGATATCGTCACGTACCACCGCGCCAAAGAAATTATCCTCCGGACGGGTGGCCGTGTACTCGAATTAACAACCAACTTCAGGTCGACACGAGAAATATGCGGATGGGTCAATGAGCTCTTTCATGGGATTTTTCCGAAATCAGGCACGAGAGAGCAAGCGGCCTATGCTCGGCTCGATGCATACCGCCGATCGGGCGATCAGCATTCAGGGGTTTTCAAATTAGAAACGATCTCAGATCGAGGACGGCGTGCAGATGTCATCGCCCGAGAGGATGCAGCCAGAATCGCTCAATGGATTCGCTCGACTCTGGACAGCAGATGCCAGATTCTGGAGGAAAATGGAACGGGGGAGACCCATCCGCGGGATGTCAAGGCGGCTGACTTCATGATCATTTTGCGGCATCGTCACCGTCTTCACCTGTATGCCATGGCATTAGAGTCTGAGGGGATTCCCTACGAAATCTCTGGGGCCAGGTCCTTTCGGGAGTCAGCAGATATTGCAGACCTGCTTCTCTTCCTTCGAGCGGTTGCAGACCCGGATGACCCGGTAGCACTGGTGAGTTTCCTCCGTGGGGATCTATGGGGTGTGGACGACAATGCCCTCTATGATTTCCGTCGTGCAGGAGGTCAGTTTTCCTATCTTACCCAGCCCCCGAAGACTGCTGGTGAGCGGATTGGCGAGGCGTTTGCGATACTTCAAGAGGCGAGGCAGTGGGTACGGGAAGTGCCGCCTGGTGCGGCCTTGGGACGGATATGCGAAAGACTGGGCATGATCGCTCACGGTGCAGCTCAGGCGTTGGGCGACACTCGGAGCGGTAATCTTCTCAAGGCCATCACAATGGCTCGAAGACTGTCGGCGCAAGGACAGTCCTTCACAGAGATCATCGACCGTCTATCCCAATTGGCAGGGGATGAGGATGTGGAGGAGATGAGCGTCGAACCGGGCCGTTCCGACGCAGTGAGGATTCTGAACCTCCATCGAGCAAAGGGCCTTGAGGCACCCATTGTTTTTCTTGCCGATCCAAATACCACGACTGAGCGAGCACCACTATTCTCGGTCAACTGGGAGGCTGAACAGCCCGAGGGCCACTTTCTGGTCGTTCGGAATGAGGGCTTCCAAAGTCGGGAACTGGCCCGTCCCCTCCACTGGGATCATAGAGTCTCAGATGAGAAGATTTTTCGAAAGGCTGAGGAGGACCGGCTGTTGTATGTCGCCGCGACGCGGGCAAGAAACACACTGATCGTTTCTGCCCATCGGCGACGGCTGAGAGAAAGTACTGAGGGCCGCCCATCCGGTCCATGGACAGCACTTTCTGGATCAATCGATCGGGCACTCTCGTCTCCAAAAGCCTCGGCCACAAAACCTCCATTCGTTCCTCTCGAGGAATTGTCCGGCCAGATGGTGGCTGCAAGATCTCGGTTGAGAAGAGCGTATGGCGCCGTTGCCCAGGAGACCTACCGAGTGATGCAGATCACGAGGGTGGCCGAAGGCAAGGGTCCTCGTGTATCGACATACCAGGGCAGTGGACGCGGCGTTGTGTGGGGACGAATGCTGCATCGTCTCCTCGAATCACTGATGGGGGATGAGGCTCTCGATGTGGAGGCTTGCACGGAGTTTCTCTTGCTGGAGGAGGGTCTCCCCCTCGATGAGAAGGATCAGATTCTGCGGATGGTCGACGGTGTGGGCCGATCAGACCTGTGGCAGCGCGCTTGTGGTGCAAAAAGGCGGTTTGTCGAGGTCCCTTTCGCCTTGACCGTCCCCAGCTCTGAACTCGGTGTCACAGTCGGCGCCGGAGAAACAATCCTCAAGGGGGTAATTGATCTGGTATTCTCGGAGCATAAGGAATGGGTCATTGTGGATTACAAGTCGGACCCGGTCCAAAACAACCTTGCCCATCTCGTTTCCCATTACGGTACACAGGTGCGGCACTACCGACGCTACTGGGAGCGCCTGACCGGTGAAGCGACAAAGGCCGCTCTTTTCTTCATAGAAACGGGAGAGGTTGTCTGGATGGATGAGGAGTGATCGATTCAGAGGATCAGCAGTTCTCTTCCGGGTTCTGGTGATTCGATCGTGAAATCCTCGCCAGTGCCTCTGTTCAGAACCCTAATCCTTGCGGGCGGTCACGATCATTCGGTTCATCATGATCCCATAGTCGCCATCTATCCTATGGGAGACAAAGTTCGTTCGAACCGTAACACCTGCGAATCCGGCTGACGCCAGCATTTCCGTGATCTTCTCTGGACTATACAAGCGGGTGCAATAGCGCGCATCCCGGATCATTCCCTCCGTCTTGGAAATTACCAATTCTCGACAGTGCAAAACGTTCTCGTCCCGTCTTCTCTGGCGGCAGACCACGATTTCGTGATTCGCTTCATGCCAGGATAGAGGAAGAAAATTCTTCAAAACGTAATCCCGGTTGGGAAGGTCTAATAGAAGCAATCCATCTCGGCTGAGCAAGCGGAACGCTTCGTCGAGGATCCTCTCATTCTCGCCCTCATCGAGAAAATATCCGAACGAGCTAGCCATGATAATGATGGCCCTGAACCGCTGAGCTGGGAGACCTGTATGGCGAGCATCTTTCCTTAGAAAGAGGGTTTTGAGCCCCTCTTGCGCGGCCAATTGTCTTCCCAGGTCGATCAGAACCGCAGAGTAATCGACCACTGTCACGTCTTGAAAGCCACGTCGGGAAAGCTCCAAGGAGTGTCGCCCCTGACCACCGCAGAGATCCAGAATGGGCCAGGACTTTTCCAACTTGAGGATTTGTTCTAGAAAATCGACTTCCTGTCGGGTCAACGCCTGATCGCATACCGAGCGGGCATCGGTAATCAGATAGATTTCATCGAACAGCGTTTTCCACCAATTCGGATCTGCCTTCTCCATTGGCTATGCCTCATCCATCAAATCGGCCCCGAAGCTGAAAAGGCCGTCTGAAACCATGAGCGAAGGACTCCCTTGCCATGGTTGGTCGAGGGCCAGCTCTTTTTCCTTTTTCTCTATTCTGACCACATCTTCCAGCTGTCTCCGCCGCCAGATCATCTCCAAGGCGACCGCGTCGCGCCACAGCCTGGAAGCGTATCGCCTGAGGTCTGCAATATGGTCACCCGTCAGCAACCTGGGCCTGAGGGTAACCATGATTGGACCCATGAGATAGGTGAAACCCATATCAGTGGCTCTCTGGTTGACCTCATCTTGGATCTGGAGAAAGGCCTGATAGCCCAGTCGGAATAGAGCCTCATTAATCGTGTCCACCGCCTTTTTGGGGTTCATATTGTTCTTGAGAACAGCAATCGGCTGGATGCCGCCGCCTGAACCCACATTCGTTGGGACCCCACCAAAACGGGCCAAGAAGCCCTGAAGCCCCTCGTCCGTGATGAAACAACGGAAATCCGTCTGCCACTTTTTGAGAAAGAGACATCGCTCCTCAAGGAAGGGCCAAACACTCTCCTCGGACCAGATTCCCAGTGGAACAACCTGCTGGACGATGTAGTCGCCAGAATCCAGTGCTGTTTGAATGTGTTTCTGGGGATTCTCTCTTTGATATCCAACGAATATTCCGTGCCCTGAATACCCATGGGCAGGTTTCAGGATGAGATCTGTCCAATGCGCCTCGGTCCAGGAAACGAGATCTTCGATGGTTTCTCCCTGCGGTCCCGTGGTTCTGCGAGAGTAGAACTGCCGTGTCCAGGGGGTATGGCTGACGGTCTCTTCGCTCAATTGGTTCCCATACCTCCCTGTGATGACCTCAAAGAGGCCCTTGGCCCCCAGGGGTTCCATGCCCCTCGGGTTCACCAAAATATTCTGTCTGATGGCTTTTTTGATTGGACGAATATCCTCCGTTTCGCCGATCTTGAACAGAGTTCTCATGTTAAAATCCATGAAAACCACAGTGGCCTCCTCTCCTCGGCAACACACATTCCCCTTTTTCAATGAGAGATGGCTAGGCCCGGCGAGAGAGGCTTTAACCCCATCGAGGGTGTTCAAGTAGTCCACAAAGTTCTTATTCTCCAAGACGACTTCGAGGGTCTCTGTTTCGGCCAAGAGAACGGCATGAACCGGATTCTTCCCATGGCACTTTTTATGGGCCCGCAATAGCATCCGAGCAAATCCGGGTACGGCATTGATTTGGGGATGTTCGAAATCGATATCGACCCCAACCTCAGTGCTTTTCGAGACGAGTCCCCAGGCCATTCTTCCCAAAATCTGGGCAATCCGCTGATATTCCCAACCCCCCGGACTGCCCATGTTCCACTCGCTGTGATAGCCCTTGACTCCTCTCATCTTGTCGCTCCATCACGTCTGGGGAGATTCATGCGGAACCCCCTTGGCCAGACAGGCTTCTAAGCGTTTCCGGACGCGTTCGAAGGGGATCTCGCCCCCACCGAGTAGGATATCGTGAAAGAGTCTCGATCCCAATCGGGAGGAGAACTCCTTGCGCAGTCGGGTAATCTCGTGGGATCCCATCAAATAACACAACTGGTAACCTGGTGTGAGGGCAAAACGGCGAACTTGGCGCTGAGCTCTCGTGCTAGAAAACCCGAGGCCATGGATCCTTTCGGCTGCATCGTCTAGGCCTATCTTGCCCGTGTGAAGTTCAACATCAAGGATCGCCCTCAAATTGCGCCAGAGTTGCCGTTTCAGTTGAACAAGTTTTTGTCGTGGGTCTTGAATGTATCCCAACTCATCCAAGAGTTGCTCTGCATAAGTCGCCCATCCCTCATAAAAAAGAGGTGACTCGATTTGGCGACGGATTGGATTGGTGTGATGAATTCGAATATGATCTAAAATGTGGTGGCCGGGATAAGTCTCATGGGCACATAAATAGGGACAATGAGCGGCGATGATTTCGAGGTCTTCTTTCCCAGGGGTGATATAGAATACTCCCTGGGCCTTGGCGTTACCGGTTAAGGGGGCTCGATAAGATGCGGTAGCCCTGAGGGATTCCAGATAGGAGGGGGTTTCGAGGACCGCCACCCTCTCTCCAGACGGAAAGCTCATCACGTCTCGGGAGTAAAAAAACTGACGGAGATTGAAGACCTCCCGTTGGTAGAGACCCATCACCTCCACAGGTGAATCAATAGAGGGAGGCTGCTCATAGATAATGCGTCTCCAGTTCTTCCGGCTGTCGATTTTCTTGGCAAAACGGCGGATTTTTTCCTGAGTCTCAACATAGGCCTGTTGAGCGATCTCCAGAACCTCCCGAGGCGGTCTCGCATAACCCCAGCTGATTGCCAGAATACCCTCGAGACCGTCTTCTCCAATGGTGAATGATTTTTTCGAGGAGAGTCGGACCAAGTCTTCTCGGAATCTTTCCCATGCCTCCAAAACCTTACCAATTCCAGCCAGAACCTCCTTATCCCCACCCAGTTTCTGTTCAATAAATGTCGGGACGTTGAGCCTGTAAAAGTCCATTGCGTCCTGTACCATGTCAACAGCGACCTGGATAGAGATCTCAGATGGGTCGCGGAGATTCTGAATCGCAATGGTGAGAAATGATGAAACCTGACTAAGGATAGACGAGAGATGCGATCTCACCTGATCCGTTGGGTCATGATCATGAGAGAGGACCCGATCCGTTGCAAATAGGGGAATCTTGATGTAGAGGGTTGGGTCATTTCGCCAACCCCGGGCATCGTCGAATTCCCTGATGAAACCCGCCATGCTCTGCCTGAGGAGGAGCCGATCGATTTCCTCCTCCAATTCATCTCGCGCCTCCGAGATCCTGCCCAAAAGATGCTTCACAGACTGAATGTGCTCCTGAACTCCTTCTGGGGTAAGATCGTCCAAACGGTTGGGAAATTCGATGGCGATCTGAGACCGGGGAAGGAAATAGAATTCATCACTCGCACACTGCTGGGGGAGGTGCCTTCCAAGGTAATCGAAGTAATCCTTTGCTATGTGGTTGAGAGGGTTTTCCCTCTTTTTCCTGTGTTCCATCATCATGATCAAAACCCGCTTTTGAATAATAGCGGGATTATAAAAAAAAGGGTTATAGGTGTCAATTGGAGAGCCCAGAGGAGTTCCCCCATTTCCCGAAGGACATGTCTCACAAATTACAGATTTCTTTGAATATTTCCGAGTTCTCAAGTGGGGGCCTACTATCCCTTCGCTCCCAAGCGCACGCGGTGACCCAAATCGGGATTCGCAGGTGGGGAATTTCTGCTCCTTCCGCGCTCTAAAGGCGCGGCTTCCCCCCTTCCTGCTCATCCTCGAAGGGTCCCCACCGCTTCCGCTACGTCGCTCAGAGACAGCAGGTTCCCCCAAAAAATGAGGGAACCTCTCGAGAGCCTACTGTCGGGTTGTGGTCGTGTCGCCAATATTTTCGTCCTTCGGGAAAACAAATTGTGCTACAATACGCCAAACTTAGGGTTCAGAAGGAGACTTTGGAAAGGCTTGCTCGTTTTCGAAGTTCCTTGTCGTCAGCACAGAAACATTGACTTTAAAGACCATGAAGAACCCCTAGAATAAGGTCCTGGGTCCTATGGCTCGATTCCTGGCAATAGACGTGGGCGCCGGTACCTTGGATGCGATGTTTTTGGATACGCGATCGGGAGATCAGTTTAAATTCGTCGCAAAATCGCCCACCCGAGTGCTTGCCGAAAGGATAGACACCTGTAAAAGCGAGCAGATCGTCATTACAGGGCGTCAAATGGGAGGCGGTCCAGTTAGCGAGGTGATCAGAAAAAAGGCTACCGAATGCACGGTCATGATGACGCGGTCCGCTGCCGAAACCATTCATCATCGGATGGAAAAAGTCAGGAACCTCGGGGTGAGGCTGATTTCCCAGAGAGTGGCTCAGAAAAAACGGAAGAGCCACAACGTCTCGTGGTTTGAAACAGGAGACGTACCCGCGAAGGATCTCGTAACCGTCTTCAGGGCAATGGGAATTGAGCCGGCAGTGGATTTTCTGGGTATCGCGGTTCAAGACCATGGGACTCCGAGGACAAAGATTTCAACCCTCGATTTTCGTCACACGATATTTCGGGAGATCATTGAGGTGTCTCCAAAGCCCTCGGCCTTCCTATTTGCGTCTGATCGGATCGCCCCGTATCTCCGTCGGATGCGGGCTGTGGCAATGGATAGCGTGTCCTTTCCATCGGGTAAGGTATATGTCATGGATACGGGCATGGCGGCCATTCTCGGAGCATCGAGCGATCCGGCGGCTCGTAAGAAGAAAGCCATCATTGTACTGGATGTTGCTACCTCCCATACCCTGGGTGCTCTCGTTGTGGGGGACGAGATCGGCGGTTTCTTCGAATATCACACGAGTGACATCACCCCCGCGGTTTTGAAGTCTCTCATCATCGATCTCGCTGATGGAAAGCTTTCTCACCCCAAGATTCGATCTGAGGGAGGTCACGGGGCCTACGTCAGAAAGTCTGTGGGATTCAAACAGATTGAACTCATCCTTGCAACGGGTCCGAAGCGTAAGATTCTGGAGCATGTGGGGATCGACAATATCGTTTTTGGAGCCCCCATGGGAGACAACATGATGACTGGGACTGCCGGTCTGATTCTCGCCATAGCCGACAGGGAAGGGCTTTCCTTCCCCCCCTTTTGAACAAATGGCTCATATCTCTCCCAAATCTTTCCGATAAGTAGGATGCAGAGACACAAGAGTCTCTGCTTATGCTGACTTTGAGGAATATTGGTTTGTAGACCAACACGGATGGGCAATCCCATTCTCTGGGACTGAGGATGAAAAAGGATCATGTAGCAAACCTTTTGAAGAGAATTCAATCCGGGTATTCCCTTCCTTCCCTGTCTCTTATTGCCATAAGACTCATCGAAATGGCGTCCGACGATCAAGGTGCTATCAAAAATCTCGTAAATCTCATCGAAAAAGACACATCCCTCGCGATGCGAATAGCGCGCTCTTCCAAACCATCGTACCTGCCGCTACCCTAGACCAAGGGCTCCTGAGGATTGGAATTGACAAGCTGCGGATTATGTTACGGTCCTTGTCGCTACGAGACACCTTTCCGATGGGCGCGGTTGGGCCAATGGACTACGAGCAATTCTGGCAATCCTCCCGATGCCAGGGGCTTATCGCGATCCCTCGCCCTTATTATCAGCTCCTGTGACCCCGAAGAGGTGTTCCTTGCCGGTCTGACCTGTGAGATAGGGTTATTAATATGCTTTGATTTCTTTCTGAAGGGCAGAGAAGAAATTCGTGAACTTCACACCTACCCCCTTGAGTCGTTCTTGGGTTAGGAGAGAACGCGTTTTGGAGTGGACCACAGGCAGAAGGGTGAAGCCGCAACGGAATCAATAACCCGAGGCGCTCTGCCATCTCTTGCGAATCCTGGCGCGGGAAATGAGAGGAGAGCCCTTATCACCCGCACCCTCCAGGCCGTGGCCCACGAAATCCGGAATCCCCTCCTTGCAGTCAGGGGGTTTGCAAGACGGTTGGCTGCGACACTGGACCCTGATTCAGAAGGTGGGAAGTCAGACCGCGGCTCAACCACCGTTTTTTCCTCCTAGTCAGCCTTTTTCAATTCTGGTATGTTACCCAACAATGCCTACCCCTCGTGCCTCGATGATAGAGATCAGAGCCTGGTACGGACGTTACGCTTCTCTCATTAAGCTCATCCAACTGTCCATTTTCGTTTACTGCTTCATCTTTAGCCTGGAACTGATGGGGACGTCGCTTAAGATGTTCGGTCGGGGCTTTGCGCAGACCCTCATTCAGATGACAGCCAATCCCTTTGTCGGTCTATTCATCGGCATCTTGGCGACCTCGATTATTCAGTCCTCCTCGTCGACCACCTCTCTCGTGGTGGGAATGGTTGGAGGAGGTGTTTTGGAGATCGGATCTGCGATTCCGATCATTATGGGGGCCAATGTCGGTACTTCGATCACCAATACCCTTGCTTCCCTGCCACAGGTGAACCGTAGCAGTGAGTTTGCCAGGTCGTTTTCTGCGGCGGTTGTCCACGATTTTTTCAATCTACTCGCCGTCCTAATCCTGTTTCCAATTCAGATGATGACAAACTTCCTGGGGGTCTCAGCCGCTTTCATGGGCCGACACTTCCAGGATATGGGTGGACTCAAATTCCTGAGCCCCGTGAAAGCCCTGACCCATCCGCTGGTCGATTTGATGAGAGAGTCAATCGGAATTCATCCATCGATTCTGCTGATCATCTCCCTGTTCTTGCTTCTTTTCTCGCTAAAGAAGATGGTTGATTCCCTTAAGGCACTGGTTGCGACCCGGGCAGAAGTGTGGTTCGATCGCTACTTGTTCAGCACGGCCTCTCGCGCATTGTTGGTCGGACTGCTCTTGACAGCGATCGTGCAGAGTAGTTCCATTACGACATCCCTGGTCGTCCCGATGGCAGGAGCTGGAATCCTGACGCTGGAGCAAATCTTTCCCTATACACTCGGCTCCAATATGGGAACAACGATTACGGCCATTCTGGCAGCTCTGGTTACGGGAAACCTAGCGGCCATTACTGTCGCGTTCTCTCACCTCTTATTCAACATCTGTGGCATAATATTCTGGTGGCCCCTGAGATTCATTCCGATACACATGGCGCGTCGATTTGCCGAGTTCGCAGTTCGAAATAAGGTCATCCCCTTTGCTTATATTGCGATCGTGTTCTTCATCATTCCCTTCATCGGTTTCTACTTTTTGAGGTAAGGAGATTTCAAAATGCTTAGACAATTACTGTCGATTTTCAAGAAAGACACACTCATGGACCTTGCCTACCAGCGTTCATTCCTCATGTTGGATATCACCCGGGATATGTTCATACGGGCAAAGAGCATCCTCCGGCATACGGATCACGATCGGGTGGACATCGACATCTACAATAGAGATGTCGAAGTAAACCGGTATGAGCGCGAAGTGCGCCGGAATGTTTTTAACCATCTCGCGGTCAGTGGAACGGAGAAACTGCCCTCTGGCCTGGTTCTCGTGAGTATTATTATAGACATTGAAAGGATCGGAGATTACACGAAGAACATTGTCGAGTTGGCAAAGAATTATCCCCCCATGTTAAATGGTGGAAGATATGAGAAAGATCTTGAGCGAGTGGAAGCCGCATTAGAAGACAGTTTCGTTCGTACCAAGAATTGTTTTCAGCGGGCTGACAAAGAGGCAGCTCAAGCGCTATTGAAAGAGTACGAATGGGTGAGTCGGCTTTGTGATCAGTGTCTTTTTGGACTGATAAAGGGGCAGGACAAGCTTATCAGCAGCAGCAATGCCGTCTCTTTGGCCCTGTACTTTCGGTGGCTCAAGCGGATTCATTCGCATCTCCGCAATATTACCACCAGCGTCGTCAATCCCTTTGATCGAATTGGTTTCAAACCGAAACAGCTCGGATAACCATCCCTTGAGGTCTGGAACGATGAAGTATACAAATAGGCTGCGTCAGTACACGCACGAGATCTGGGAAGCCAACTACTATCATCCCTTTGTCCAGGCGATTGGCTCTGGGACATTGAGTGAGGAGAAATTCGAGTTCTACTTGGCCCAAGACTATGTCTATCTGAAGGACTATTGTCGATTATTGGCACTGGGTGTGGCCAAGGGCCATAACCTCAAATCAATGGGTAGATTATCAGAGCTTCTCCAAACGACGCTACAGGTTGAAATGGATCTCCATCGGGCCATCTGCGCGGATTTTAACCTCTCTCCTCAGGACCTGGAAGCGACCGAACCGGCTCCAAATTGCCTCGGCTATACAAGCTACCTGTTACGGATTGCCTATGAGGGCGACTCTTTGGACTTTCTCGCGGCTTTTCTTCCGTGCGCGTGGGGCTATGTGGAAATCGGAAGGCGACTCAAGAGAAAGGGGCTTCCCCAGCATGCGCATTATGCCAAATGGATTGAGACCTATGCATCCCCAGAGTTCTGGGAGTTCACTGAATCCATCAAAGAAGAAATCAATCACTTAGCCCAGGGGCTTCCCCCTCAGAAATTGGAAAGGCTTCAGGAGATCTTCAAATTCTCCTGTCGATGGGAGTATCTCTTCTGGGAAATGGCATGGACGGAGCAGCGGTGGACAGATAGCTGAGAGGCCTGCCCTTTTTCAGTCATCGCCATCGATGGCATATAAGCTGAAAGATATCAAGGAGGAGAATCTGAAAGGTCCAGAGAGAAAGGCCAAGGCCCATTTGATCGCCCAATCGCCAAATATGCGTCCCCTTGAACTGGTCGACTACTCCTTTTTTCTCTACCTCGCGATGATTTTTCTTCTCATCGCCTATTTCTCGAGAAAAACCTCAATCACCCTATGGCACCTCAGCATCCATGGTGGATACTTCGCCATGGGCGCTCTGATTCTCCTCATGAACGCGCGCCGGCCCAACGGCGTCACCTTTTTTTGCAGAACCTGGTATGTCCCCTTTCTCTATGTCTTTCTTTTTGAGGAGGTGGGCCAGTTGATCCATCTCTTCAGACCGATCATGTTCGATCATTGGGTCGTGAGCCTTGAGAATTCGGTATTTGGCGGATACCCGACTGCATGGCTGCAGGGAATGGCAAATCCCTGGATTACCGAAGTCATGTCACTATTCTACATGACCTACTATTTTCTCATCCCGGTTCTTGGCTTCATGTTCTATTTCGGGCGAGAGTTGAACCCTTTGAATGATTTCATCTTTACGACGAGTATCACCTTTTTCTTTTGTTTTCTCCATTACCTGGCTATGCCCGTGGCAGGCCCAATATTTCTCCCCCAAGTCCTTCCTTTTCCGCTCGTTTTACTTCAAGGCGGCCCCCTGACTCGGTTTGAACAGTGGCTCTTTTTCAAAGGCGCCATTCAAGGCGGAGCCTTTCCCAGTTCTCACGTGGCCGTGGCCGTCGTTGTTTTGTTTTTTGCCATTCGGTATGGGAAATATGCCTATGCTTTTGCCTTGACGATCACAGGACTGGCCATCTCTACTGTGTACAACGGGTACCATTATGGCGTTGACGTCATTTACGGCATTGGCGTGGGGCTGGTTTTCTCTCTTGTCTGCCCTTGGGTCAACAGGGCATGGAGGAGTGCCTCTGTCTCGAAGCGATGAGGCTGCCTACCGGCAGAGACCGGCTTTGACATGCTTCTCACGGACGAGGCCCATGGGTTTCCTGAGTTTCCCAAAAAGAGGATCACCCCTTTCAGGATGATGACGATCCGCGGAGATCGCCCGATGCACCGTAACCCGACCAGGATCAAGCTGGACTGGCGGCGTTATTGTGCAAAATGCGCTTCAGTCTCTGGCGAGTGATCCCAAGAAGCCGAGCTGCCTCGCTTTTGTTTCCTCCCGTGGCAGCAAGGGTCTTTTGGATGTAGTCGACGATCATGTCCTGTAGCGGGTGAATCTCGTTGGAGTGACGACTGTCTGGGATTGTTGCGGGTCTGTCAAAGTAGCGCATCTCATCAGGAAGGTGTTCAGGGGTGATCGTGTCTCCGTCTCCGAGGATAACGGCTCGCTCAAGAATGTTTTTGAGCTCTCGAATGTTCCCTTTCCACTGATAATCCACCAGGAGGTCCATGGTTTCGGGGCTCACATGCCTGACCTCTTGTTTCATTTCGCGACTGAACTGGCGAACGAAGGTCTCTACCAGGAGCGGTATGTCCTCGCTCCTCTCACGGAGGGGAGGAAGATATATGGGGATCACCATGAGCCGATAGAAGAGGTCCTCGCGGAAATTTCCACGATCCGCCTCCTCTTGGAGATTTCTGTTGGTGGCCGCAACAATTCGCACATCGACCTTCTGGGTTGTTAATCCGCCCACGCGCTCGAATTCGCGTTCCTGGATAACTCGAAGCAGCTTCACCTGAAGCGTGGGATCGATTTCTCCAATCTCATCGAGAAAGACCGTGCCACCCTGGGCCGTCTCGAACTTTCCCAGTTTCTTTCGAATGGCTCCGGTGAAGGAACCCTTCTCGTGCCCGAAGAGTTCGCTTTCGAGAAGTTCGGAGGAGAGGGTCGTGCAGTTAACAATCACGAAGGGCGCCGCTGCCCTTGGACTGCTATAGTGAATTGCAGAGGCCAGGAGTTCTTTTCCAGTGCCACTCTCCCCTTGAATCAGGATCGTTGAACATTGGCTGGTCGCAGCTTTTTCTGAGATCGACAGAATCTCGCGCATCTTTTTGCTCTGTGTAACAATGCGGTCAAATCCATGTTTACTCTTTTGATTTTCATGGATCGCGCCAATCTCTCTTCTCAGGCTGATCGTCTCAAGGGCTTTCTGAATCGTGAATTGAAGGGATTCGACCTCGATAGGCTTGGCGAGATAGTCGTAGGCTCCCTGGCGGATCGCCTCTATGGCACCTTGGATGCCCGAATGAGCAGTCATCGTAATGACAAGGGCCTCTGGATGCTTCTTACGAATCGCCTTCAGGACATCGATGCCGTTCTTATCGGGCAACCGAATGTCTAGAAGCGTCAGGTCCGGGTGGTACCGTGCATGCAGATCGAGGCCCTCCTCACCCGTCTCAGCCGTGACAACTTGATAATTCTCCTTTTCGAGGACTTTCTTGAGAAACTCAAGAATGACCTTTTGGTCATCAACCACAAGAATCGTTGGATCCATCGAAGCCCTTCGTCCAGTTTCTCGCTCTATCAGGTATATCGGTAAGAAACCCCAAGAAGCTTAATCAATTCTGATTTCTCTACTTGTCGGTTTTGTGGGCTCCAGAGATCCAAACCTTTGGATCCGGGATCGTTTTTTTAGTCGGGCTGGAGAGGCTTTTGGCTGGCGGGAACAATGAGATGGCGGGACAGGTGGGGAATTCTTGCCCCTTCCCCGCTCTGAAGGCGGGGTTTTCCCCTTTCTGTTCGCCCTCGATAGGTCCCCCAACGGTTCCGCAAACGTCCCTCAGGGCCATGAGCGTCCACAAAACTGAGGAAACTCCACTTTATTGCCCAAATCAATTTTTTCCCATTCAGTTGGATGAGAGCGTAAAAAGGCGCTCTTCGNNNTCAGTTCACGTCATTCGATTGAAAATGGGATTCCCTTGGCCCGTTACTTCAATAGCCGTGGATTCGCAAATCCTAATCTTTCCGCAACGAACCACGGACAGCGGACCGCGAGGAACGACTTTTGGTTCAGGGCTTCCATTCCCATTTCCTGGCGAAATACTCTTGCAAAATCCTCATCAAATTGTTTGAAAGGGCTTTGGGCAGGAACCCGTTGACAAGTGAGTTGTTTCCGATTACATTGCCTGTGGCTTTTGTTCATTTTTTCACTCATTCGACGCTGGTGTTCGATGGAGGGAGTATGATGAATGTGGACCTGTATCCTCATCATAAAAACCCTGTGATTGACAGACCCGAGCGACCGCTCCCTCAGGAGATCGCTATCATCGGTTCTGGAACGATTGGCCCGGACATCGGCTACTATCTGAAAAGCGCGTTACCCAATCTCCGCATCGTACTCGTTGATGTCATCGAGAAGCCTCTGGAGGACGCGAGAAAAAGGATCGAGGGCTACATTCAGAAGGCCCTGACCAGAAAAAAGATGAAACCGGATCAGGCGGAAAGGGTTGGCAGAAATATTATCTATACGACCGACTACAAGGAGATTAAGAATGCAGACCTCGTGATTGAGGCGGCTACGGAGAACCTTCAGATCAAACGGAAGATTGTTGCACAGGTGGAGGCTTTGGTCAGGGAAGATGCCATCATTGGCTCCAATACGAGCTCGATTCCTGCTGAGCGGATTTTCTCAGAGGCGGAAAAACCTGAGCGGACCACAATCACCCATTTTTTTGCTCCTGCTTGGCGAAACCCGGCCGTTGAGGTGATCACGTGGAAGACTGTGGACCGGAAGGTCGTTGACTATCTGAGGTGGCTGTTCTGCATCACGGGAAAGGTCCCGATCGTTTCCCAAAGTGAAATCTGCTTTATTCTCGATAGAATATTCGACAATTGGTGCAACGATGCAGGCCTTCTCCTCGACGTGGCAACGGCGGCACAAATTGATCAGGTTGCCCGGGAGTTTGTGTTTGCAGGTCCTTTCTTTGTTCTGAATTTGGCCCGAGGAAACCCGATTGTTGTCGAAACAAACACCCTTCAGATGGAGGAGGGAGAACATTACCGGCCTGCGAATATATTCAGGTCGGTTGAGCATTGGGTGACTCTCAAGCCGGGTGAGACCGTTGAGATCGATCCTGATTTGGCCACCACCATTCGAAGCCGCCTATTGGGAGTTCTTTTTTCCCAGTGCTTTGATGTCATTGACCGGGGAATTGGAACCTTGGAAGACCTGAACCTGGGGTGCCAGATTGCTCTGGGTTTCAAAAGAGGCCCCTTTGACATTATGAAGGATCTGGGAGAGGGAGAGGTCAAACGTATCATCAATGATTTTCAAAAAGCCAGGCCTGGGATGCCAGGGATGGAGCAGGATTATCGCGACTACCAGGGTTTCAAACGGAACATTCTCGTCGACGATATGAATGGCGTCAAGATCATCACGATCAGACGGCCCCAGGTCATGAACGCCCTCAACGAAGAGGTCAATGCCGAGATCCTTGCGGTCATGAAAGAGGAGGAGTCGAATCCCTCAGTCCGGGGGTTTGTGATCACCGGATATGGGGATAGGGCCTTCAGTGCAGGGACAGAAATTGGAAAATTTCCTGAAGTCCTCGGTAATTCAAAAGGCTCGGCACAGTTCTGCAGGGACTCGTCTCATCTTCTTCGCTATTTGGATGGGTGTGAAAAACCCGTCGTCGCCGCGATCAACGGAATGGCCCTGGGAGGCGGTTTCGAGTTAGCCATTCGCTGCCATAAGATCGTTGCCACAAGTAAGGCCTGGTTCCAATTCCCCGAGGTGACCCTGGGGATACTCCCTGGCATCGGTGGGTTGGTTGTTCCATACCGAAAATGGCCGCAGGGCTCGGCTGTTTTTCATGAGATGCTCCGGTTGGCCACTCGTCTGACGGCACAAAAAGCGAAAGAGCTTGGAATCGTCTCCACCCTAGCAGATGATTATAGCAGTCTGATGGAAGTGGCGGTTCGTGAGGTGAGAGAAATGGAGAAAAAGGTGGAGCGAGTCCCGGATCAGCCTGTGGAGATTCCCCCTGTTGCTCCCCTCAAAAACCCAATGGCTGGGAACCTCAGGTTGAGCGACCGAGTGGTGGCGATCATCACGGATACCATCCGGCGCGCTGCTCAGGCGCCATCATTCGAAGAAGCCTTAGAGGCCGGCTATGAGGCATTTGGAGAAGTCTCCTGCACCGAGGCCGCCAGGGAGGGGATTTCGGCCTTCCTCGGAAAGCGCACACCCGACTTTAAGAACTAAGATACGTCGGCTTGGCGGGGGAAAATCCTCCGCAATTTTATCTATTCATAATACATTTTAAGACACACCTAATTCACATTCTTCTTTTTCATTTGTAACGAGCCATCGAGTAACAGATTATTTGGTTCCTGGCAATCCTGCTGCAGATGGATGAGATGATAATTCCATTGGATATCACGAGATTGGCACTTCTGGTAGCGATCTTGTTCTTCCTCATCTCCCTCCTACTGAACTTACTCCAGCGTCGTTACCACAAAAAGCGCATCCATCGCTTGCTCAGTCACGGGGAATCACAATCCNNCCATCTCCGATCCTTTCGAGAGTATCGCAGGAAGGAAAAAGCAAACAAAAAACATATAAAGCGTCTCGAGAAGATGCGAAAGAGGAGAACGGGAAAGGCAGTGTGAGCCCGGAGTTCAGCGGGGAAGAATCCAGGCCCGCTGAGGCCCCGGGTGGGGAGAATTTTACAACCGGGGCAGTGGCTCCTTTCAACCTTTCATATTCAGGGGTTTTGCGACGCGTCACAGTTTTCTGACCTTGATTGTGACCGTCACCTTTGGCAGACCCTTTTCGGTAAGGATAACCGTTGAAGGAACGACAACAACCGATTTGGTAAACCGTTTCGTGTCCGAAATTTCGGCGAGAGAAATGGGCTCGGTTGCCACTCTTTCGATCTTATTCAGTTGGCTTCTCGCACCTTCGATTTGAATCTCAGGTGGCTCGATCGAGACAGACTCGAGCGTAAGGCCGCTCGAAAGACTCCCGACGAGTTCCGCATCCACAGTGTACTTACGCATTTCAATCCGTTCTAGGACGAGTTTCACCACAGAGGGTTTGATTGATGTAATCTGAACACCCGGTGGAACCTCGATGTCAGCTTGCTCAACGGTCACGAAGTTGGTGCCCTCCCGTATGTCTGACAGATCCAGACGTACGCGAACATTCTCTGATGAGATTCCGGCAAGAAGCCCTCTTGACCCTCTGACTCGGAGGTCTACTGACCCTGTCCAACCCGTTGCAAGCGCCATTTTCTTTGGAATTCCAATATATTCAATTACACCATTTAAACTCATTTCTGAGGTTTTTACACCGGATACTGCGAGCCAAAAGAATAGGGCAAAACCCACGGAAAAAGCCTTGATCCATATATTTTCCAGAAACACGGCCTTCCACCTGGTGGGTTGTTTGTCGCGACCATTGCGTCGGAGAAATCTTCCAAGGCTGTCTTCGGTACTCTTGGGGTTCGTGTAATATCTCACCTTGCCCTTGTAGCAAAGAGAAACCTCACCCCGTTCTTCTGAGACGACGAGACAGATCGCATCGGATCGCTCGGTCAGGCCAATGGCCGCGCGGTGTCTGCTTCCCAAGTGCTGGGGAATGTGAGCCGTTTCAGAGAGGGGAAGAAAACATCCAGCTTTGAAGACCCGGTTTTCCCGAACAATTACAGCGCCGTCATGGAGAGGGGAGGGTGGGAAAAAGATGTTCTGCAACAACGGACTTGAGACAATCCCATCGAGGGAGACTCCGTTTTGAATGAATTCGTCAAGGAGGTCTCGCCGGGAAAAGACAATGATGCCGCCAATCTTCTTTGAGGCCATTTCGAAGGCCGCAGCCACGACTTCGCTGATGACGTTCGGACCGGCCCATTTCCTCTTTCCCGTGAGCATCTTCAGGGGACTGACCTCCTCGAGAATGCGTCTGATTTCAGGTTGGAAAAGGATGATGATGGCTAAAAGGATGGCGGCCCATAGATATTGAAAAATCCAGCTTGTCACGTAGAGACCGCCCCATCGAGTCAGGAAGTTGATCACAAAAAGCAGCACGATTCCCATCATGATTTGCAATGCCCTCGTGCCCCTGATTCGCATGACCAGGAGGTAGAAGAGAATCGCTACCACCGTCATATCGAGGTAATCCTGCCATCTTATCTGAGTGAGGTACACGAAGATCTTGTCCACGAGAAGCTCCTTTGCGGGTCTTCGGTTTATTTTAAGTCAGGCCCTTCGGGGTAGAACGGACTAGGAAATCAGTACTGGCTCCCGGAGAATCAAAGGGAGGGCTTCACGAGCCTCCTTCGCCAACTGATAATGGGTTTTCTCCAAATCAAGAAGCTGCCGCAAATGATCCGCTGTCCTCAATATCAGCATGGCCATATCCCCCTCTTCAATGGGAATGGAGCGAATCAGATCGTCCCAAGCCATACCGCTTGACCAGAAGAAGAGTGAAGCGGCCGGCCAGAATTGGATTTGAAGCGTCTCGAAGGCCCGTCGCCGTTTGAGCTGCTGCAATGAATTGAGTCCACGGACCATTTCGGTGAATCTTTGCCTGAGTTCACCCAGTTTTCCACTTTCACTCATCTGAACTTCGACATCTCTTGTTCTGTCCATAACAAAGGGGGCAATCAAACCCGCGAGGATTCGAGGAGAGGCGCCTTCGAACAAACCCTTTCGGATCCCCTCAGCAATCAGAAGCGGGTGATCGAGACGAAGACAGGATGCCCATTTTCCATCATCGGTGAGGCGATCGTTTTTATCGACGAATCCAGTCTCTCTGAGGAAGTCAAGATGGCGATTGAACTCGTTCCAAAGGTAATGCCGAAGCTCATCGATTCTGAGGGCCAGCCGCTCGAGGCTTTGCATAAGGACTCTTGCCTTTTTGTTCGATCCAACCTGAGATTGGAGCTGTTGGATATCTGAAAGAGCCGCGAGTTGCGCTTCGACTTTTCGCAGCTCTTCCTTTTCCACGGAGGGGGGTTCTGGGGGTATTTCGATCGGTCGGAGCTGATCGAGAGGTATGGCGGCGAAGATCGCAGCCAGGGCCCTCCTAGAAACATCCTCTGGGATATCCACCCGGTGATCGAGGAGGTGGTCGATGGCGTCTGCAGCGATTTTCCTCAGCCGGATTTGACTTTTCCGGATTTTGATGGCTCCGGTGATTTTTTGGGCCCCACAGTAGAGCTTGTTTTGGCGATAGAAAGTATGAAGGGCGACATAAACTCGGCCTTTACGATCAACAAACAGTCCTCCCTTCTTCAGGTGTCGGGAAAAGAGAAACTCCCTTTTTTCCCAGGCGATCTTTGTTTTCAGGGTTTGAATTCTATTGCGGAGTTTAGCATGGACCTGGAGGGACTTCAGAAACGCGATCGGATCGCCATCAGGGACCGCGCCCTTGGGGAGTATCCTATCCAGTTCTTGGATCAGGCGCGTCCATCGCTTTTTCAATGCGGGATAGGATTGTCGGTCCTGAAATGCGGCCAGGGATTTGTCGAGAAGTTCTTGAATATGTGAAGGGCGTTGGGAGAGGAGAAGGTTCAAAACCATCGAAAAACTCATCTGGATTTGACTCCTGATGGGCTCCGGAGGCGAATCGATGAGCTGATGAATCAGCATCGGATCCTGGTACATGCCAGGCAAAACCAGGGCAAACCCGATTCTGTCTTTTCCCCGTCTTCCCGCTCTTCCCGTCATTTGGTGAAGTTCAGTGGCTGTCAGGTTGGAAAAGTTTCGGCCGTCAAATCGATCGCTCTGAACCAAAACGACCGTCCGTGCAGGGAAATTGACCCCGGCTGCAACGGTGGATGTTGAAAAAATGGCGTCCAGGTATCCCCCCTTCATCATCTCTTCGATAAGCAGTTTCCAATGGGGCAGTTGGCCTCCATGGTGTGAACCCACACGAGATTTTTTTAGGTAGGGGAGTTGGCGATGGTCCTGAAGAAAAGAGTATTGCCTCAAAAACGTGTGAAGGTCCTCTTTGAAATCGGAATCATCCTTTCGGTGCAGAGACCGAGCTGGAATCACCTGAATCGCTCGGTCGCAGTCTGCCCTCGATTTGAGGAAGAAAATAGCGGGGAGGAGGTCCCACCGCCTGAGCTGATCAATGAGCCAACCAAAGCGAAGGATCACCTGCGAACCGGTTCTCTTCGATGCTCTCTGGCTGGCGAGAAATCTTTCAATCTTAGGATGAATGCCCTTTCGGGTTCCCAACGTGCATAGTTCACCGTCAGGGAAAAGAAAAAGGAGATGGAGGGGCACAGGTCGTTTCCCGTGTTGAACGACATGGCACTTCACGCTGCGAACCGCCTCGAGCCAGTTTCCGATCTCTTCGCCATTACCGATCGTGGCAGAGAGTAAGAGTATCCGAACGCGATTTGGCATATAGATGAGCACCTCTTCCCATACCACGCCACGGTCAGGATCATTCAGATAGTGGGCTTCGTCAAGGATTGCAAGATCCATCTGAATGTCACGCCCCTCCATCATTGCATCATAGAGCTGATTCCTGAGGATCTCCGTTGTGCCGATGATGACACGAGCGTCAGGATTCTCCTTTCTGTCACCCGTAAGAATCCCCACATTTTCGGGGCCGAAAATTCGAGAGAATTCCTCGTATTTTGAATTGGATAATGCTTTCAAGGGCGAGGCGTACCAACTTCTCTTGTTTTGCCCGAGATAACCTCGGATCGCCTCCTCGGCAATCCAGGTCTTCCCCGATCCGGTTGGGGCAATGACGAGTACGTCTCCGGTTCTCAGGGCCTCCCGTGCCTCGAGCTGAAAGGGATCAGGACGAAAAGGGGAAGGGAAGGGCACACCAATACGCCTGAGGAGTGCTCCCAAATGAGGGGCTAATCGAGGTCTGGGCATCACAACCCTCTGCCGTGTGCTCCTCAAAGGGTGAACCCTTTGACGTGAAATCCTTGTAGATCGGCTCATCATTGTGGCGAAGATCCTTTTCTTTGACTCTATTTTGAGACGAAAATGGGGGCCATGTCAACGTGGGCAAAGGAGCCAGTCTTTACTTTTTTCTCAAAAAAAAAGATATTTTTGTATATAACATATTGAAAACATTCGGTTTTAAATAGATTGCTCTGGCGGCCTTTGTTTTTCCTCTGGAGACGAATACCTGCTCGGGAACAACCGATCCCAGGGGGGCTGGATCAGAACTCGAGTCTTTTGTCTCATTCGAATGGGTATGGGAAACCAGGAAATCTTTTGCGATATCCCCAAGGCCCATCGGGGCGTGATGAGCGGAACGGAAATGTTCAGCGGGATCAAAAGATTGCCCAAAGAAATTGGAAGGGATTGTTGGCTAGGAATGGGGTGCGGCAGGGACAAGGACGGCATGGTAATGAGGTATTTGGTGGGATGCGAGTAATAAACGTCTGATAAGATATATTATGTAAACTTATTTCTCTCCACCTCTCATCGTTCCCTCTACGCCCTGAAAGGCGTTTCCCTCTCTTTAATTCACTTACCCAGGGCCCTCACCTCGAATTCTCGATAACTACCAGCAGGGTCGTCGCTCAAAAAAATCCGACTTCCCACACACGCGTAATTGACACCTGATGCTTTGATTCGTAGGAGATTATCGAGTCCCACGCCTCCATCGATCCCGATCTCAGTGGCGGGATAGATCTGTCTGAACTTTTGGATTTTCCCGAGAACCGATGGAATGAATGTGCTTCCATAGAATCCCGGATGGACCGAGAGGAAAAGCACTGAATCGAGCTGTGAGACAAAATCCTCCATTTCCGAGATATCGGTCTCCGGATTGATCGCCATCCCGGCCTGAATGCCCTGCTCCCTTATCGCAGTAATGACGCTTTTGGGATGAGCGTCGCCCTCATAATGAAATATGATTCGCTTGAATCCAAAGGATTTCAGCTCCGTCAGGTATTGCTCCGGCTTTTCAACCATAATGTGTGCTTCACAGGCCAATGTGGTTTTGATACCATCGAGTTCCTTGGGTGAAATGCTCTTTGAAGGCACGAAAAGGCCGTCCATAAAGTCGATCTGGACATAGTCCGTGAATTCCTCGGCTGTCTTGAGTGTGTTCCTGAGCGTTTCCAACTGTTCGGTGAGAATGGCAGGAACGATTTTCATTTTTCCAGACCTCTTCATGGATTGATCAGCAACATTGACACACGGATTTGTTCGAAGCAGAGTCTGGAGCGGATTCCCCGGTACTGCAAGAGGAGCAAATTCGAGAGGGATACTATGGACGATCTCGGTTGTCTTCAGTCTCGACGTCCTGGCCCTGGTCCGAGGGAGGAGGATTCACCCGGCTCCCAGGGATCACGTATTCACCTCCGATCCACGACGCAAGGTCGATCAATTTGCATCGTTCAGAACAGAAGGGTCGATTGGGATTCCCCTTCCAAACGGTTTCCTTCTTGCAAATCGGACAGGTGAGCCTCTTCATCACTTCTCGAAATCTTCCATGAATTTTCCGGTCCGAGCCTTCTCAACGGTCTCGTCAAAGTTTTTCCCTAAGTCGACACCCATTTCCTTGGCTCTCTTTTTCGCCCAGAGCCCTATGTTTCTATCATCCCGATAGAATGAATCACCCCTCGGCTTGCGTGGGTCGAAAGCATCAACACGGGAGGCTTCAGCCTGGTGATAGGCGAATCTCGACAATAACCGGGAAGTGTGGCTGCTCCTACAGGCCTTGCATTCGACTTTTGTCGAAACCTTGGGATTAAGGATCAACAAACTGAACTCCTCGCCGCAGTCCTCGCAGCGGTATTCATAGATTGGCATGTCAAGGACCCTTCTTATCTTTCACCTTTCGGCCCCTCTCTTTTTCGCCGGCCTCCTTCTCATCGTCGATCTTGTGAGCCACGTTTGGAAGTTTCTTCAGATATGTCTCAAATTCCTTGCGTGAGATCAAACCATTCCGAATTCTTCGATCGATGGTGCGTTTGTCAAACCGTTTTTTTTCGTCAATGTGCATCCCAGATTTCCCTCCGGCCATTGTGATTCACAACAGCAGTTAAATTGTTACCACAGATGGTTTTGGGATTCAAGCGAACCAAAGCTCGAGGGGATCCTCCATTTTTGACGGAGCCTCCTGTCTCTGAGCGACGTTGCGAAGCGATGGGTAACCCAAACAGAGCTCACATAGGATCGCATGGATCCGAAATAATGAAATAAAGAATTCATTTGATTTCAATAGGTTATGTCCCAAAACTCGGTCGTTGAGGTGAATGGATCGCTATCGAATCTTCACGACTCACGGGGGGCAGCTCAAGACAGACTTCTCACCGTGACGGTAGTTCAGGAGATCAGAGGTCCTCCTGACCCCTCTGGCTTTTTTGATTGACATTTCCTATCAAAATCCATTAAATACTAGTCGGTTTCTATCAAATATTGGCCATTAGAAAGGGATCTTGCATCGTGGATCATCGCGTTGTGGTCACCGGCATGGGGGCAATCACCCCCATTGGCATCGGGAACGAGGTTTATTGGGAGAATCTGCTCGCTGGTGTTTCAGGGGTGAAAAGGTTGGAATTTCCAGATGTGGATATGAATCAGTACAGGACGCAGATTGCCGCTCCAGTCGATGATTTCGATCCTGAGCAATTCGTGCCGCTTGGCAAGGAATCGAGATACTTGGGCCGGACCTCTAAATTCGCTCTGGCAGCCACCAAATTGGCTCTGGAGAATGCGGATTTTGAGGTCATATTTGGCAAACGCTACGGAGAGATTAGTGGAGTCGATCCGTTCAAAATCGGGGTCATCTTGGGAGTCGCCGGTGGTAATGTGGAGCTCCTGGAGGTCGCGCACAGGGTGTTTGTTGAGGATCACGGCCCCAGAAGGGGATCACCCCATACCCTTCCCTACTACCTCTTGAGTGCTGTCTCTGCCACGATCGGCATCAAATTCAGCTGTCATGGCATGAACTACGCTGTTCCCACCGCCTGTTCATCGGCTTCCCAGGCAATCGGAAACAGCTTCCGCCATCTAAGAAATGGATGGGAGGATATGATCATAACCGGAGGAGCAGACGCCTGCATTACGCCTGTAACTTTCGGTGGGTTCGTGCAAATGCGAGCTATGTCGACTCGCAACCACGACCCCGAAAAAGCATCCCGCCCCTTTGACCGAGAGAGGGACGGTTTTGTCATGGGAGAAGGTGGAGGAATCTTGATCCTCGAAAAGCTTGAACACGCGCTGAAGCGAAATGCCCCCATTTACGCTGAGATCATCGGCTTTGGCATGACTTCCGATGCCTACCACATCACTGTACCCGAGACCGAGGGTTATTCCTTTGTCAAGGCCATTGAGATGGCCCTTTACGAGGCAGGGATTGGGCCTGATGAGATCGATTACATCAATGCCCATGGGACATCGACCAAACTCAATGATCCCATTGAGACACGAGCCATCAAAACGGCCTTTGGAAAACGAGCTTACGAGATTCCGATCAGTTCGACTAAGTCGATGATCGGTCACCTCCTTGGGGCGGCAGGCGGGGTCGAAACCATCGCAACAATTCTTACGATTCGAGACGGCACGGTTCATCCCACAATCAACTATGAATTTCCGGATCCTGAGTGCGATCTCGACTATGTACCCAACAAGAGCCGAAAAGTACCGGTTCGAACTGCCATGTCAACCTCCCTCGGCTTCGGAGGATTCAATAGCGTTTTGATTTTAAGGCAGTACGAGGGCTGAAGAATACGATTGTCCGTCCCGTTCAAAACTAGTCACTTTGGAATCAAAAAACGATGGTGAAGCGCAGAGTTGTGATAACGGGTTTAGGCGCGATTGCTTCGAATGGGATAGGAAAGGAGAAGTTCTGGAAAGCCACACTGAATGGGGAGTCTGGAATCAGGGAAATCAGTCGATTTGATGCCTCCACTTATCCATGCAGATATGCAGGCGAGGTTCGGAACTTTGACCCTTACGAGTCTCTGAGCCCGAAAGAAATCAGACGCATGTCCCGGATATCTCAGCTCGCCACTGCGTGCTCTCAGATGGCGGTCGAGGATGCCAATCTGGAACTCGCGGGTGTGGACCCTTACAAGTTGGGAGTCATTCTGGGATGCACCATTGGGCCAATTGATCTGCTTGAAACATACGTCATATTACTCTATGAAAAGGGGCTGAAACGGCTGAGTCCATTTGCCTATGGAATGTGGAATCAAAACGCGGTGACAGGTGCTGTCGCGAATAGGTTTGGAGCGAAAGGCTATAATATGACCCTTACATCCGGCTGCTCTTCGGGAAATGCTGCGATCACCACTGCTTTTGACCGGATTTCGGGTGGAAATGAAGATGTCATGATTTGTGGCGGTGTTGATGCCCCAATTTTCAGCCCGGTCTTTGCCACCTACGTTGCTGCCGGTCTATTAACCACCGATAATTCTGACCCGGGAAAAGCTCTGCGTCCTTACGATAAGACCCGGAGTGGATTTATCCTGGCTGAGGGTGCTGGAATTATCGTGCTGGAGTCTCTAGATCATGCCTTGAAGAGGGGATCCGATATTTATGCTGAAGTTTTGGGATACGGTATAACCAATGATGCCACCGACGAGTCTGTCTTCAACTCCTCTCCCGGGGAAGTCATAGAGGCTTTCGAATTTGCGTTGAAGAATTCTCAACTATCCATAGATGAAATCGATCTTGTGGCGGGACACGCCCACTCGTCACCAAACGTTGATAAGAAGGAGATTGACGCTGTCTCCTCCTTAATTGGAAGGCGAGACCGGAAGATAATGATTTACGCCATAAAATCGATGATTGGCAATGCGCTTGCCGGCAGTGCAGCAATCCAAACTGTTTCCTTAGCCCTTTCCATAAAGGAAAAAGTCGTACCGCCAACTCTGAACTGCAAGGACCCGGATTTCGACACTGATCGAATGACCGTATCTAGTGAAACTGTGCCTGCGGAGGTTCGAACGGCGGTGGTTACCTCCTTCGGTCTCGGTGGAAGCAATGTCGTCTTGGCATTAAGAGAGTTCAATAATATCCCATAGATCAAGCCTACCTCTGCGACTAAGCTGAACTGAACGCCGAGAAGATCGTTCATGGATATTCATACAATTCCCCTATTTATTGCAGCGGCCATCACGTTTTCCCTCGGGATATTTGTCATCATAAGAAACAGGAAAAGCAGCATATATCAGACTTTCGCCTTTTTTCTGTTCTGCGTGTCCGTCTGGAACATAGGGGTCTACGGAATTCGGAGCGCACCAAATCCGGAATTTGCGCTTCTCTGGGGTAGGATTTTCCGGATTGGCCTCATTTTCCTTCCAGCTGGTTTCTTTCATTTTATCATTACTTTTTCGGTCGAACAGGTTGCAGGATATCGCTTAGTCGTGATACTCGCATATGCGATATCTGGAGCTTTTTTTGTTTTCAATTGGACTCCATATTTCGTTAGTGGTGTGAGGCAATATGTGTGGGGTTATAGCGTTCAGCGCGGAACACTTTATCCACTGTTTACGCTATTCCTACTGACCATGATCGGATATGGGGTCTTGGTCATGATCCGCAGCTATTCGAAATTAGATTCATATCAACAGAATAGATTGAAGTATTTCTTCTTTGCGATAATCGTCGGTTTTGTCTTGGGTGTAATAAACTTCTTGCCAGTTTTTGGGTTGGAGGTCTATCCCTTCGGCACCCTCGGCATCATTTTGGCTTCAATCATCGGAACTTACTCGATTGCCAAACATCGGCTTATGGATATCGAATTCGTAATTCAAAAGGGGACTCTCCACGGCATCATAACGTTTACGCTTTTCGTTCCCTCGTATGTTCTATTGGTTCTCATAGAACGACTTTATTGGCATGAGGTCAGTTATCCATTTACCGTAGTGGTCTTTACCCTGGCTCTCATAACCGTTTTTCTGTTTTTTGGGATCAGGAGAAGAATGGAAACTGCGCTGGAACGGATTTTTTTCAGAACAAGACACGACTATCGCAACACGGTAAGAGAATTCGGCAGAGCATTGTTGTCCATCCTTGATATAAAATCTTTGTCAGAAAAAGTCGTCGACACGCTCACTCAGGCAATCGGGGTTCAAAAAGGGACGCTGTATTTGCTGGACGAGGAGAAGGGGGTATATAAAGCGTATGAACAAAGAGGAGAGGAAACCAGGGACCTAAGTGGGAACTTGATTCCAAAGGATGCCCCTTTCGTTCAATGGCTTCATAGGAAAGGCGAGCTCATTATCAGGGATGAAATAGCCCACATGCCGTCCAGTCCCGGAATCCGTTCCGTTTTGGAGAGATTAGATCAAATGGGATCGGAGGTATGCATTCCCCTCATTTCGAAGGGTAAGATCGTTGGGATCATTACTTTGGGTCGAAAAGCAAGCAGCAAAATTTACTCCTACGATGACCTCCAGCTTTTGTCAATGCTCGCTAACCAGGCAGCGATTGCCGTCGAGAATGCGAGGCTCTATGAAGATTTGAGGAAAAGGGAGTCTATTATGCGTCGCGCTGATCGGCTTGCCTCTCTCGGAACATTAACTGCAGGCCTGGCACATGAGATTCGAAATCCTCTGGTTGCAATCAAGACTCTTACGCAACTTCTTCCCGAAAGGCTCGATGATGAGGAGTTCAGAAAGGATTTTCTTGCGATCGCTTCCGGGGAAGTTGATAGAATTTCCTCACTAGTGAACGAACTTCTAGAATTCGCAAGGCCCACCAAACCCCACTTCGAGCTTCAAGACATCAGGGAAATCATGGACGGAATGGTTCTTCTCATCTCCACCGAAGTCAAAAAGAAAAATCTGCAGATAGTAACTCAATATGAAGATAACCTCCCAATAATAGCCATTGACAGGGAGCAGATCAAGCAAGTCTTTCTCAATATTCTACTTAATGCGATCGAAGCTACCAACGAAGGTGGTATGGTGCGTGTTGAGATCCGCAGTATTTCAACCAAACCCGGAGAGACGTTTGTGCAAGCCGAGATCAGTGACACGGGCAATGGAATTCCAGAGGAGCATCTCGAGAACGTTTTCACCCCCTTTTTTACCACCAAGAAGAAGGGGAGCGGTCTGGGTTTGTCCAACGCGCATCAAATCATTCAAGAACACGGTGGAACCATCAGTGTTGAGAGCCGCGTGGGCGAGGGGTCATCCTTTTTTATCAATCTACCTGTCTCCCGACATGAGAAGGGGGGGAAGGTTTCGGCCGAAACGGAAAGCCGAACATCTCAATCCCCTATCTAACCCTACTTGAGACGAGCTTTGAGAGCTGATAGATTTAGCGTCTCGGGGAGTCTTGGAGAAATAAGGTGAAGAAAACCCTACTGGTTGTTGATGACGAAAGGGGAATCCGCGAATCCTTGAAGTGGATTTTCAAGGATGGCTACGAAGTCGTCTTAGCAAAAGATGGCCGAGAGGCCCTGCTGGCGATTGACGATAAATCGCCCAGCTTAGTTCTCCTCGATATTCTTCTGCCGGACATCAATGGTCTGGAGATTTTGAAGCGGATCAAGGAGCAGAACAAAGGTCTTCCTGTCGTCATGATCACGGCGACAAAAACCGTAAAAAACGCTGTGAAAGCCATGAAGCTTGGAGCTGACGACTATGTCGTCAAACCCTTTGATCTCGAGGAACTGAGGATCATTGTTCAGAAAGCTTTAAGTACGCAAGAGCTGGCCAAGGAAGTCGAGTTATTGAGGTCAGAAGTCACTCGCACCTATGCGTTCGATAACATCATTGGAAAAAGCAAAGAGATGAGGGAAATCTTCAGGGTGGTTCGACAGGTGGCAGACTCCAAGACCACTATTCTCGTCCATGGCGAGAGTGGAACGGGAAAGGAGCTCATATCCCGGGCCATTCACCACCACAGCCCTAGGAGAAATAAGCCCTTTATAACGATTAACTGTGCTGCCATTCCAGAAACCCTCATCGAGAGTGAACTCTTCGGCCATGAAAAAGGGGCTTTCACCGGTGCCTACGAGAGGAAGATCGGGCGCTTCGAAATGGCCCACACCGGGTCACTGTTTCTCGATGAAATCGGCGAGCTGAGTCCCTCGACCCAGGCAAAAATCCTCCGTTTTCTGGAAGACAGGGAGTTGACCCGCGTTGGAGGTTCCAAAAATATCAAGGTCGATGTTCGCCTGATTGCTGCCACCAACAAGCGGCTGGAAGAGTCGATTGAGGGTGGTACTTTTCGAGAAGACCTGTACTACCGAATCAATGTGGTTCCTATAGACGTTCCTCCCTTGAGGAATCGAAAAGGGGACATCCCACTTCTGGTTCATCATTTCATGAAGAAGTTTCACCGAGAAAACGGAAGAGGACCCGGGAAGATATCTAAAGATGCCATGGATCTCCTCGTCGGTTACGATTGGCCCGGGAATGTGAGAGAGCTAGAGAACCTCATTGAGAGAGTGATGGCGCTCTCCACAGCCGAAACCATCACTCCAGAAGACCTTCCCGTAACTGTCCGAGAGAACGTCCGGATCAGCCGGCTGAAGGATGCGGTTCTGTGGGGGGAGATCTCCTTGATCAAAGCAATCGAGGAGTTTGAGAGAGACATCATTATCGATGGAATGAAGCGAGCCAACTATGTCCAATCCCAGGCCGCAGCCCGTTTGGGCATTAGCCGTCGCATCCTGAAATACAAGTTGGATAAATTGAGGATCGATCTTCACGATAAATCATCGCAATCTGAGACCTAAGATCACACCTCAGGGCTTCCTTACTCCCCTACCCTTTCGAGTTCTCGCTTTTCCCGTCAGCGGACCGTCCAATTTTGAACCAAAGCGGGCAAAGGGCAAATCCTTTTTGCTTCCAGGGACTTTCTTGTCTTTTCGTGTCCAAAGCGTTCAAAATTGTACAAACTTGCGGCATAACCGAGAGCTTCTGCTTTCTTGTCCATTCAACCGATAAAAAAAATTAATAGATCTTAATAGGTTACGATACAAACTCATCAATACACCCCGCTTGCTTTTTGGCAAACCTATTGCTAATGCTTCAGGCAACACCCTTGGTAGGGACGAGGCCATGACAGACCGCCCATCCGTATTGGTTGTCGACGATGAACTGGGACCGAGAGAGTCTCTCAGGATGATTCTGAAACCATCATGTGAAGTAGCGACGGCAGCGAGCGGAGCAGCGGCCCTCAGATTTCTCGAGAGACATCCTGTCGATCTCATCACTCTCGACCTGAAGATGCCCGGTCTGCCAGGAATGGAGATACTGAAAAAAATCAGACAACGAAACCCAGATGTGATGGTTATTATCGTCACCGGCTACGGTACTTTCAGATCTGTTGTCGAGGCTATTCGTTCTGATGTCTTTGATTATATTTCTAAGCCTTTTAGCGTCCCAGAAATTCGATCGGTCGTCGAACGATGCCTGGAGATGAGAAATACTAAACTCGCAATCACAGACCTATTCCGGGAGATTGGTTGCGATCTGGGAACAGAATATGGGAGGTCCCTCCAGGACAAGACGGTCGGTAAGATCTGGAAACTTCTTGGGAATCCTGTCGGCTCCAGACATGGCAGAAATGGTTTTCACTTTCTCGAATTCGCCAGAGCACTTTCGAGCTGGATTGAGAAAAGGGATCCGTATACGACCGGCCATTCTGAGCGAGTGGGTCGATATACGGATTTTATGGCACAGGAATTGGGCTTGTCTGATTCGGCCAAAAATGAGCTTCAGATAGCGGCCTACCTCCACGATATCGGAAAGGTCTGGATTAGCACGCGATTCATGAAAAGAGAGGGAAAGATTTCGAGTACCGACTGGGCGATTCTGAAGAGACACCCAATTAAATCGATTGAATTAATGGAACCCCTGAATTTGTCTAAAAAAGTGATCTCTTCGGTTCGTCATCACCATGAACGTTTCGATGGAACAGGCTATCCTGACGGACTTGCTGGGAGTGATATCCCCCTGGGAGCTCAAGTTATTGCCATCACGAACATGTACGACCGTCTCACATCGAAGATGCCCTATCGGGCTGCGATGGATGTTCGGGAAGCCGAGGCTGAGATCCGCAGAAGCCGTAATATCTGTTTTGAATCAGGCCTTACGGGCAAGTTTCTAGGAGTTTTAAAGGAACAACGGGGGTTTTCTGAAAAGGGTTCTCCTCGAAAGCGACCCGAAAAGGAAGGCTTATGACAAAAAAGCCCTTGACCTGGTGCGTTCAGTGCAATGTGCTGGCCCTCTTTTCTCCTTTAGACCAAGCTCCTGAGTATCATAACGAAGAGGGGCAATGGAAGGTTGTCGAGAGGGATGACCAGGCCGCATTCATGCATGCGCACCGGAGACATCACTTGGAAGAACTCTACCCAATTGAAGGTTCCTTCATCAGCTCTCAAGATTACGCTGAACCAACCAAAACCAGCTATTTTGAGGTGACGAACGGCAGGCAGCGTTTCGTGGTAAAAAGGGTCAGAAAGAGTATTCTTGATGCTCAGCGTTATGAATTGATTCCAGGAAAGCTCCGCCTTAAGCCCAGCAAGCCGCGTATTGATTGTCCCGCGCTTCAGAGGGAACTCGCCCGGGAATTCGCGCGCCACATGTCTTCTGCAAAAATCGACCGTTTCGTTCAAAATTTAGCGGAAGCTGTATCTTATCTCGACCCGAGAAAGCTCAAACGAGCCCCTTTTGAGAGCCACAATCCCTCTCTATGGTATTTCATCCTTGATCAAAGGATCCTGGGAAGAATTCTCAGAAGTTCATCACAGTCTTTCACCGAAAGAGAAGTGAAACTCCTGCAAGAGTTTTTCCGCAGGAATCAAGAGGACCCCGGCTTTATGGCAGCTGCAACGGTTGAGTTCCAGATTGAAAAGGGCGGAGACGGCGAGAAAACCCAGGTAAGACCCGCCTAAATACCAAACCTCATACTCCCTTGTCGTTCTCCCATCACCTGACCGAGCAACCCTTTCCGAGCAGCTGCACTTCAATCTCAAAACCCGATAAGATGGGGCTGAGATCATCCTGCTCCTTGCCCCCATTGACACGCCCTACCCCATCTGATAGGTTTTACCGGCATTCTCATTTTCCGAGGTGAGAGGAAAACCCGATGACACCGACGACAAGCTCATGGATTTTTAGTGTCTCCATGTACCTATACGTGGCAGTGACTGTCATCTATCTCATTCATGGAGCTACCCGAAGTCGCAGAGTCGGGTCGGTTGCTACGCTTTTTCTCATTCTGATACTCGGCCTCCATACCGTCGGCCTGGCTTACCGGTGGATCGAAACACACGAGACAGGATACGGGTATGTTCCCTTGTCCAACATGTACGAATCACTGGTTTTTTTCTCGTGGACAATCGCCCTGATCTATCTGATTCTGGAATTCCTCTATAAGCAGAAAACAATCGGTGTCTTTGTGATGCCTTTCGCATTTCTATTCATGGCACTCACATCGATCATTCCAGGGGTGACCGAGAAAATAAATCCCCTCGTTCCTGCCCTCAAGAGCCCCTGGCTTGCGATTCACGTCATAACGTGTTTTGTAGGGTACGCGGCCTTCGCGGTCTCCTTCTGGTTCAGTATTCTTTTTCTCATCAAAGAGAGAAGGGAGAAAAATAACCCCGCCGAATTGAAGTTCCTACCTTCTACCAAGCTCCTGGATGAAATCAATTATCGGTCAATCTTGATCGGATTCCCAATGCTCACCCTTGGAATCATTACAGGGGCCGCATGGGCCAACTATGCATGGGGCTCCTATTGGAGTTGGGATCCGAAGGAAACCTGGTCCCTCATCACCTGGTTCATCTACGCTGCTTTCCTTCACGCTCGGCTGACCCGAGGCTGGTCTGGACGGAAAACCGCCCTTCTGTCCATTATCGGTTTCGGGGCGGTCATATTCACCTATTTTGGGGTCAACTACTTCATCGCCGGCCTTCACAGTTATGCTTAAGCCCATGATCTTGGGACAGCTTGAGGTCTCCTCCGCTCTTGGAGGGGATTCCATGCTCGATTACGCCGCAGGTGTATGAAGAGAAGTGAGAAGGAATCTTAGGAGGCGAGACTGTTAACCCGGGAATTCTGGATTGCGACGGGTTTCGTTTGAGATTGACGGGGTGATTACATTGCGTAGAGCTCTTCATCCAACATGTGCACCCAGTTTTTTTTGAGCACTCTGATGGCCTCTTTCATGTCGCTTACATCCACGATAAGGACAGCATTGTCTCCACGGGTCAAGCACGTATAGAGATAGTTCACGTTGATGTTTGCAGCCTTCAGGGGACGGAGGATCGCATTGAGTCCTCCGGGATGCTTTGGAGCCTCGACTGCGAGAACATCCTTCAGTTTGACAGAATATCCCTGGCTCTCCAGGACCGTCACGGCCTTGTCTGGGTCGTTTGTAACGAATCGAACAGCACTCACATCGGCTGCGTCTGCGACACTCAGGGCGATCACGTTGATGCCGTTATCACCCAAGAAATCAACAACTGTAGAAAATTGGCCCGGCGCATTTTCCAACCCGAGCGAGATCTGTCGAACGGGCATTACTCCCCCTTTGATGCGGTTTAACTCAGATCAGCGATGCATGGTCACCCCATATAATCGTAGCCTGCCTTGAGAGCCCGCTTATTCTGTTTGACGATGGACTTTCCCTTCTCTTCGAATATCTCTTGAACGGCCTGTTCCGTCGTTCCTAGCGAAGCCATACCCGTCTTCCTGACAAAGGCTCCGAGCATGATCATATTGGTGAGCCGCCCGTTACCGAGGTCCTTTGCCAAATCGTTGGCCGGAACCTCGAAGATCTCAATATCTCCACGGACAGGTCTCGTATCGACCATGCTCGAGTTAATAAACAATCCGCCCCCCGATTGGATAACGTTTTGAAAACGTGACAGGGATGGCTTATTCATCACCACCACGAATTCCGGACTCGAGGCGACAGGCGAGGCAATCTCCTCGTCGGCAATGGCGACCGTACAGTTCGCAGTTCCCCCTCGGACTTCGGCCCCATACGCTGGAAGATATGTCACGTTCTTTCCATCGCGCATTCCGGCCACGGCGAGAACATACCCCATCATAAGAACCCCCTGCCCGCCGAAGCCGGAAAAAACCGCCTTAATCAGCACTTTTTCTGCCCCCGGTGATGTCCTTGATAACCCCAAGAGGATAACATTTGACCATGCTTTCTTCAATCCAGTGACAGGCCTCAGTTGGGATCATTTTCCAATTGGTACCACAGGGAGAGAGGACCTCGACGAGAGAAAAACCCATTCCACTGAGCTGGACCTGGAAGGCTTTTGCTACGGCTTTCTTGGTCTTTAGGATGTTTGAGGTTGAACTCACGGCAGTTCTCACAATATAGACGCTTCCACTGGCCAGAGCCAGCATTTCACTCAAATTCATTGGATGGCCGTGAGCCACCTCTGTTCTGCCACCTGGAGAAGTCGTCGTTTTCTGACCAGGCAAGGTTGTGGGTGCCATCTGCCCTCCGGTCATGCCATATACCGCGTTATTCACAAAGATGGCGGTGATATTCTCTCCCCGGTTCGCTGCGTGGATGGTTTCTGCTGTCCCAATAGCCGCAATGTCTCCATCCCCCTGATAGGTGAACACGAGCCGATTCGGTAGTGCCCGCTTAAGTCCCGTGGCCACAGCAGCACCCCTACCGTGGGGTGCCTCTCCCATATCAATATCGAAGTAGTTGTAAGCCAGGACCGCACAGCCTGCGGGGGGAACGCCGATGGCTATCTCCTGAAGCCCCATCTCATCGATGACTTCGCCGATGATTCGATGCAAAATGCTATGGCCGCACCCAGGGCAATAGTGGAATGGATTGTTCTTGAGTGATTTGGGTCTGGAAAAAACCTTTTTCATGTCTCCTTCCCAATATGCCGTGAGTCCCCTTCATCAGACTCGTAATTACCCCAGCCTCTTTTGATAGTATTGGCTTGCGATGACTCTCGAAACTTCCAGGGGTGTCGGAATAATGCCCCCCGGCCTCCCGTAGAAATGGACCTCACCACGACCTTCCAGGCTCAGACGCACATCATCGATCATCTGGCCCGTATTCAATTCAAAAACGAGAAAATGCTTGATGATCTTGCTAATCTCTTGAATCGCCTTTGATGGAAACGGCCACAGGGTGATGGGCCGGATCATTCCCACTTTGATATTTTGCTCCCGGGCTCGAAGAATGGCTCCCTTGGTGATTCTGGCGGCCGTCCCAAAAGCAATCACCGCCATGGTCGAATCTCCCAGGAGGAAATCTTCAACAAGGGTCTCCTTATGGATAATCCGCTCGTATTTTCGGACCAATTTCCAATTGTGTTCCTCCTCAACAGTCGGGTCGAGCAGTAGGGAACGTATGATTCGGCTGGGCCTTCCGTTAGCCCCCGTAAGCGTCCATTCCTTGGAAACCGGTTTCCCAGGCTTTTTGGGATCCAAGAACTCGACCGGCTCCATCATCTGTCCGAGCATGCCATCTCCGAGGATTAAGACCGGTGTGCGGTACTTATCGGCTAAATCGAAAGCCCTCATGGTCAGATCGGCCAGTTCCTGAACGGAGTTGGGGGCCAAAACGATATTTCGATAATCACCGTGACCCCCTCCCCGGGTCGCCTGGAAGTAGTCCGACTGAGATGGGGCAATATTGCCGAGACCAGGTCCTCCCCGTGAGATATTGACGATCACGGCGGGAAGTTCCATAGCTGAAAGGAAGGAAATACTCTCCTGTTTGAGACTGATACCTGGCCCTGAGGAGGAAGTCATCGCTCGAGTTCCCGCCATGCTGGCTCCCATAACCATGTTGATCGCTGCCAGTTCGCTCTCCGCCTGTATGAAGACCCCATCCTTAACCTCCGAAAGCCGGGCCGCCATGTACTCTGTCAATTCGTTTTGTGGCGTAATGGGATAGCCAGCATAGAAGTGGCAACCTGCACGAATAGCCGCCTCTCCGATCACATGGTTCCCCCTCATCAAGAGCCTACCCACGGTATACCTCTATAGCGATCTCTGGACATGAAATAGCGCAAGCACAACAGCCTGTGCACTCTCTTAATTCCCGCCGAATGCCCTTTTCCCGGAAGGCAGTTGGATAGTACCCTTTTGCATTCAGTTTAGAGGCGGATATGATCAGACCCTTTGGGCAGGCTTCCACACAGAAAAGGCATCCCTTGCAAAGCTCCTGATTAATCTCGATGGTTCCGCTTTTTTTGGTCACCCCTCTCTCCCCTGACTGTGAGCCCTTTACAATTCAAGCATAGAAGATAAAGCAAATCAGATAATTGTCAATAGTATTTTTGCTGGAGTTTCCCCATTTTTGAGGAAACCTGCTGTCTCTGAGCGACGTTGCGGAAGCGGTGGGGACCCTTCGAGGATGAGCAGGCAGGGGGAAAGCCGCGCCTTCAGAGCGCGGAAGGGGCAGAGATTCCCCACCTGCGAATCCCGATAAGGGTCACCGCGTGAGCGTAGGCGCGAAGGGATAGTAGGTTCCCATTTGAGAACTCGAAAATATCCAAAGAACTCAGCAACTTGTGAGACATGTCCTTCGGGAAAAGGGGAAACTCCAATATTTTTGAGGAGGAGTTCCCCCATTGTTGTGGAAGCTTGCTGTCTCTGAGCGACGTTGCGGAAGCGGTTATGCTAACAAGCCCTGGCGTTCTCAGGCTGTCTCTATAGCTTACGAGTGCACCAACGTTACGAACACAAGATTAAAGGTGAAAGGTTGAAGGGTCATCGATTTGTACTTCTTGGTCTTCTTTCCTTTCTCCTTTGACCTTTATCCTTCTTTTGATTAGCCTGTAAGCCCCGCGAGGATCAACGCGAGAGCAAGGGAGCGGACTGGACCTTCAATTTTGGATTTTGCATGAACGCAAGCCCTTGCCGTTGCTCGGTTTTTATTATATGGTATCTGGGAAGCTTTTCGCAAACATGGGGCTTATGGTATCGTCACTGTTACAGCTAGACAGAGTAGACAACAAACTCATCATGATTGGTGGCAAGGGCGGAGTCGGCAAAACGACCTGCGCTGCTGCGCTTGCCCTTCACTTTGCGCTGGCTGGAAGAAAGACCCTCGTCATTTCCAGTGACCCGACCCCCTCTCTCTCTGACATCTTCGAGAATCCGATCGGAGACCGAGAGACCGTGATTCAGGGCATCAAGGGGCTATATGGTATCGAGATTAGTTCTGATGTTGTCCTGGAGATGTGGCGTCGGCGATTCGGCCCTGAGATCTATGAGGTCATATCTTCGTTTGCCAACCTCGACTACGATTTTGTGGATTACATCGGCACGGCCCCAGGAATCGAAGAAGAGTATATGCTCAACTACATCCTCGATCTCGTGGAAGGCGGTCAGTATGATCTGGTGGTATGGGACACGGCGCCCGCTGGTCATACGTTGAGGCTTCTCCATCTGCCCCATATTTTTCTGAAGCACCTCGAGGCTGCCACAAAGTTTTATCTGAATATCTACAGCTACTTTGAAAAAGTCAAAGACAGCGTGCGATTGCGAAAGGGTAAGCGATCTCTCCTTGAGATTATAAGTAGTTGGGAAAACCTGGCGGAAAAAATCGTTCGATTCATTCGGGATCAATCGAAGACTTCATTTATCCTGGTGACGATACCCGAGGCCCTCGGTGTCAAACAGACCGAACGTATCATCAAGGATTTCGATCAATATCAGTTGACAGTCAGATATCTCGTTATCAATCACGTCATTGAGAGCGCCGATTGCTCTTTTCATGAGGCCAAACAGAAGATGCAGCGAATGTACCTCAAGGCTCTAGACAAAAAATATGGCCATCGCATCGAGATCGTCCACGTGGGTGAATCTCCCCAAGAGGTGAAGGGAATCGATCGAATCAACGAAATCTCGCAGATTCTATTCCCATCTAGGAGGTGAGAAATGGATCTATCGGCAAGAGTCTGTCAGCTCAGTCCGTCACCTACCCTTGCGATCACTGCCAAAGCCGCCTCGATGAGGGCCAAGGGGCTCGACGTGATCAGCTTTGGAGCTGGAGAGCCTGACTTTGATACGCCCGGTCACATCAAGAAGGCCGCGATTCAGGCGATCGACAATGGTTTCACAAAATACACTCCAGTAGGAGGTATTGAGGAACTCAAAGATGCCATTATCGAGAAATTTAAGAGGGATAATGGACTGCATTACGAAAGACAGCAGATTCTCGTTTCTTGCGGTGGGAAGCACGCGCTCTACAACCTGGCTCAAGCCCTCTTTGACACCGCTGATGAGGTCATCATTCCCGCTCCCTATTGGGTTTCCTATCCCCCCATAGCAGAACTCGCAGGTGCGACTCCAGTGATTGTGAAGACCTCAGAAGAGGAGGGTTTTAAAATCTCGCCTGACCAGTTACGGGAGGTCATTACAGCGCGAACGAAGGCCTTGATCCTAAACAGTCCATGCAATCCTACAGGGGCGGCCTACGAAAGAGAGGAACTGGAGGCGCTCGCAGAGATCATTCTCGAAAAGCAGATCTATGTCATTTCCGATGAAATCTATGAGAAGATTGTTTTTGATGACTTTCGTTTCACCAGTATCGCCTCCCTCGATAAGGCCATAGCAGAACGGACCATTATCGTCCATGGCGTCTCGAAAACATACGCGATGACCGGATGGAGAATCGGATATACCGCCGGACCGGCTGAACTGATCAAGGCCATGACGAGTCTCCAGAGCCAGAGCACCTCGAATCCGACGTCCATCGCTCAGAAGGCAGCGGTTGAGGCCTTGTCGGGACCTCAACAACCGGTCAGGGAGATGGTGCAGGTCTTTCATGAGCGTCGTGATCTCATTGTCAATCGATTGAATGCCGTGGAAGGTATCTCCTGCTTCAACCCCCAGGGAGCCTTCTATGTCTTTCCGAACCTCTCCACTTGGCTCGGCCGAACCCATGAGGGCCGAAATCTCTCCAATTCCCTGGATCTCGCGGATTACCTTCTCACGAAGGCTAACGTGGCCTTGGTCCCTGGTGCGAGCTTTGGGGCTGAGGGTTATGAGAGGCTCTCATTTGCCACCTCCACAGAGAATATCGAGAAGGGGTTAAGCCGCATCGAAGAAGCCTTGTCCCATCTGGGTCAGCACCAGTAAACGGGTTCATGAAGGGAATGAAGCAGAGACACTGTTTCTTCTGCCAGAGAGAGCTGGTAGAGGATATCGCTTTCTGTGAAATCTGCGGAAACTTCTTTTGTACCGCCTGCCTAGCTGAGATCTCCCAGAGAGAATATGACTCCGCCTACCCTGTGGGAGTCTGCACGGGTTGCCGGGAACTGCAGAGCAAGAAATCAAAGACGATTCTCTGTCCTCGTTGTGGCTTTTCGATCAAAGAATACCGCTCCCCTTTGACGACCGTCGACATTATCATCGAATGTCCGACAGGGAGAGAGGCCGAGGGACTGGCCCTCATTATGAGAGATAGAGAACCACGGATGTGGGCACTCCCCGGAGGGTTCTGTGAGTACGGAGAAAGCCTCGAAGACGCCGCCGTTCGCGAGGCCAAAGAAGAAACCGGCCTGGACGTCGAATTGATCAAACAGTTGCACACCTATTCAGATCCCGATCGGGATCCTCGTCATCATTCGATAACCACAGTATTCATCGCAAAGGGGATGGGTGTCCCAAAAGCCGGCGATGATGCTCGGGAGGTCCGAGTGTTCTCTGAGGCGGATATCCCGGAAATGCTCGCTTTTGACCATAAGAGGATTCTTGACGATTATTTCGTGTCTAAGAAAACTGGCACCAAACCCGGACCCCGCGGAATAAGACCAAAAAGAGGCCCGGGCTAATCCTACCACGCTCATCTCTCGACCGAGGCCTTCCCAAGGAGATATCTTCTGAGGGCGTCCAGAGCGATGATTGCGGCCCGCTGAGTTAAGCCCTCTCTCGTTCCACCAATCTTCCAAGATTGAGATTGTTCTTTCCCTCTCTCGGCTATCGCAATTGCCAGCGTTCCCCTCAGCTCTCCATCCGATCCCTTGAAATCACTCGTAACCGCTAGCCCCACGTCAGCATGCTCGAGGGTATTTTTAGCCAGAGTCACAGCGTAGATCTCTTGATTCTTGACGAGCGACGAAAATGCCTTTGCCGGTAGTCTCAAGAATGACATTTGGGCTCTTCTGGAAGGAAGGACAAATCCCTGCGCGAACCGACGAGTGCCTGTTCCGAGAATTCTATGGCAAAAGAGCCCCCCGGTAAATGCATCGGCCACACTGAGTCGCAGATTCAGTCGGGTGAGATACGCTGCGACTTTCGCCTCCAGAGTCTCTGTGTCCACACCATATACCAAAATACCTAAACGATTTCGAATCTGTTTTTCGATACCTTCGATCAAGGGGGCTGCCTCTCTTCGACTTCTGGCATGGCAGACGATGGAAATCTTGATGTCCCCCGGCGATGCGAGAAGTCCGATGCTGGGATTCTGAGAGTTGCGGATCAGATCTCCAATCTGCCGATCGACGCCGCTTTCACCGAGGCCACAGACTCGGAGAACTCTGGTGAGAATCACCTGCCTCCCTAATCGGTTCTTTTTTCTCAGATAGGGAATGACGACCCGGTCCAAAAGATACTCCAGTTCCCGAGGTACCCCTGGAAGGGAGATGACAATCCCTCTCGGGTCTTCGACGATAAACGCGGGAGCTGTCCCCATCGGATTTCGAATCGCTATGGCCCCGCTGGGAATATAGGCTTGCTTGCGGTTGTTCGGGGTCATCCGAAACCCCCTTGCCTTGAAGAGGGCCTCAATATCCTTCATGAGTTCAGGTTGAAATGCGAGTTTTTGTCCCGTAGCAGCGGCGACGGCTTCACGGGTGAGATCATCCTCGGTCGGCCCTAATCCCCCAGTCGTGATGAGAATGTCCGAGCGATCGAGTCCGGTTTTCAATACTTCGACGATTCGATGCAATTCGTCTCCTACAGCCGTGATCTGGGAGAGACGGATACCAATGCGGGCAAGTTTCCTTCCCAGACGGCTCGAATTGGTGTCCATGACCTGCCCGAGCAGTAACTCGGTTCCGATGGCAATCACCTCAGTCTGGAGTCTCTTGGCTGATCCCATGGTGATCTCCTAAAGGGTAACGGTCTCGGATATCTTGGCGTACTTCCTGAGCCTTTCCTGTCTCACAGTCACACCCAGTCCGTTTCCTATCATAGGAGGAGCCCGGCCGCCTCTTCCAAAACGAATATCTTCATCCACAATGTCCTCTCGTAGGGCCCACGTTCCGAATGATCCCTCGAGATAGAGGATATCGTCAAACCACCCGGCGAGATGGCGACCTGCGGCCGAAAGTATTCCCGTCTCGCCGACCTGACATCCGATCTGGCACCTAAGGCCGCCTTTCCTCGCCAGCCCCATGATTGCCAGGGAGCCGAGAAAACCGCCGCATTTTGATATCCGAACATTGAAAACGTGACAGGCCCGCATTGCTAATACTCTTTCAGCATCGTTCAGCGAACAGACCGATTCATCCGCGACAATGGGAATGTTCGAATGAGCGCTGACCGCCTTGAGACCCTCGAGATTCTCTTTCGCCACAGGTTGTTCAACCGCTTTAATACCGTATTTCTCCATTTGCGCGATGTGTGCCAATGCCTCTTTTTCTGTCCAAGACCCATTCGCGTCGACGCGGAGGTCAACATCGGCGCCCAGAACCGCAAAGGCCCTTTCGAAGAGCCCGAAATCAATCTGGACACCCACTTTCAGCTTGATTTTTTTCATGTCGTTCTTCTTCAAAAGGTTCAGGAAAACCTCGAATCTGTCAGGAGGTAGAAGGGGAACGACACCGCTGTATGGGGGAGGCTGGTGCCATTCGGTTCGAAATGCACTCTCGAGGGAACAATCCCAGTACTTGCACGATAAGTCTAAGAGCGCAAGCTCGAAGGCACAGTAAGCAGACAGATTATTCTGGCAGAGTGGAGTCGTGACCAACTTCGAGAGGTGTGTCTTCACCTCTCCGAAAGAGCGGAAAGATCTCCCCCCAAGTGAGGCTATGAGGGCGCTCCTGATTATTCGAAAGGCAGACCGTACAGATTCCCCCGTGACATAGCTTCTCGGAACGCCCTCGCCATAACCTTCCAGGCCGTTAGATCGAAGCCTGACGATAATATTGTCCGTGTAACTGCGTGTGACTCCGTGGTGGTTGTAACGCTGCAATAACGGGAGGTGTAGCGCGAAGATATCTGCCGCTTCGATCTTCAACTCGAATTTCCTCTCGTTCGGATGCCTTCATCAGTTGAAAGTCCTTCCAAACGTACCACTGGTCGGGGTGGGTGTAAACAAGGGTTTCGAGTTTCTTCAGTATGGTTTCTGACAGTCTCTGTGGTGTCGCCTCCTCTGATCCACAGACGTTCTCAATTACTACCGTATAGCGCTCCTTCCCTTCTCTTTTCATATATCCGAACACAACAGGCGCCTCTGACCTCTTCTGGAGGATGTCCAATGTCTGGTCTACGTGAAATGGCTTTCCGAAAAGGGATATGCACTTTTCCGCATGAATTTTCCAACATTCAACTTCGTCGCACTGGGTAATCAAAATTCTGCCTTCTTTCAAGGCAGAAAAGGCTTGTAAGAGACTGCCCTTTCGGTCAGCATCAATAATCTTCGCCCCTACTGCCCTCGCTTTCCATTCACATTTCTCTTTGAGTCTCGGGGTTTTGAATCTCGCGACAATGGCAACTCGGTATCCGAGGAGAGTTAAGAAGCCGGGCAAAAACTCGAGAGCCCCGAAATGTGGGCTGACGAGGATCAAACCCCTCCTCTCGGAAAGGCGATGGTCCAACAGTCTTTTGCCCGAAATCCGAATCCTCTCCAGAAAATACTCTTTCCATTCGCCGTTCCTACAACAGGCAAGAAAGAGTTTCTCAAAGTAGTGATGAAAAATCCCACGAAGGGCGGCATGAAAAATGAGGTCAACTTCCTGTTTGCTTCGGGTTTTCGCAAAGACCTCTTCGACGTTTTCTCTTATGCTCTCTCTGATTCTCCTGTTTGCTAAGAAGTACAATACGGTAGAAAAGGAAATGAGATGGAAAGAGACCCTTCTCGGTGCAAGTTTAAAAAGGATCATGAAAACGTTCGATTGCAAGAACCGACTGAGATTGCTCCTCTTCACCCCCCTTTTTCCCCCGGGAAAGCATTGAAAATCATGGAACAGCAGGGGCTCGCTCACTGGAGATTCTCACCAGGCCCCTTTTCCATGACAGAATACCCTCCTTGGGCTCGAATCGAGCCACCCGAAGGCCATCGGTTCAAACCGAAAGGTCAGACACGAGACAGTAATCCGCATCAAGTGTCAAGTCAAGAAAAAATCGACTACTTTGATGCAAAAATAATGAAATTGATTAAAGTCTAGGGTCCTCAAAGGCCGTCCGTGCCAGGCATTTTTTGGATCGATGAGCGCAGCATCGATTCTCTCTTTTGACAAAACAGCGAGGGCATTCTCCCCATTGAGAGCAGCTTGGATCTGATAGTCTTCCTCGGAAAAGATCCTTTGCAGAGAAGACAGCACGACGGGCGTATCATCGACCAAGAGCAAGGAGAATCGGGTGGGCTTTTCCCTCTTGACTCCTTACGGTGCCATAAGGCAAGGGGCCTTTCAGAGGAGTTTCCTCAGGTTTGTGGACCCTCATGTCCCTGAGGGTCGTGTGCGGAAGCGTTATGCTAATAAGCCCTGGCGTTCTCAGGCTGTCTTTGCAGCCCATGAGTGCACCAACGGTTCGAACACAAGGTTAAAGGATAATCGATTTGCACTTCTTGGTCTTCTGTTCTTTGTCCTTTGCCCCTTATCCTGCTTTTGATTAGCCTGCGAGCCCCGCGAGGGTCAACGCGAGAGCAAGAGAGCGAAGGGATATGAGGGTCCCATCTAAGAATTCAAAATTGTCGTAAAACATCAGAAGGCTAGAAGTCTCTTGCTTTGAAAACTCAGGAAACTCCCCGCCTTTCAGAGGAAAACAATCATTTTGGGGGCCTACGGAGTCGATGGGGATGCTGGCCTCTGGATCTGAAAAAAAAGGCAGAACCCATTGGTTCTGCCCATTAGAAAAGAGGTAAATGTTGTGTTACAGTATTAAATATAGCCGAAACAGCATTAAAAGCCGATTAAAGAAAAATTAAACTTTCTTAATCTTTCTCAGATTTACAATCGCCGTAGCCTGAGGTGTCCCGCTCGAGGTATTCCCCTCACCTCCGACATTACTCTGAGAATTTTCTCGATACCCTATAGGTTTGGCGTCTTCGTCGCCTTGACATTCATCGTGTGGGGTGTTAGCCTACCAGCACATAGGTCCTTCTGGTGTGATGTTCTGCCAAGGGCCCTGTGAATAGACGATGGCAAAGAAAAAAACCATCCTGATCGTAGACGATGACGAGAGCCAGCGGTTCCTCTGCCAAGAAACCTTAGCTGAAGAAGGGTATCGAGTTGTTGCGGCAAAAAACGGGAAGGAAGCTCTCGCGAAGGTTGAACAGGAGCGGCCTGATCTGGTGATTCTCGATATCGTGATGCCCCAGATGGATGGCATGGAGGCAATGACCCGAATCATTCGCAAACACAGGAAGATCCCCGTCATCTTAAACACGAGTTACTCCAGATATCGAGAAGATTTCCTGACGTGGGCCGCAGATGCATATGTCGTGAAATCGCCGGATTTCACGGAACTGAAAGACAAAATAGAAAAACTTCTCTCGAAGGTCCCCGAAAATAAAGTCTTGGAACAAGAGCGGTAGGTTCCAAGTTCACACACTCCATTCTACCATGGCCTGCCTGGATCCCCGATAAGTTTATCAGTGAGACCGCCGAAACCACCATTACTCATGACCACGACGATCTCTCCATCGCGCACGTGGGAAGATAGAAAGGCAACGATGGCATTAACGTCCGGGATGTGATACGCCTCTGTGGAAGAATTCCGCTCAATATCTCGGGCCAATTTCACCGGGTCGAGTCGATGGGCAGGGTCAATCTTGTCCTCTCGGTACACCGCTCCGATGATCGCCTTGGAAGCCCTGTGAAAAGCCCCTGCCAGTTCATCGTGAAATAGATTTCGACGGGTCGTATTGCTCCGTGGCTCAAAGACGACCCATATCGGACGTCCTGGATGGTGATATTCTATGGCCGCAAGGGTTTTTGATATGGACGTTGGATGATGGGCGAAGTCGTCAAATATCGTCGCGCCTTGGAGAGTCCCCACTTTTTCCAACCGGCGTCGTACCCCCCGGAATGTCTGAAAACCCTGCTCGACCTCCTCACGGCCGAGCCCTAGCCAACGGCAAGAGATGAAGACTGCCGCAGCATTCAGCACATTGTGCTCTCCCATTAGGGGGAGATGGAATCGACCCATCGCCTCTCTATAGTGACGGACGGAAAAGACAGTCCCCTCTCCCTCGGCCTCTATTTCGCTCAACCGCCAAGGTGTTCCCTCTTTGTAGCCGAACCACTCGACTGGGCAAGGGGGCTGTTCGAGTATTCGTCTCACTCCAGGTTCATCGCCATTGGCCACGATGAGTCCATTTTCTGGCATCAGCCGTAAGAGATCCGCAAAGGCCCTCTCAATCTCAGCTAAGTCTTTGTAGATATCGGCATGGTCGAATTCAATATTGTTGATAANNTGAAGGAATTTGGGTCTCTTGTCAAAAAAAGCCGCATCGTATTCGTCGCCCTCAACAACAACCTCAGGACCATGGCCCCATTTGACACCTCTCCCGAAATTGAGGGGAATGCCTCCCACAAAGAAAGAGGGATCTCGCGCACTTGCCTCAAGAATCCATGCTAGAAGTGACGCCGATGTCGTCTTGCCGTGGGTTCCCGTGACAACTAAAGAGCGCTTTCCACGAATGAGTTCGTCTCTCAACAGTTCAGGCAGAGAAACGCAGGGTATATTAAGATTCAAAATTTCTTCCAATTCTGCATTACCCCTGGACAGGGCATTTCCGATTACAGCCAGATCCGGACGGGGAACAAGGTTCGATGGGCCGTAGGGCGTGGCAAAGGGGATGCCCTCCCTTTCCAGATAGTGGCTCATGGGTGGGTACACGTCGATATCTGAACCGGTGACACGGTGCCCCTTCTCCTTCATCAGTGAAGCAGCAGGGGCCATACCAGCACCGCAAATCCCAACAAAGTGGATATGCCTCTGAGAACTCACGGAATCGCCAAACCATTCTCGTTGAAAATCACGCGACCACAAGACCCATCCAGTGTGACTTCAACGCCGAGAGGGATGGTGAGATTCGTCCTGCCATGGCCAGAGGGAAACCCAATAACGATGGGAATATCTTGGTCATGAAAGAGGTTGAGGATCACCGTTTCGAGGTCGACTCCTTGCCCACGCTGACAATCAACCATTTCGCCAAAAATCACGCCTTCGAGTCTCTCGAGCTTTCCAGCCTGTCTCATGTGTGTCAACATCCGATCGATCCGATAGACCGGTTCATTGAAATCCTCGACAAAGAGAATCACTCCTCCGAGATCCATCTCATAGTCTGTTCCGATGGTCGTGACCAGGAGGGAGAGACAACCACCCTTGATTTTTCCCCGCCCAATACCTGTCCTCAAAGACTTGCACAGAGGGATTTCCCCGGGAATACCGCGGTTCAGTGTTTCTCTCAGGCTCGCCTGGGTCCTATGAGAAGCCCCCTCGAGGAATTGTTTTGTCGCCACATTGGGCCCATGAAAAGGAATCAAGTGACACACTTCCAGCAGATAAACCAGAAGCGCCGTGATATCACTTGATCCGACGAATATTTTAGGATTCCTTTGGATCACGTCGGGATCTAAAAATGGAATGATCCGCTGAGACCCATATCCACCCCGAGCACAGAAAATCGCCCGAATGTCAGGGTCAGCGAAAAGAGCCATCAACTCGTCCGCCCTCTCCCGATCTCCTCCGGCCAGATAATGATCTTTGCGGAAAGGATCTGGCGTTGCCTTCATGTGAAAACCCAGTCCTTCCAAAGTGGAGACTGCCCTGCGAAGATATTCTCTACCCTCACGGGTAAGATGCGATCCAGGGGCCGCGATGGCAACGGAATCCCCAGGTTTGAGTGGATCGGGTTTGACACTCCGTTTCATGGACATTTTCTCTGAAAATGGGCGTCCCACGCGGGGGGGTCTGAATGGGATTCTATTATCTTATGCAAAAGCAGGGCCTTGAGCAAGAGAAAGAACAAACCCAGTTTACCCGAGATCAACCCGTTCACTGAAATGCGACTCACTCAAGGATCCATGGCGTCCTCAAATTCCGCCACCGGTGGGATTTGGCCTTAGATTGATGATCAAAAATATTTCAAGAAACGACTGAAGCCATTGGGTCAACCAGAGTGTGTCGTGGATCGAAAACGTTCGGAAACTCCAGACACAGGAGTGAACGTCCACAAAAAGATTCAAGAAAAACCCATCACCTGCCGATAAGATCACCGTAGATAATTCACACGGATGATCTAAAACTTCCATGGAGGGAAGTCTTGGCACAAACACAAAAAGCCCAAAACACTGGCCCTGAACTACTTCAAAAAGTCTTCGCTGGGGCTCACAAATTCCCGGTCTCCGATATTCATTTTAAGGTCGGTGAAGCCCCTTTCTACCGTATTTACGGAGAGTTGAAAAGGCTTAATTCCAGCCCTTTGTCCTCAGAAGATCTATCTGTGATTGCAAAGACTCTCCGGCCCGATTTCGAGCAAATTCAGCGTGAAAACAGCCGAAAACAATGGGATTTCTCCGTCGCCTCAAAGGGTTTAGGAAGGTTTCGGGTGAGCATATTCAGGCAGAAAGACACCATCGCAATGGTCCTTCGGGTAATCCCAATAGAGATTCCCTCTTTTACGCAATTACGCCTCCCTCTTGCTATCAAACGAATCGCAAACTTCGATCGGGGATTACTCCTCGTGACAGGTTCTACGGGCATGGGTAAATCCACCACCATCGCCTCAATGCTCGATTTTGTGAATAAGACCTGGTGCAAACACATCCTCACAATCGAAGATCCGATCGAATTTGTTATCCTGAGCGACAAAAGTAGTGTCTCTCAACGCGAGATTGGGAGGGATGTTGAAGACTTCCACAGTGGCCTTTGGGCCGCCATGCGACAGGATCCAGATATCATCTTTATCGGTGAGATTCGGGATGCGAAAACGATGGATGTCGCGATCCAGGCGGCTGAGACCGGTCATTTTGTCGTCAGTACGGTCCATACGCCCGATATAACACGGACCATTAGCCGTGTCATCAGCCTCTTTCCCTCTGAGGATCAACACATGATTCGGACTCGGCTAGCTGAAAACCTCAAGGCAATCGTCTCCCAAAACCTCCTGCCCAGAAAGGACCAAGCGGGACGGGTCCTCGCCACGGAAATCCTCATCACCAACTACTCCATTCAGGAATGCATTCGTGATCCAGATGGCACGCCCCAGGATCTGCTGAGACACATCGAAAATGGAATGGATGAATATCAGATGCAGACTTTTGAACATGATCTCATCAGTCTCCTTAAAGAAGGACTGATTACCATGGATGTCGCAAAGGGGGCCGCCCGAAGTCCATCAGACTTTGCAAAGAGTCTCGACCTGACGCGATGATGGGCGATGGCAGAACCCCGTTTGGCAGGCTCTCACGAAGACCCGAGAGAGCTCAAGAAAAGAGCCCCAACGACCCGGTTGAGGTCACGACGGTAGGGGCTGCCAGGTGACGACCCGTCCACGATGTTATCTGATCTGACCAAGGTAGGGAACTTTTTGACATGTCGCGACAGGTTGGCATCTACCCGCAGTCTCGAGGAATTTTTTGATTTCCGAAAAGAGATTTGGAACAGGTAAAAGTCAACCCCCTAAACGCTCACCCAACAGTTTGGATAACCTGCCTGAGCAGCAAAAACAGAATATCGGCCGGGAGAAAGATAAATCTGAAAAGGGGCGTCATAACGAGAACAAGGAGGATGATAAAGCCATATCGGCTGATTCGATCAAATTCAATGGCCGCGCGATAAGGTAAGAGCTCTCTCAGGATATGAGAACCGTCAAGGGGTGGGATGGGAATCAAGTTAAAAATCGCCAGGAGGAGATTAATCCTCATTCCGACCACAGACAGAATTGTTAGGGTCTGAGCGAGATACGCCAAAAAGGGCAGACTCCTGAATACAACCTGTCCAATGATTGCAAGAAGCGTGAAAAAAAGGGCAAGCATCAGATTGGTAGCTGGACCTGCCAGTGAGACCATAATGTCGTCTCGACCGGGATTTCTGAAGTTTCTTGGGTTCACCGGGACAGGCTTTGCCCAGGCAATAAAGAAGTTGGATCCTGTTAAGATCAAAAGAAGGGGCATGAGAATCGATCCGAAAGGATCGAGATGGGGAACGGGGTTGAGCGTGATCCGCCCAGCATATCTGGCTGTATCGTCGCCGCAAAGAGAGGCCACATAGCCGTGAGCACATTCATGCATGACCACAGAAAATAGCAGGATGGGAAGCCAGAGAATCCATTCCATTTTTCATCCTCACTTGGCTGAATCGGCTAACTGGTAACTGTTCCACGGATTGATAACAGATCGCGTCGTGTTTCCAGCCAAACGTCAATGGCCCAAATCTAGCGTCTCTCATGATCCAGCAGCCATTGCTTGCGCCAGAGTTCCCCTCCATAGCCAACGAGAGCACCCTTTTTCCCAAGAACTCGGTGGCACGGGATGATGATTGAAATCGGGTTCCTGGCGTTTGCCAGGCCGACCGCGCGAGCAGCCTGGGCGTTTCCGATCTTCCTGGCCACATCCGTATAGGATCGAGTCTCACCATAGGGAATGCGGAGAAGCTCCTGCCACACCTTCAGCTGAAAAGGTGTCCCTCGAGGCTCCAGTCTCAGGTCGAAAATCTGCTTTTTATCCCTAAAATAAGCATCGAGCTGGGATCGACAAACGAGAAGGATCTCCGGAACGGAATCATGGCCAATGGTGACCTCTCCCATGCCAAACTCAACCCCGAGTATTGAAGAGGTCAGCCCCCAAATCCTCATCGGCCCCAAAGGCGAGAGATATCCAACGCTGAAAATCTCTTCTCCCTGCTTATCGCCGATTCTGTCCCCCCTGACGCACAACTTCCATGAAGGTATCACCTCTCGGACGAGCTCGTTTGAACTGCCAAGGCGAGTTCCTCCAACAGTCTTTCCATTTTCTCAAGGGCCTGTCCATATCCAGCCCAGTCTCTTGCCTTCAGGTGTTCCTGAGCCCTCCTGTAGTGGTCCAGCGCAGCGCTGGCCAAATCCTGGATCGATTTCTTGACGACCTCCTCCTCCACCAGAGGCTCTTTGAAAGGCTTCATGTCTCCAAAGATTGCATCCAGTGCGCTCGACAGGCTCTCCTTCATGACAACTTCGTTTCCATAAGCAACAATCACCCGCTTCAGTTCGGGAAGAGCAATGCTGCGAGTGGGCTTTACCATTCGACTCCTGGGGGGCCTTTGCATCTGACCGGCCGGTTCAACCTGTTGACCTGATTCCTGGCTGGCCTGCAGGTAAACAGGCTCCACATAGAGGAAGGACTGCTCGACCGGGATTGCCAAGAGGTTCCCCCGAATAACACGTGAGCCCTTCTGTCCCCAAAGCGTCAACTCACGGGAAATATCCGTCTGTTGATCCACACGGGCCTCCACCTGCATGGGACCGAAGGCAAGCTTGTCCTTTGGGAGCTTGTAAACTAAGAGATCTCCATAGTTGGGCATATCGCTTCGCGCCGCAAGCCAGGCAATCATGTTGGCCTTCTTTGAAGGGGTAAAGGGGAGCATCAGGAGAAATCCCTCACGCTTCTCGCCCGGCGGCTTGATAATAATGTAATAAGGTTCCATTTTCTGCTGGGTATCGGCGTAGAGTTCATTGGGAATCTCCCAGAGGTCTTCTTGATTGTAGAAAACCTGCACATCCTGCATATGGTAGGATCGGTACATGGCCGCCTGAATGTCAAAAAGGTCTCTCGGGTAGCGAATATGGGATTTGAGAGACTCGGGCATTTCATCAATGGGTCGGAATAGACCCGGAAAGATCTCCATGAAACTCCCAATAATCGGATCGGCCTCATCCATAACATAGAAGTCAACCTTGCCCGTGTAGGCATTGACAATGGTTTTGACCGAGTTGCGTATGTAGTTGATTTCCAGTCCGAATTTTTCTGACATCCTGGAGGAATAGGGATACATGGATGTTGTGGTGTAGGCGTCGAGCATCCAGAAGAGTTGGCCGTCAGCAATTACCAGATAAGGGTCCCGGTCGAACTGGAGAAAAGGGGCAATCTTTTTCACACGAGTCTCGATGGGCCGAAAAAACATAATCCGGCTTTGCGGTGTGAGATAACCGGTAAAGAGAATATCCGTGCTCCTAAACGTGATCGCAAAAAGAAGCCTTCTCAGGAAAGAATTGATGGGGACCCCTCCATCCCCCTGATAGGTCGCATAGACATTGCTGTCACCCTTGGGGTAGTCAAACTCTTTTTCCTTCGTTCTAACAATGACATAGTTCCTCGTCTTCTCTCCATAATAGATCTCCGGGCGCTTGACTTCAATGCCCAGGGTCACGGGGGGGAGGTCCTTAACCAGTAAGTTTGGGAGCCCCTCCTGGGTGACCTGGTTGACAGGATTCAGAGTCAATCCATAGCCGTGAGTATACACGAGGTGCCTGTTCACCCATGTTCTCGCCTGAAGAGATAACTGATCAACAGAGATTTCACGGGCCGAGAGGGTCACCTGTCGGTACTGACCATCGAGAATATAGCGGTCCACGTCAACACCTGAAAAATCGTAGTAAAGCCGAATCGACTGGAGCTGCTGGTACGTTTCCTTCAGAGGCCGTTCGTCCCAGATCCGAATGTTTTCGATGGTCAATCTGTTTTTCACGATATCGGCCAGGGTGAGGTTCTCATTGACGACGAAATCCTTCTCCTGAATTCTATCGAGGCTATACGCCCTGCGAGTGTTTTCGATGTTCCGGGCGATGTAAGGCCTTTCCTTCTCGAGTTCATTTGGTTTCACGACGATCTTCTGTACCAGAGAGGGAACGATCGATCCAGCTAGTACCATAGCTCCAATGGTTACCGCCAGGCCAGAGATGACAAGGCCCCTTTTCTGGAGAATCATGTTAAGTGCCAGAACAACCGCGAAGGCTCCAAGCACGGCCATCAGAATTTTGTAAGCGATAATTTGCACATGAATGTCTGTGTAACTCGCACCAAAAGCTGGCCCTTTCGTTGAGTACATGAGTTGATAGACTTTCAGCCAGTATCCCCAGATGACGATCGCAATGATAATGATTCCCAAGACGGAGAGGTGCTTCCTTACGGACGGATCGATCGTCAGCTTCGCAGCGGGCCGCACATCTCTTTCTGGGGCCTGAATCAAGGCGCCTTCCAGATGAATGAGGTTTCCCCGATTGTACACAAGGAGTGCCACCATCCCGGAAACAACGAGAAAGCCTGTAAGCCATGACTTTAGGAAGAGGAAGAAGGGCAGGGAAAAAACATAGAAGGCCAAATCCTGGCCGAATATGGGATCAGAGATTCCAAATGCTTTGGGATGAAAATACCTCAAAATCATATCCCACTTGGTGGACGCAGCACTTCCGATCATCACGGCAACAATGATGAGAAAGGCTCCGATGGCCCGGCTCACCGTCTGTTCGCTGATGGGAAGGCCTTCCAAGGAAATCCCCCCCCTCCGCTCCGCCGCAGGGTGGGTTTTCCGGACGTAGAATCGAGCACAGTAGAAATTGATCCCCACGGCCAGAAAAAAAACCATCGCGGCCGCAAAGCCGATCAGGATCTTGGAGACGAGCATGGTGGAAAAAACGGATTCAAATCCGAGGTTCTGAAACCACAACCAATCCGGGTAGATACTCGAGACCAGCCAGCCGAGGCCAATGATAATGGCGATTCCTATGACGCCGAAGCGAAAAATCCTTGTATAATCCTTCATCCTATCATCTCCTTATGAAAGCCCCGATATCCTGGAAAAAGTAAAGAAAGCCGACGAAGGCAGATTAGAAGCCTTTTGGTTAGGCAAATCATCCCCGAAATCGATACGAGAGGATTGATTCACGGATTATACCCAGAACAGATCGTTTTGACAACAGGGCAACCGCCGGAAGAGTTTCCTCAGTTTTGTAGGCGCTCATGTCCCTGAGGGATGTTTGCGGTGGAAGGGTGTCTGTATTCTCCGGGCCCTTCCGAAATCCCTTGCAAATCCGAAACTCGCCTGTGCTCGGTAATCACCGATTCTCTCGCCCGCTCTCCCCGTTTCACGGGGTTCGCTCGAGCCCACAGAGTTCGCAGAGAGAGAAACCTTATGCATGAGATGGTTGCCCCAATTTTTTGAGATGAAAAATTGGGGCAAATGCTTTGCTCTGGATTGGCCGCTCACCAATCCAGAGCAGCTTTTCTCAGAGGCTCTGTGCACTCTGTGAGAGACTAGAACGTTCGAATTCGCCAAGAACTGATGGCGAAAAAATCTTGACTCGCGCTCAGAACTTCCTTTCCCACTTTCTGGTGAAATACTCTGGAAATGACTTCGACACAAGTGGTCTAAAGGGATTTGGGCATCGGCCCGTCCCGACCTGACCCGCCAAAGGCGGGAAGAGGGTCAACGCGAGAGCGAGGGAGCGAAGGGATATGAGGGTCCCATCTAGAGATTCAAAATTGTCTTGAAACATCAGAAGGTTACAAACTTCTTGCCTCGAAAACTCAAAAAACTTCACATCAACCGCCGCAAAATTCCCAAGTATCATGGGTGGTTGGATGAACGATAGAAATCGGAATGTCATCGCGCGCTAGAGGGGATTCACTAGGCAAGTACTGTTTCATTCAGTACCCGTTCCGCAGTAGGGACAAAAGGCGAAGTCCTGGTCCAGAATCCGACCGCAGTGTCGGCATCGCCTAACTCCCTGAAGTTCTTCGGCCCCAACCGCCTGGTCGGCTTCCGTAACTGCGGCCCCACAGTTTTCGCAACTCAGCATCGGGGTGCCTCGCCTGATGGGGATGATGGGGACAAAGAAAACGCTCAGGTAATGATCGATCCTTTTCAAAAAGGCCTGCGGAGAGCCACATGAGGGACACGTTCTCGCAGTCTCTTCGATCCGCCTGGTTTTTGGTTGAACTCCAGCAATGAAAATCATAAAATTCCCGAAAAGTCCCCTTCTGATCGAGGTGAGGTTAGATGGCTGTGGATATATCTGCCAAGGTCGCCCTGACCAGGGATGAGATCGTCCATGTTTACCACGGTGGAGTTCTTTCTGTGAAGATCAAGGGAAAAAAGGCTCAGACATCTGTTGAAATCTCTTGTATCGATTCTCCTCCCATAAGGGGCACCCGGATCCGGTTTAAACACGTAGACGCAGATTGAAGTATTTCAGCTCTTCAATCTTTATCATGGGCTAGGTATAGGGGCAAGGTAGATCTTCTGAGGAGTTCCCCCATTCCCCGAGGGATATGTCTCACAAGCTACAGATTTTTATGATATTTCCAATTTCTCAAATGGGAGCCTCCTGTCCCCTTGCTCCCAGGCTCATGCGGTGACCCCATTCCCGCCTTTGGCAGGACAACGTCGCTCAGAGACAGCAGGCTCCCACAAAAATGGGGAAACTCCTCGGAGCTTCCGGTTCCCGTCTCAGCTCCATCTGAGCATCTTTCGCTGCCGTAACATCATTCTGAGGAAAAGATGCATAGATCGACCATGTTCCAAGGCCTTTGACTCGACGACAACAACGATGTAGAATAGATGTTAGTTGGTAAATATCAGAACATAGGTTACCCGATTTTGAATTTAGCATGTGTCAATACATA
>WVXP01000213.1:9317-10593 GCA_011773445.1 Pseudomonadota bacterium | reverse complement strand
CCTCTTCCTGCTGCAAATTGAAGAACTTTCTTTCAGATGGTCCCATTGGAGAGAGATGCTCTCTGGCTGATTTAATGCCGTATTTCTCGAAGTCCCCCTCCTCAATCTTGACCTTGCATGTCCCACAAATGGCCTTCTCTCCACAAACGCCTTCGATGTCCACGCCAAGTGCAATTGAAGCTTCCTTAAGGGTTTTCCCTTTGTCGACGTAGCCTCTAGAGCCCGATGGTTGAAAGATGACCATACGTTTTTCGCTGTCGTTACCTGCCATGCGCCATTCCTTTCTTCTTTTCGAAACGATTCCACCTTAGACATCTGATGAGACGTCTGAAGGAGGTATATACTCTCCATCGAAGATGGGATTTACTTCTTTTCTTTCATCTCCTCTTCCCGCAGCATCTTGATGAGTTTGACTGCTTCGTCAACCGCAGTCCCTGCACTCTTCGCGGTGCCGTCAGCACCGTACTTTTCCACGACCTCCGGTGTAATCGGAGCACCGCCCAGCATAATTCGGACCTTCGGGTTTTTTTCCCTGAGTTTCTTAACGATTTCTGGCATCGCTACCATGCTGGTCGTCATCAATGCTGAGAGACCCACAATATCGGAATCAGTCCTGATCTGCTCCTCCACAAATTTATCAAGGGGTACATCCTTTCCCAAATCATAGACGTCCCATCCAGCCACCTCAAACATCATCTTAATGAGGTTCTTACCGATGTCGTGAACATCCCCCTCGACAACACCAAGGACGATTGAGCCTTTGGCCTCAGGTTTTCTTCCTGATTCCTTAATAGCCGGCTTCAGAATGTCCAGTCCGGCATAGAGGGCATCGGAACACATCAACAACTCCGGGACAAAATATTCCTTCCGATTGTAGAGGTCGCCCACCTCGATCATTCCAGCGGCCAGACCATCCATGGTTGCCACGAAGGGGTCGAGGCCTTCCTTTATGGCAATGTTTGACCACTCAACAACTTTGTCCTCATCGTATTGAATCACTGCCTCACGGAGTTCTTTCAATATTTCGTTTTTTCTTTCTTCCGAAACCATGACCAACCTCCTTTGCTTTTTGATGAAGGGTACCGATCATTTCCTTAAGGGAAGATGAAACCCTTGTTTCTTACACAGCTCCAAGATAGGCCATTATAATGATAGGTGACGGGGGTTACATTCCCTTAAGGTTCTCGAAAAAATCGGGAAAGAGTTTTTTTAGAGGGTGGCTTTCCAAAACAGGAAGCCTCTTCGTCTCCGAAAAGACGAGTGTAGCCGTGAAAGC
>WVXP01000213.1:5251-9308 GCA_011773445.1 Pseudomonadota bacterium | reverse complement strand
TATGTTTGCAGCCATGCCTTCGAGGGCCGCATCTGCTCCAGCCCATCCCTCGGAACCCCACATTTCTCTCGCCGCTTTCCACATGTAGGAGCCATTGGAGGGGGCGCTGGCACAGGGAAACCCCCATTTCTCCTTGATGAGCCTGTTGGCAACAGCACACATGGCCGTTGCTGGTGCATTCATAACCGATGTATCTACAAATATACTCTCAAATTGAGCACCGACCTTTTCAATGACATCCAATAATCTCTGGGTACCCGTGACCCGACCTGAAGGCATCTGATCCTCCTGATCGAATGCAACCAGTAGAACGTGCTTTACGCCGATTTCCGCAATCTCCCTGACCTCTCCCTCAATATCCTTCTCCCAGACTGTGAGACTGTTGTAAAACATACGGTCCAGCAACCCCTTTTCTGCACAATATCTCGCGCCCTCTAGCTTCGGCTTCATGACCCAGGCGTCGATGCAAAAGGGCATGTCTGTGACACTTGTCAGGAAATCGATATAATTCCTAAACTCTTCGCCCGTGTTCGCAACGATGTCGGCCATACATGGAACGCCCGTTTCTTCGGCCAACCTGTCGGTGGTTTTCAGGAGTTCCTCGGCCTTGTTCTCGTTGAATCCCTCTTTTCTCTTTTTCCCTTCAAAGACTTTGTCTCCCTTTTGGAAGATGGATGGAACGACAACCGTGGGGTACTCACCCGGTTGCCCTCCAAACTTCACACCTCCCACCTCGCATACCTTCTGTTCGGCATCAAAATGAAACATACCCACCCCTCCTCTCTAGAGCCAAGAATAATTCACGATGACCCCCCTGTGATGTGCAGATTATCCCCGTGCCCATTTCCATACAGCATATAGGGGCCTTTGAGAATCGTCCAAAAGACGATTTTTGACGATCAAATAGATGATTTTTTGTGAGCCCAGTCCCAGAAAAGGAAAGACTCGAGGACAATCGATTTACACGTCTTGGTGCTCCCTCCTTTTTCCTTTGTCCTTTGGCCTTTATCCTTTTTTCCCGCCTGAGGCAAGAATAGGGTCACCTCGTAAGCCTGGGAGCTCAGGAACGGGAGGCTCATATTTGAGCGATTAGAGATACCCAAAGAACCCTACCTTGTGAGAGATATCCTTTTGGCAATGCGAGAATGCCTCAACCTTATTCCCTTGAAGGAATCTAAGCCCTCCATGAATTCTATTCCCTGGTGCCATACTCTTTTACCGCCTCGACCATGGCTTTTATATTGATCGTCGGGGTTTCAGGGGGAATTCCACAGCTCGGTTCGATCAGATGCGCCCCATCTTCGATGGCCTTCTTCACTTCAGCTTCGACCTCTTCAGGGGAGCCCGATGTTAATGTTTTCTTTGAGCTTACGTTGCCCAATATTTTGACATCGCCGACGGTAGGTTTTATTCGAGCAATATTGACTGTTTCATCAACACTTATCCCATCGTAACCACACTCGACCAGGAACGGAACCATCGATTCTATCTTACCCCCAATGTACAGAATTCTGATTCCTCCCAAATCGGCAGCTATTCGCTGCAGTGCAGGCTTGATATACTGATGAAGTATTTCAGGAGTTACCATAACTGGTGCGAGAGCCATATCAGCTACAGTAACTATGTCGGAACCGGCTCTGTATTGCGCCTTAGCAAATTCTATAATGACATCGGTCGACGCATCGAGGAGAGTCTCCACGGACTGGGGATCCTTTAGCGACCAAATCGAGAACTTCTCCAAACCAACGAGCTCACTAGCAAGGGTAAAAGGACCAACAACATGGCTCGATATGGGCAAGAAATCCCCAACCTTTTCTCTTACAATTCTGATAGCTTCCAAGACTACAGGGATTCTGCCCAATTCGAGTACCTTATCAGGCACTTTCAGGTCCGTAGGTTTCGTATAGGGATGATCCAGCACGACGGGATATAAGTGGTTCTCCTTAGGGTATCTCGCCGTGCATCCTAACGCCTCCGCCTCCACGATGTTTCCAAAGGGGACCTTTACACATTCGATTCCTCCCAATTCGTATCCTGCTATGGCAAGCCTGGCCATCTTTTCAGGGTTCTTGTGGGCATCTGGCCAGAAGATACCAGTTGCTTTTTGCATCTCCACATTGACAGCGCCTCCACAGCCTGCAATCGATGTGACCGGGGCCCTATCGAGTTCTCCGCCCACCAATGCTTTAATTACTCTTCTTTTGGGACTAATTTGCACGATCCTCTTGCCTTCAATAAGCTGGCGAGACGCCGTCTTCAGAGGAGAGAGGAAGACACCGGATCACCACACCCGTCCTAATTGAGGTTGTCGTGGAGCCGCCGTCATCAAACCCTTGCTGACCTCTCACGGCGGCATCAGGGGGAGTAAATCACGGGATGGCAGACGCTTCGGATCTTATCCCAGCTGGGCGGATCTAAAGTCCGTTTGGTCTTGCCGGAAAAATCTGCGTTTTTCCTTTTTAATCCACTGCTGATACGTGAGAATCGGGGCAATTTTCAGCCCGAGTCCCTTTATGACAGGCGTTACAGAGGACACTGTTCGCTGGCTATCTTCAATATCGACCCTGGCCCTAGATACCCCCGCCAAGCCATGCCGTGGGGGTATCACTGAGGTCACGACATTGGCTCCAGCATTGAGTCTGGCCCTGAGACCGTCGAGACCGTCTACATCCAATGAAGCCGGAATCAGTTTATCGGGAAAGCAGAGCCGAAGTGTGGCGATGAGTCGGAGTTCATCGAGTGAGTCTGGTGCCTGCCAATTGGCCATGGGAGTGCCACGCTGAGGCCTGAAGGTCATCGCCCGCACCTGGCTCGCCTGAAGATTTCTCATGGCTTCAATGGCCGCGCCAATGTCCGCGGAACTCTCGCCTACCCCGACCAAAAGGCCCTCCTCGAGAAGGAATCCGGCCTGCATGGCCTGAACCTTAGCCTTCAAACGGCTATGGAAATCCTGGCCCTTACGCAAGCGAGAAAAAAGTCTTTTGTTGAATGTTTCCTGGTAGCACGCATACCAATCCAATCCTTGCTCTGCCGTAGCTCTCAAAAGCTCAGCATTTATGACGCCCGGAGAAATCATGAGTGGTACGGCAACTGCTTCTCGCACCCTCGCCACCAGGTCGAGGAGCCTTTCACCATCATTTTGGGTGTAGAAACGGTCCTCTCCCATGGTCAAATCGAGGAGGTGGGCCCCGTCATCTTCTAATGCCTTTGCCACATCGAGGATGTCTTCGATGGGCTTGCGATATCGAGGCGCCGATTGGTTGCACTGTCGATAAAGGCAAAAATTGCAATAGTTCTGGCAATAGGTCGAAAAATAGATAAAGCCATATATAAAGACGTGATTCCCAAAGGAACGCTCCCTGAAAGCTCGTGCGACGGCAAAGAGATCCTCCAGGGGTTTGCCGGGAGGCGTCGCCAAGAGCGCAGCTACCTCACTCTGGTTCAATGGCTGGCCGCAAAGGCTCCTTTCAAATATGGACTCGAATACCTTCATCGAGATATCGCAAGAATCAAGGCAGGACTCACCCATCATCCCCACCGGAGATGATGGGCGGTCCAATAGATTTAATCATTTCTACAACTTAAACTCGAACCCGATTTTCCCCATGGCCTTCATGGCACCATCTAACACCTTCAGATGTTCGTCTGTCGGGGTCAGGGTCTCCACGTTGTAGCACTCCTGAAAGGTCTTCCCTTTTGGCGCGTCTCTGAATTTGTTTTCGTAGAGACTTACCAATTTGTCTAACATCGCATTGACCTTTTCAAGCTCCACCCCGGCGACTGCCTTGGCCGCATAGGCCATCATCCGAGCTTCTATAGCGGTGGTGTAGTCTAAAGCCACCCCTTTGGCCGAAGCACATCCACTCATGATCTCGCGGCCGCTGGCTGTGTCGGTGATCGCCTGAGCCGACGCCTCGAGTAAACACATTTCCGTGCACGGCCCAGCAGAGGTATAGTATTGATTCCCTAGTAGCAGGTGCGTATTACGATCTACAGCCCGACAACAATGGCCGGCAACCATCAACGGCTCCCTGGCCGTCGTGTTTCCCCAGCGCAC
>WVXP01000213.1:0-5233 GCA_011773445.1 Pseudomonadota bacterium | reverse complement strand
ACGATGGCGGTCTCCTCGACCCCACCGGCCCAGCCCCCAATAATTGGCATCTGTTCACTCATAATTATATCACCCGCTAGTTTGTAATGGGCAGTGAAGGTGAGTGCATTGATATCGATTTTAAGCTCGTTCAACTGACTCACCTCATGGCTGTCGCACGGTCTCATTCCTCCTGGAAAATCGGCAGCTATGACCCCGGCGGCAGTCAGTGAAGTCTCACTCCCCTACATCGCCATGCCGGGGCGACCGGCTCTTGCCATGGCCATCCGCACCAACGATGCTTCTCCTTTGACGGCTGCGATCTCCCATGGGCTCCCCGGCTTAGGTTCTTTGCCGTTGATCGTCGCCAGAACCCCGTTGACAATCGCGTCGACCAGGGGTTCTCGCGCGTAGGCTTCATGCATCGCACAGAATAACTTCTCCGATACGGGAGCTCCTGTCGGACCGCCCTGGCAGAGGGGAGGGCGTGGGTCATCGAAACTTCGAGGGGCCAACTGCCGCGAATCACGGCCTTCCCCCAAAGTGAGTTGATTAGGAGCACCCGCCACAGCCATCAACACCTCTTTCTCGGTATACTTCAGGACACGACCCGTATCCATGCAGTAGACACCCGTCTCGACCAGCATTTCAAGACCAGCCTGGAACAGGCGATCGATCATGTCCGTGTCTTCGGGAATGATCTTGGTCCTATCGAACTTAAGTTTGTACTTCTCTTTCAGTTTTCCCGCGTTCCGAAAGATGATCTTCTGATCCCATTCTTCTTCATTGACTTTAGGACCGGCGCGCGCTCGATCATAAGTCTCGAAGACACCAACTCTTTCTACAAAGCTCATTGTCGCCTCCTTTCTCTCTTAAGAACTCATCAGTTCTCTGACAACGGACACCCCTGCGGATGCATTGTCGGCCCATCCATCACCACCGATCTGGTCCACCCACTCCTGGGTTGTGGGTGCGCCCCCGAAGACGCATTTGAATTTCTTCCGGATACCTCGGTCCTTCAGTTCATTAACGATTTCCCGTTGGGAGGGCATGGTCGTGGTCATAAGCGCTGAGCCAGTGATAATATCAACCTTCTTTTCAACGGCGACGTCGACTACGTCACTGACAGACACGTCCCTACCCAGGTCGAAGACCTCAAACCCATTGGCCTGCAAGAGGATTTTGAAAATGTTTTTGCCAATATCGTGGATATCCCCCTCCACAGTGTGAACGATCACCCTACCCTTGGCAGAGTGCCCCCCTTCTACATGAGGCGCCAGAACATCCACCGCGGCAGTAAAGGCCTCCGCTGAGAGAATGATCTGCGGAACATAGATCTCCGCCTTATCGAACTTGTCGCTGATTATTTCCATAGCCTTGGACAAGCCTTCATCGATGCAACTCAGGGGATCGACTTTTTTGGCCAAGGCATCCTTGGCCGCCGCCGTAGCACCCTCGGCGTCCATGTCGAGAACAGCCTGTTTCAGGCGTTCAAAGATTTGCTTTTCAGCCATTCCGGCATCACCTCCTTCCTCACCCAACCAGGCCCGATGTTGATATTCCAAAACATCTCGGCATCACCCCCTTTCTCCTGGAATCAGTTCAGATTTCAGGATTGACTCCGTCGCAAACCAACCAGGAAGGGCTGCGGTTTTTAGAATTTCAATTTATCCTTGAGGCGATTCACGCAGTTGATTTCGATCCCGAGCAGTTGAGCGATCCGTGCTTTTGCCTCAATTCCTTTGGCACAACCCGGGACGGACGTAATGACGCCGAGGTCCAGCTCCTCGCGGACCTCTCTCATGACTCGCTCATCCGACAGGTCGGCCGGGGATACCTTCAGCTTGCCGGCAACGTAGGCTTTCGCATCGTTGATCCGCATCTTGCGGGCCATCTGCATCCGGGCCACCAGATCTCCGGCGGTCCTGATGCCTCCCATCCCCGCTGCCACTGCATGTGCTATCGACATCCCCATTGGATCTCCCACCCCTACCTACAATCCATCCACTTTGGCAATCTCAACCATCGCCTTGGATGCCCGGCTCACTGAGTCCATCGGTGGCGTCTCAAAAACCGGTGAGCCTCCGACACCCATCCCCATATTGACGTGGATCGGTATATTAGACTCCTCAACACAGGCCTTAACAAAGGTGACAGCCCTGGACAGATTCCACGCCATCGTCTTACTGGGTTTGGTATTGACCACTGGACCAAATATGTCCCCCCCAGCCTTCTCGACAAGCTTGACCTGGTTATGGCAATACAACCCCGCAAGGCGCTGCCCATCGTATTTCAAGTCCCCATGCATGCCCAATACAAACTCTCCGGCCATCCCAACTTGAACAGCAAGGTCCGTACTCTTTTTGAGATGCTCGATCGCATGTAATGTGGCCTTGAAATCTGGATCGCCTGCCGCTCCCGTCGTATCGAAGTTTATCCCGTCACAGCCAATACTCGCGAGTTGCTCTGATACATAAATCATATCCCTGGTCGCATGCTCCACCGCCTTTTCCTGGGCCTCCAGGGATTCCTTGATCTTACCCATGGGCAACAAATCGGAAGGATTCCCAAAAGGTCCATCTGGACTGTAATATAGACCCAGGTTCGGCATGGCTCCATAGAAAATCGGTATGATGGTACTCAACAGGGCATTCTCATACTCCTGCTGCTCCATGGCGATCACGGGCTTTACCGGTTTGAAGCTGTAATCGATGTGGCCTAACTCCATCGTGTCAGCCGCAAAGGCTCGTTCATGAACCTGGATCCCCTGAACCCGGCTCAACGGAATGCCTACCCCACTGTTGCCCTGATCTCCCATCACCCGTAAGGTACCAATATCATGGGTCAACGGCACCTCATTGCCCGGCTCCACACTGACGATCTTGTCGGGATTGGTAAAGATGTCCACAAGCCGATCCAGATCATCNNTCAAAATCCCGCATCAACTCTTCGGCGGTCATCTCTATTCGCTGCCCATCCCCTCGGCGAGTCAGGTATTTGCTCATCCCTCTCACCTCCTATCCCTTGAATATTTCCTTAAGTTTCATGACGGCTTCCGTGGCATTCTCCGCATAAAGATCCGCACCAATCTTCGAAGCCCAGTACTCTGTGGCGACCGCACCACCTACCATGGTCTTGACCTTGCTACGGAGCCCCGCATCCTTTAATGCCTGCTCCAACTTCTTCTGACCAACTTGGGTGGTCGTCATCAATGCCGAGGAACCCACAACATCCGCCTTGACCTCCTTGGCCTTCTCTACAAAACTCCCTATCGGTACGTCCCGACCCAAATCGAAAACCTCAAAACCGTAAACCCGTAACATCGTCGCGACGATACCCTTACCAATGTCGTGGACNNACGACCGTCCCAAGCTTCTTGCCAACCTGGTCCTTCGGTAATGCCCCCTCCAAAACCTTTACCGCCGCCACCATCGCCTCAGACGCAATGATCAGAGTGGGCAAAAATACCTCACCCCGATCAAATAGATCGCCCATCCGTCGTATCCCCAGAGAAAAACCCTCGTTGATCATCTCAACAGGGTCCATTCCCGCCGCCAACGACTTCTTGGCAACATCCACCGCCGCTTCTTCATCCGCATCCATGACGGTCTGTGCGGCCTTCTCCATCCACTGAGTCTTCTCCATCCTCTCACCTCCCCTCTCTTCCTCCATGCTCTGATGTCTTAATACATAAAAACCCGCCCATCCCCTCCTTTCCCTCTCAATGCTAGCCTTAAACAAAAAAGTCCATCTAATATAGAGAAAAGATATTTCCCTGTCAAGGAATAGATATATAGGGTCTTCATCCTGGCTCTCGATTCTAATGAAAACTGACTCTCCTTATTGAGAATACAAGGACTGCTCGTTATTAATGGTAATCGCCGTCCCGTCCGAAAAAGGGTGAATAGTCTAAAACAGGATCAAACCAATCAGGACCACGGATTCTTTAGGTGGCCATTGAACAATCAGGCCGCTTTTCAGTGCGAGGCCCATGATATCGATGCCCAACCCTTCGGGGCTTGGCCTCGCCTTGTATGGATGCAGGCAGGGCTCATCAGGGGGGGCACAAGTGGGGCATAATTTGCACCCGCCTACGACGAGACCAATTGCTTCCCGGCATCCAGCTGACTGGGCTATATTCTCGAGACGATGTACCAGATCCAGTAGTTTCAACTCGTAGGAAAAATCATGATGGAATTTTTCAAGGTCTACTTCAGAAAGGGGGAATTTGAGGGCGACCAAGACGCCCACGTGATAGAATCTCAGGGCGGCGCGGATCTCACTCAGCGGGGGCAAGTGGGGAGGACAAAGTCGGCAAACTCCGTAATACTCGCAGAGGGGTATGAGACACTTGAGGCGAACGCTCTCCCGCACCTCGATATCAGAGGGATTGATAACCTCGACGAGTGCCTTCTCCTTGGTCGCTACCTTCCGCATTTCTTCGAATAATGACAATGCGTTCTTATCGTCTATCACATACCTTTTCCTTTTGCAGGTTGACTGAAGATAGGGGTCTTTTTCTAAATCCGTACTCTTGAACGTCACTGTGACCATAACCATAACAGGAAGCGTTACCCAATCTCAACCGGCAGTCCGAATTCTCTAGCCGGTCCATCCGGTGTAGAACCTCTCGTCCACAAAAAGGCGTTAATCTCGGCCATTCTCGCATAGATCTCCCAACAAGTTTAAAAGCTCGTATTGGGAAAGATAATTCACACGTACGAAGGGTGCGGCTAAATTCATGGGGGGTGATAGTTTTAAGACTTGCGTTTTGGGTGAAGCTGAGCAAAGGAGAAAATTGATTGTATGTCAAATGGAAAGGCCAATTTTTTCCTTGACATTCGCATGCTCCTTTGCTATCAAAGGCGGGATTTGATAGATCCTACACGAAACGGTTGGGTCTCTTGCATCTTGTGATGGGACATTTGGGGTGCTGTCTAACCTGTACCCAATACCGGCAAAACCGTCTTTTCGCCTGCCGGAACTTGGTCACAGGCGACCTTGACAGGGGAAAGCGCTTTGGGATAAGATCAACGCACGTCGTTTATCCTTAAACATTTCAGGGCTCTTCACTTTCTCCAGAGGGCATTCCGCGTGCACACAAAAATACACACGAAAGAATCAACCGAACGTCTAACTATCCCGAGTTTAAACGACTCGTCGCAGCGATACTCGGGTCTCAAGAATCTCTCGAAAGAAAGGAGGTGAGCCAGTGAGTAAGGAAGAACTTGTAAAACAGGCGATTCAAGCTGTT
>WVXP01000071.1 GCA_011773445.1 Pseudomonadota bacterium | reverse complement strand
AAACTCAGGAAACTCCTCATTTGTAAATGGTGTGGAATTTTGGATGAATGTTAAGATTGGATTTGCAACATCTGTGAAAAATCTTTCTCTTTTAGCAAAACGAGAAGAATTGCCTATTTGAGAAACCGTTGTAATTCTAACGAGTTAAGCCATTTTGGAGCCTTTGGTACTAGAATTGCTCAACTTCCGATCGGAAGGGACATCATCGAAATAATCCTCACCGCCATCACAGGTTTTATCCTTGGCGCTGTATTTGTTAGGCTCTGGGGCAGAATGACAACGAGAGAACAATTCGACAAATGCCTGGATGAAATCGCCAGGAAAAACCAGCCCTAGTTTAGGACATTACTCGTCGGTGAGGCGATGATGCTCCGGAACTCCCGCCAGATAGAATGACAAGACCATAATGTCAATTACGAGGAGGTGCTGGAATTGGAAATTATATGTTACCAGTGCAACGACGAAATCGGGTATACGGTTCCATTTTCAGACCACCGAGCGACTTACGCTCTCTGCTATGCTTGTCTCAGACGGCTTCTTGAAGCAGGGCACGTGCATCAACGAAACGATGAAAAACGAAAGATGGACCATTACGTTCGAAAATAGGCAGAGAAGGCTGTGAGAATCGTTTGCTTCCAATGCAAGAAAGAAATCGGTGAGAAAGCTCCCTTCTCAGATAACGAAGCCACCCATGCTCTCTGTGACCCGTGCCTAGGAGAAACGCTACAAAGGTTAAGAGAGGAGCGTAAACGCAAGGAGTGGCAGCACGATCCTGATGTGACCCTGACATCTGAGGAATAACACCTCTGAGGAGCCTTGCCCAAAATCCAAATCAAGAAACCATGTGGGTTTTCCCTTGCATGGGAAAGAGGGGATTGAATGAAGGTTTATTTCGGCAAGTATAAGGGTTTGAATGTCGATGAGATTCCGTCAGATTATCTGAAATGGCTTACCCTTCAAGACTGGTGTGAGGAGAAATTCCCGCTTCTGTTAAAGGAAGCTGAGGAGGAGCTGACGTTTCGGACGACATGGAGCAGGCATTTCTATCAGGAATGAACGGTTCGACACAAAATCATCCTCAAAAAATTAGACCGCTGTCTCAACTGAATGTATTTTTAGTAGTTTGAAGAGGTCCAGGGTTGATTTGGCTCTGGCCGGCTATTGCACCGCTCAAAATCCGATCCCAAGGGCATGTGTTCGTCTCTTGAAAGGATTGGTTTCACCGGCCCATCCTTTCATGACAGAAGAACGGAGACGGATTTCCTCACTGAATCTGGATCATTCCCGTAAACCCAATGAAAGCCAGGGCCATGAGTCCGGCAATGATCAATGTGATACCCGGACCTTCGAGGGGTTTTGGCACCCGTGCACCCTTCATCTTCTGCCGAATCCCTCCCATGGCAACAATTGCCAGGGTCCAGCCGATTCCACCACCTGCACCGTAAGCGACCGATTGCAAAAACGTGTAATCTCGAATGATCATAAACAGGGCAACCCCCAAGATCGCGCAATTGACGGTAATCAAAGGCAGGAAGATCCCCAGGATAACATAGAGAACCGGGGATGATCTCTCGATGACCATCTCCACCAACTGAACAAAGGCAGCAATCACAATGATGAAAGCGATGTAACGAAAATGTTCAAGGCTCAAAGGGACCAGCAGATGATGATAGACCAGATAGTTGAGGCCAGAGGTGCAGGTCATCACAAAAATCACCGCAAAGCCCAGACCCAACGAGGATTTCACCTCTCGGGAAACCGCAAGGAAGGAGCACATTCCCAGAAAGTTTGTGAGGAGAATGTTATTGGTAAAGATGGCTGCAAAGAATATGATATAGGCGCTCAATCCGATTTCCATCGAGAAACCCTTACATAGCCGTATCCGGCTTTGCCTCCTCTTTGGGGCCAAAATAACGGACGACCCAGATAAAGGAACCGAGCATGAAGAAAGCCCCCGGGGCCATCACCATGATCGTCCAGTTCGTCCATCCCACAGGCATCACCCGGATTCCGAAAAAGCTTCCAAAGCCCAAAATCTCCCGGAAAAAGGCCACTGAAAGTAGGACGAAAGCATATCCACAACCCGAAGCGACTCCGTCCAGAAAGGAGGGCCAAACAGGATTGCTTCTCGCAAAAGCCTCGCATCGTCCCATAATAATACAGTTGGTGATAATCAGACCCACGTAAGGCCCAAGAGCCTCGCTGATCTCCGGAAGGTAGGCCTTCAATATAATATCGACAATGATGACATAGGAGGCAATCACCAGAGTCTGAACCATCATCCGGATTCGTTGAGGGGTCACATTTCGGAGAATGGACACGGTTAGATTGGACATGGAGGTCACAAAAATCAGGCTCAAACTCATGATGAGTGTATTCACCATGAGATTGGTGACCGCCAGGGCCGAGCAGATCCCTAGAATTTGGCGGAAAACGGGATTCTCTCGCCACAGGCCGGTGACAAAAATCGTTCTACCCTTGAATTTCGCCACGGGAAACAACCCCTCAGCTCATGACTTCCTCATCAAATTCTAGCACACTGACAATTTATCGTTCAGAACGGATCAAGCTGGCGGTGAGGCCCCTTGTCCGCCTATATCACTCCCTTGGCCTTCTGCTTTGCGATCCATGGCAAGTAATCCTTCAAGTTCTCATCAATGAGGCGTTCCACGCCCCGGCTCGTTCCTGTTGCCCCCGTGATCGCATCCAGCTGATTCTCGGCCTGCGACGTACCCGGCGGTACAAGGTAGAAGTATTGCTTCCCCTTGCCACTCGGGAGTAATCTCTTCCCCGCAAACTGTTCCTTGAACCACGTTTCCGTTATCCTTCCCCCGAGACCCGGAGTCTCGGTGTGTTGGTAGAAAGCGATTCCGATAAT
>WVXP01000171.1:7912-8112 GCA_011773445.1 Pseudomonadota bacterium | reverse complement strand
CTTTATCAGGGTGACCATCTCAGGCCACTGTCTTCCATGCGCTTGCAAGGCGCAACCCTTCCACATCCGGACGTGACAGTCTCCCGTCATCCGGCTCGTGCCAGCCATCCTCTCAAGGCCTCTCGGCCTCAAGCCGATACAGAGAGAAACTCGCTCCTCCCAGTCTCCTGGTTGGCTCGTTCATCTCTGTGAGCTGGCCC
>WVXP01000171.1:5132-7758 GCA_011773445.1 Pseudomonadota bacterium | reverse complement strand
GGTTCCCACGTTCTACACAGGAGCCTGGATCAAGTTCATGCCACCTTTACGCCGGGTGCCGCCCAGGCGGTAAGCAGGTTCCCCCTGGACTCATCCTGGAGATCGCAAAGGCCTCCAGTTTTGACGACCGTCCTATTCTTTTCGACGCCTCATCAGTGGTTCGCTCACGCTCGTCTCCCTGATCCTCACCTGCCACAGTCTTAGCCGTGACTTTTCCTTAACGCTCACCACCATGGCTTTTGACCAGAGCAGCTTAAGGCGGTTTGAAGCCTGCTCCTGCAAGCCGGCTCCGAGGGGCCCGCCCTCATCTTCTGTGCAGCCTCGTGGCGCACTTTCCGACAGAAATAAACGGGATTTATGGGGGCAGCTAATAGAGCCTTCTTGAACTAATCGGGGAGTCAGTAATAGAATTTCGAGGCATTTGAGACTCTGGGTAGTCAGGAGAAGGGCTCCGTCGAGGTCCAAATTCTACCCGTACATATCCATTTAGCTTATTCAGATTCTCAGATCCCGCCCTTTGAGGATCACCTCTACCAAGAACTCGAATACCTTATGGGCTCATATGTCCTGACCTCAAATCAGAGGGCAGGGGGCCCCGTTTACCCAATTTTACGGCCGCAGGCACAATCCTATCCGTCGCCAGCCCCTCAGCCCCTGTCGTTGGAGGCTCCTGTATTCCCACTCACGACAGCCTATCGCCCAACCACTATATGTTGTGGCATTCACCGCATCGACACACAAGCCCCTATACCCTAATACTACCTCCATCGAAAAGGGAGTTCTTATCAGTTTATCAGTTCAAGCTACCATTGTCCCGCCGTCGACGACAATGGTTTGTCCGGTTACAAAGCTAGAGGCATCAGATGCCAGATAAATCATAGCCCCCACCATCTCATCAGGCTCCGCTATGCGCTTCATCGGCGTTCTCTTTACCAGCTCCTCCTCGTACCCGGCAATAACTTCAAAACGGGAATCACCGAGCCGGGTGTGTACATTTCCCGGCGCTACCGCATTAACCCTGATCTTGTACTGAGCCCACTCTACAGCCATAACCCTGGTGGCCATTAAAACACCGGCCTTGCTGATTGCGTATGTACCGTTCGGCATCGGTTCAGGCCGAAGTCCATCTATCGAGGCAACGTTGATAATCTTGCCCCCGTCATGCTCCTTCATTACTCTGGCGACAGCCTGACTGAGGAAGACCAGCCCCTTTAAATTGAGATTCATGATTGCATCCCACAGACGTTCATCCACATCTAATATCGGAGCTATGGCCGGGCTGGTCCCAGCATTATTGATCAAGATATCAATCCTGCCAAATTCCTCATTGACTTTATTAACCAAGGCATTTATGTCATCCAACCGGCCAATGTGAGAGGCTACTGCCAGCGATTTGCTCCCCAATCCCCTTATCTCCTCAGCTACCTCCTCCAAGTCGGGAAGCTTCCGGCTGGTCACCACAACGTCGGCACCTGCCCGAGCAAAACCCAAGGCCGTAGCCCGTCCAATGCCACGGCTACCGCCAGTTATCAAGGCCACTTTACCGGTCAAGGAAAAATCCATTTATGTCACCCCCCTAATTTTGATACTAAACATCTTGGTCACCATGCCACCCAAGTTGTTTGAATCCACAGTGCAGTTGAGTTGTGCGCTGTCAGCAGTTATGGCATAACCTGTCAATCGACACTTTAGCCACTTGAATGTGACCTGCCCCGATAATATGTACCACTTTTTAAGTTATAAAGTTTCCTAGTTTTGTCCTTGAGGAGTTACTTAGCCCCAGGTGGACGGTAGAATTGTTTTAGGTGCTGGTGGACGATATCTCGGAGCTGCGCAGTAGGATATAGAAAATCTGAACACCCATATGGGCTACCCCATTGGCTATCATCTTCCTCTTGGCTGTGAACTCAGCACCGAAGTTCGATCGGATTTCCATCGGTGTTATACGCTCAAGCCAGAATTCAGTATCTCCTACCACTATCCCAAATCTCTTGGTTTTCCAGATATCGGATGAAGATCGAAACCCTTGAAATGAAATCGACCATGACATCGAAGCAGAGTTGCTAACTGAGATTATCGGTTTCATTGATTCCCAATTCATACAAGATTTGAAACACAAATAAACAAGCCGGGCCATCAGTGAGGGCGATCCAGCCTGATATGAATGATTTGCGGAAGAAATAAACGGGATTTGTGAGGAGAGGCAATAGAGCCTTTCATCTTGAAATTCAACAGCTCGCATTGGCAGCGAATTTGTCATGAAAGTGATGCCAGTTCTTTCTCGGCCTTCTTCAACCATCCATCAGCACCGCATTCCGTGTAGATTTCTATCGCCTTGTTTAGGCTCTCCTTGGCTCTTGACTGATCGCCCTTACGTTTAAATGCTTCTGCATACAGGGCATAATCCCTTCCTAAATGAAATATCATGGCATTTCGTTTATCCGCTTCGATCGCTTTTATGAGCCACCCTTCCGCTTCAGATATGTGCTGATCATCAACCTCTAACAGAATCTCTCCAATATATCTTCGCATCCAGCCATCGAACAATCTTGTTCTCTTTGCATACACACAGGTATGAAGCGATTCCAAATCAACATCCTTCTCATTGTCCATCACTTTTGCCCTT
>WVXP01000171.1:0-5116 GCA_011773445.1 Pseudomonadota bacterium | reverse complement strand
AGTCCTTAGATTTTTGAAATTTCCCGATGTCAAGATAGGTCTCAGCCAGGAAGAATTGTGCTAAAGCAGCCCATAGGAAATAACTTATCCTCTCGAAGAAGAGGACCCCATTCAAAAGATGTTGCACTGCCTCCTCCAACTGCCCCTTGGCATGGCAAGAAATCCCATAGGCGCTGTAAGCAAAGGCTTTTGAATATGTATCCCCGCTCTCTTCAGCTACCTGCATAGCCTCATGGGCGGTTTGGTAGCTTACGTTTATCCGTCCCCAGAAATTATGAACGAAATAACCTATCTGGCTTTTCACGACTGATATGCCCCAGAGATTATTTGCTGTTTCATTGATTTCAAGTGCCTTCTCGAAATGACACAACGCCTTTTCGAATTCAGTATTTAAGGATAAGGCTACCCCTAAGAAATCATTTGCAAAAAACGAAGAAACAATATCGTTGGCTTTCTCAGAGATCTTCAAGGCGGCTTTCAAATGCTTAAGTGCCGTAGGAAAATCCTCTTCAATCATTAGACTATATACCCCAAGGATGGTATATATCTGAGACAACCTCCTCTTGTAATCATGTCTGATTGCCAAATCGATAATGGGATCGACAGCCTCTTTTGCTTCAATGTGATAACTTATTTGGATGTAATAGAGTCCCAGAACAGTTCTTGCGTCTATTATTTTCTTTGCCACATCGTCTGTCTTAGGTAACCGCTCAAGACAGACTATTCTTTTCTTAGCATATTCAATTGCTTCACCTAGTGAGGCTGTCTTCTCAGCTTTCCTTTCTGCCAATCTTGAATATTCGGCTCCCTTTTCGTATTTCTCACTTTCAATAAAATGNNCCGATCTCCTCATGGAGCTTCTTCTTCCTCTTCGTCAGTATGGAATCATAGACCACCTCACGGCTTAGCGCATTTTTGAAGACATAAGTCGATTGAGGGTAGATACCTCTCTCGTAGAGAAGCTCCGAGTCCTTCAAAACGGAGAGATTTGACAGCAGTTCTTCTTCCGGACGGCCTGCCACGTGCCTTATCAGATCGTGTCTGAACTCCCTCTCGATGACAGACCCAATCTGAAGCACCTCTCTTGCACCTTCAGGCAGCAAGTCAACCCTTGCCATGATAACAGCCTGGATTGTAGAGGGAATGGTTACGTCTTGGATGTGTTTTGTTAAGTGATACTTGTTGTCCGTTCTCTGAATGAGATGCAGGTCTCTGAGCGATTTTATGAACTCCTCAATGAAAAAGGGGACCCCTTCGGTTTTGTCGAGGATCAGCCCCTCAAGGTCCTGATCAAGCTCCTCTGTTCCGAGAAGATGATATACCATGATGAGGCTCTCCCGATTGGAAAGCCGGTTTAGATTTACCTGGCTGTGATACGATCTTCCGCCCCAGGTGGGCGCGAACTCAGGCCTGTAGGTGAATATTAGGAATACCCTCGCCCCCGCTATGCTATCCAAAAGGTCCTTGAAGGACTCCTCTGAGCTTCTATCAATCCAGTGGAAATCCTCAACGGCCATGACCAAGGGCCGAATCTCCGAACCCTTTAAGGGGATTCGCTTTAGCGCCTCCATGATGCGGTCCTTTTTCGCCTCGGGGCTCATCGGTATCTGGTCAATACCGCTGTCTTTGACCGATAGAAGCTCCAGTAGATATGGAAGCGTGGAGCCTTCCTCGAGACCGAGTACCCCTAGGCCGCTTTTGACCTTTTCCCTGATCTCTGAATCCCCATCGCGTTCCTGAATATCAAAGTTTGACTTCAAGATGTCTATGACCGGGTAATATGCTACACCTCTGCTGTAAGAAAGGCACCTGCCTTCCAAGAAGGTCACATCCTCATTGGCCACGGCCTTCCTAAACTCATAGAGGAGCCTGGATTTGCCAATCCCGGCCTCAGAGACGATAGAAAATGCCTGGCCTCGGCCTGCTTTAGCCCGGTCAAAACCATCTAGCAGAAGTTCAAGCTCCCGCTCCCTTCCGACAAAGGGTGTAAGACCTCGCTCGGCGCTGACGTCAAATCGTGTCCTTCTGGTACTGGGGGCGATTACACGATAGACATTGACCTGTTCCTCCTTGCCCTTGACTTGTTTTTGCCCCAGGACCTCAAATCGAAAAAGCCCCTCGGTCAGCCTGAAGGTCTCCTCAGTCACATAGGTTGTTCCCGGCTCTGCCAGCTCCTCCATCCTTGAGGCCAAATTCACTGTATCCCCAACAGCTTTGAATTCAACCCTAAGATCATTGCCCAGGGTGCCCACGACCACAGGGCCGGTGTGAACCCCAACCCGCATTTTGAGAGGCGGTATGCCTTGTTTCTCTCGTTTGATTCGGTCGCCAAACCTGGTCATCTCCCGGTGAATCGCCATGGCCGACCGAATCGCTCGCTGAGGGGCGTCCTCCAATGCGATGGGGGCTCCAAATAGAGCCATAATCCCGTCACCGGTCATCTCGTTGACCGTCCCTTCATAGTCGTGGACCTTGTGAATGAGGATCTCGTAAACCTGGTCCATCACCTCATAGGCTTCCTCAGCGCCGAGTCCCTCAGAGAGACGGGTAAATCCCTCCATGTCGCAGAACATCACCGTGACCAGCTTACGCTCACCCTCTATTCTGTCCTTTTGGGCCAGGATCTTCTTGGTGAGATCTTTGGGAAGGTATCGTTGAATTTTTACCAGCTTCTCATCAAAGGAGAGTTCTTTGGGAGCTGGCTCGGGCGAGAGGCTGAAGTCAAGGCCACATTCACCACAAAATTTGTCCCCGGGAAGGCTTTCAGAGCCGCAGTCAGGGCAGATCTTGGAAAGCTTTGACCCGCAATCCCGACAGAAGTTCTTGTTCTCGGGATTATCGGCCCGACATTTCGGACATTTCATCTCTAATAGTCCTCAGACCTGAAGAAACAAAAGCCCGTTCGGTCCGAAAGAACGGGCTCCACATTCACTCAGCTTCCGCCATGCCCGATTCCCAGCTTCAGGTCAGCAGGAGGTCCAATGTGATACTACCAGATCTTGGAACCAAGTCAATCTACTTTGTCGGCACCTGTCTTGGAATAGCGCTGAAGTTTCGAATTCTTCTTCTATGAGATCCTCTATGCGCATACCCTCGCAGAACTTACGAGTCGAGTAGACCGGGGGAGTTTCACTCCCAGTCCCTCAGAGGTAGGGTCGAGGATTGGCGCGGTACTCAGTGAGTCCGTTTCCAATCCCCGTCTCGTCAAACCCGGCGTACGGTTTTCCCGTAGCGGGCTTTCCTGCCGGCTTCACCTGAAGGTTTATGGGACCTATCGGACTGGTAGCGCTTTCAGGTCCTGCGATGCCGCACCCGGCAGTGATTGAATACCCCCAGGGTTTGGTAAAGCCAGGCCCTACTCCACCTGTTCCAGCCGAAACCACGGCGTTGCCTTGCACGCATCAGGTGTCTTGTGAGGCGTGTCGACGAAACACATTCTTGAGTTCTCGCAGAAGAGCCGTCCGCGCTTTCATCCTTGGCGTGACCCTCACTGCCCACCTACCTCGGCGAGTCTTAACCCGCCTGAAGTCAAACCCAACAAAGCTGAAGGTCTCGTCCCGGGTAAGATTAACCATCTGAGTCTTGTCTCGGTTGATTTGCACATCAAGCTTTCCGAGTTCCTCAAGGAGCCTCTTATACGCCGCCCTTATGAGCCAATCCCATCTCCGAAAGCCATCCACAAGGATCACCAGATCATCGGCATACCGGGCATACTCGATGTAGTGGTATCTGCCCCGGCGAGTGACCCGCTTTGTCCTCTCCAGCATCCGATCCACCTCATTGAGATAGATCTTACTGAGCAAGGGTGAGATCACCCCACCCTGTGGAACACCCCGTCTTCCGCTGGCTTTCAGAATGAGCCTGAGCACCCTCATCACCCTGGCATCGTCGACTCGCTCAGCCACCTTGCCAAGAAGTATGTCGTGACGAACGTTGTCGAAGTATCCCATAAGGTCCACGTCGATGACCCGGGTCTTGGTACTCACTACGGCCGCAGCCACCCGATTCACTGCTGCATGGGCCGTCCGTTTGGGTCGATACCCGTATGACCCATCCTGGAAATCAGCTTCAAAGATCGGCTCCAAGATCAGCTTGAATGCCCCCTGGACCACGCGGTCTCGTAGGGTCGGAATTCCCAAAACCCTGACCTTGTCCCCATCCTTTGGGATCTCCCTCCTTCGATTCCGCAGCGGCCGATACGTGCCAGAGACCAGTTCACGCCGTATGGCCTCCAGAAAAGCCTCCAGCCCTGACTCCTCAATGGCCTCAAACGTTACACCGTCTACCCCTGGTGCTCCGTTCTTCTTCTTGGCCATCCTGTAGGCCTCCTGAAGCACCTCTGCCTTGCAGACGTGAACATACAGTCCCCAGAACCGCCATGAATTCTCAGCCTTCGCCTTCAGATACATCTTCCTCCTCAGGTCCTGCAAACCAACGGGCGCCTTTATCATCTCGCCCTTGCCTCTCCGTGTTGTCGGAAGATCGCTAGCAGCAGGGCTCCTTTGCTCCCCGGACATTACTCCGGCTCATCGCTCATACGAGCCCATCCGCCACCCCCTGGTCTTCGATCCACTTCCCGCTGTCCCACGGTTATAGGACCTACCTTGCTCCAGGAATTTCTCCCTGGGACCAGAAGGGCTTCTCCAGTTGCAGACATGTCCTTGGCACCGTGCCGTCGCTACCACCCCGCCGGAGTGAACAACCGTACCGGCCAGCCTTCGGCTGCCCATGCTGCCTTCGTCCTACGGTTGCGGACTCGGCCTCCGGGGTTCCTCCCTTTCGGGGCCACCCGTGCGTTCACTTTCGTTACGGCCCCGTGACTCGCTCACCATCCCCACAGATGGCTTTGTCGATGGACTCCAGAGATTTGGTTTTCCTCCTCCCTGCCATCCAAGCTACGGGGCTTCTGGCTCTTACCCCGACAGGACTGACTCCTGCTGAACATGCCTGCCTTTCCTGGACACACAGCCGGACGTGAGCAATTCGCTCATCCGGTTCCTCGGTAACCAGAGTATCGGCACAACTCTGGTGCATAACTGTGCTGCCCTCGAGATTTTGTCAGATGCCGTGGAGGATCCTGGGCCTTGGAAGCGGATATGCCACGAGCAACCCTTCG
>WVXP01000048.1:5364-17593 GCA_011773445.1 Pseudomonadota bacterium | reverse complement strand
ATGGACGGCCATTGCCATGGCCTTCTGGGTGGCTTCACCAATGTTGATCCGGTCTATCTCTTGTGCTTCGATGACGCCGGTTCCGATGGACAGAGCCACCTGCTGAATTCTCTCATAGAGGGATTCCCTCTTTTCGGGTCTGAGTTTCTTCGAATCCCAGAATTGTTCACGCAGAGCAGCAATGGGAAGAATGACAGCGGCGGCGACGACAGGGCCTGCAAGGGGTCCTCGGCCGACCTCATCGATTCCCGCGATTAGCCGAAATCCATGGCTATGAAAGCGATTCTCAAAGAAATCCATGGGCTGGTCTGGAACAGGTTGGAGGAGTTCGCCTTGGCAGTATTTGGGCATGATCCACCCAACTCACTGCTCTTCTTTGATTCTTGCTGCCTTTCCCCTGAGTTTTCTCAGATAATAAAGCTTGGCGCGCCGCACTCTGCCTTTGCTCACGACCTCGATCGTCTCGATTCTCGGAGAATATAGTGGAAATATCCTTTCTACTCCGACCCCATAGGACACCTTTCGAACTGTGAAAGTGGCTCGAGGACCTCCCTTTCGTTTGCTGATGACAACGCCTTCAAAGACCTGGGTCCGTTCTTTTTCACCTTCTATGATTTTGACATGAACCCGAACCGTATCACCCGGTCTGAAGTCGGACAAATCCGTCCGAATATGCTCTCTTTCAATTATTTCGATGGAATCCATTCTCCGTTCCTCCTCTCTGTCGATTCCCTACAAGGCGGTCCAAGATGACCGCCGCAGCCGATCGAACGGACAGGTGATTATAAGTGAATGTTCCCTCTATTGGAGCCAGGATGTAGTCGCTTTCCTCGAGAACCTCCCGGGCGAGCCCCCAACCCGTTCCGAGGACGAGGAGGTACGGCTGAGGACGATCGCAAAGGAGTTCATGCATTTTCCGATAAGAGACGGTTCTCCTCTGCCACCTCGCATCGGTTGCTACAGTCTTGACCGGTGTGTGATGGGCTTCCGATATTTCCTCGATGACTTCCTTGAGGGTTGTCCTCACCTGGATCCGCTCAAGTGCTTGTTTTCGAGCCGGATTGTAAAGGGCGCCTGCCCCTTCTGTCCAATGGTGAATGATTCTCTTAACCAGAGTCTTTTGCGAGTCGAGGGGGTTGATAATATACCCGACTTGCACACCGAAGGTCTTAGCACACCGCGCGATATCGTGGATGTCGAGATTGGTTACCGCGGTACAGACGATGTTTCCTCTCTTGTTGTAGACGGGATAGTGAACCAAACCTACGTAAAGGTTTGGAAGATTTATGCCATCCCTTTGCAAAGCCTTCCTTCTCTCTCTATTTCATCAAGCGTCTTACAATCCTCTGCCGAGAGTTTTGATTTCTTCAGGAGGTCCGGCCGTCTAAGCCATGTTTTTCGAATAGACTCTTTTCTCCTCCACCGCCTGATCTCCTTATGATTCCCTGATATGAGGATCTCGGGAACCCGTAGACCGCGGAAATTTCGAGGTTTCGTATATTGAGGATATTCAAGGAGCCCCTCTGAAAAAGAATCATCTCGAGCCGCGCTCTCGTTTCCTAGAAACCCATCAAGTTGCCGAGAGACAGCATCGATGACAACCATGGCAGCTAGCTCTCCCCCTGTCAACACGTAATCCCCAATAGAGATCTCTTCATCGACAAATCCAAGCCTGACCCTCTCGTCGACTCCCTCATATCGCCCACACATGAGAACGAGATGAGGGTATTGAACCAATCGGCAGACGTGGCTATCGTCGAGCAGACTCCCTTGGGGTGTCATCAAGATGACCCTGGCTGAAGGATGGTTTTTTTTGATCGATTCGATAGCCCGAACGACCGGTTCGGGCTTCATCACCATTCCACCCCCGCCACCATAAGGTGTATCGTCCACTACCCGGTGACGGCCGTGAGCAAAATCTCGAATGTTATGGACGATCACTTTGACTTGCTCTCTATTGCGAGCCTTCTGCAAAATACTCTCACTGAGCGGTGATTCAAACATTCGAGGAAACAATGTCAGGACATCAAATCGAATCGTTTCCATAGAGACCTTCCAAGAGGCAAACGATGATGTGGCGAGAGGCAGTATCGATCTGTTTGATCACCTCCTCATTGGCAGGGATGAAGATCTCCTTTTTCCCTTCCATAACGACAAACACGTCGCTTCCACCCGTGGGAATAATATCTGAAACCTTCCCCAGCCGATCGCCGCTCACCGTTTTGACCTCCATGCCGATGAGATCTGTCCAGTAGTATTCGCCTTCTCCTAATGCTGGCAGGGAGGCTTTATCGACAAGTACTGAAGCGCCAATGAAGCGTTCCGCTTGGCCGATGCCGTCAACATTTTTGAGCTGGGCAAGGATAAAGTCCTTGTGAATTCTTGCTTCAACGACTTCGAACGCTTCCACATGACCAGCCGAGTCCATTAACAGAATCTTCCTGTATGAGAGAAAAAAGTTCTTGTCTTCGTTGTAGTATCTTATTCGGAGTTTCCCATGGATTCCATGGGTCCGGACGATCTCACCGATCGTAATGAGGTCGCTTTTCTCGGGTTTATTCAATGATTTCAAGGACGGAATGCTTTCTGAGTTTCGTTGAGGCGGCGCTGAGAATCGTCCTCATTGCCTTTGCTGTTCTACCCTGTTTTCCGATTACCTTTCCAAGATCTTCTTTGGCTACGTTCAGCTCAATCACCGATGTCTTTTCCCCCTCGATTTCAGAAACTCGGACCTGATCAGGATTGTCGACCAATGCTTTCGCGATATACTCGATTAACTCCTTCATTTTCCCACCCCCCTTGAATGCCCGAACGCCAAAATCTCAACGTGAAGAATCGCTAGGTCTCTTTGCTCTCAGCCATTTTCTTGAGAAGCCCAGATTTTATCATTAACTTCCTCACAGTTTCTGAGGGCTGTGCCCCCTTACGAATCCACTCGATAGCCTTGTCTTCTTCGATACGAATCACGGCAGGGTCGTGGTTCGGGTCATAGATCCCGATTTTCTCGATAAATCTTCCGTCTCGGGGAGCTCTTGAGTCAGCAACGACAATACGGTAAGTGGGTCGCTTTTTTTCTCCGAATCGGGCCAATCTGATTGCAACGGCCATCTCTTTATTCACCTCCAATAGACACATTGAAATTCTTTACAAATAGCATATGGATCCTAGGAAAAGGGGAAGACTCCTCTCGGGACGCCAGTGAGTCGCCCCGTTTTCATTTTGCTGAGCATTTTACGGGTCATGAGATATTGCCTCAGGAGCCGATTTACATCCTGGACGGTGGTGCCACTCCCCCTTGCGATTCGCAATCGCCTTTTTCCGTTGATTATGTTGTGGTTGCGTCTCTCCTGGGGGGTCATCGAATTGATGATTGCCTCGACTTTCACCAGTTCTTTCTCAGCCATGTGAAAGGAACCCATGCCTTTGACCTTCCCCAGTCCAGGTATCATCTGCAACAAACCCTCAAGGGAACCCATTTTACGGATTTGCCTGAGTTGGTCTTTGAAATCCTCAAGCGTAAATTCAGCCTTTCGGATTTTTCTCTCCAGTTCTTTGGCCTTCTTCTCGTCAAAAGCCGTTTGGGCCCTTTCGATCAAAGAGAGGACGTCTCCCATACCGAGGATTCGTGCCGCCATCCGGTCCGGATGAAACGCCTCAATGGCCTCTATCTTCTCACCAACCCCGATGAACTTGATCGGGCTGCCGGTCACTGCCCGGATCGACAGGGCGGCTCCGCCCCGGGCGTCTCCGTCCATCTTGGTGAGAATGACACCATCAATACCCAGCTGATCATTGAAACTCTTGGCTATGTTCACCGCATCCTGACCAGTCATTGCATCGGCTACGAGGAGGATTTCTTTGGGTGGAATGACTCGTTTGATCTCCCGAAGCTCATCCATCAGGATTTCATCGAAATGGAGTCTGCCGGCCGTATCAATGAGGAGCGTATCGCAGCCCCGCCTCACGGCGTTATCCTGTGCTTTCTTGCAGATTTCAAGAGGCTCTTCTCCCTGATGAGGTTCATAGAAATCCACCTCAATCTGGGAGGCCAGGGTATGTAGCTGTTCGACCGCCGCCGGCCGGTAAACGTCGGCCGAAACCATATAGGGAACACGGCCGTTTCCCTTCAATAGCCGAGCCAGTTTGGCAACTGTCGTGGTTTTACCACATCCATGAAGGCCGACAAACATGAGGGGGACTGGAGGATTCCCCGAGAGTCTGATCTGACGGTTTTCACTCCCCATGAGGGTGACAAGTTCCTGGTGGACGATCTTAACCACCTGCTGGGCAGGAGTCAGGCTGGCCATCACCTCTTCGCCAACTGCTCGTCCTCGTACTGACTCGATGAAGTCCTTAACCACACGGAAGTGGACGTCAGCCTCAAGAAGGGCCATTCTTACCTCTCTGAGGGCCTCCTGAATATTCTGTTCTGTGAGCTTCCCATGACCTCTTAACTTCTTAAAGACCAGGGAGAGTTTGTCGGTTAAACTTTCGAACATGATTCGGTATTAGGTTCTATTATGGTTTCCACCAAAAAGTGTAAATTCTAAACAATCTAAGGGAGATTGTCAATTTGCAGAACCACTAAGTTTCCCACTCTGTCAGACTCGCGTCTTCCTATCCTCTCCATCCTTGATGGAAACTCCTTTTCGGCGAAGGTCCCAAAGGATCAATCATAACAGGGAAACCCGTCCCCCCACCCATTCCCTCAACACGCTCCGGACGCAAGCGACCCTCTTTGCATCGGGTTGTTATGCTGAAGCGATCTCAATGACCTATGGGAACGGCAACCATGTGTTTAGGCATGATATTTTTCACTGTCGAGGGATTCGGATGCCTTTACGGCTCCATAGGTGCCCTGGTCAATTTTCGAAAGGGGTCCCAGAGCAGGGGCAGCATCTTTCTCGTTCCACCGTGAATTTAGGATCCCCTTGGCCTTAGACGAATACTCACTGTCCGGGTACTGGCGGGTGATCTCCAAAAAGGCCGCCCTTGCCTTGTCGTCAAGAGATAGGTTCAGAAAGGATTTGCCTAAATGAAAGAGGGCTTGTGGGACCAGTTCGGTGTCTTGGTAGTTCATCACGATTTCTTCGAAACGTGCGACTGCCCCTCGATAGTTCCCTTTTTTATAATAGAATCTTCCTATCAAGAACTCGTGTTCGGCAAGATTTCGGCGGCAGATAAGAATCTTCTCTTGTGCCGCGTCGGTGAAAATGCTAGGCGGATAGTTTTCCACCAGATACCGAAAATTGGAGAGCGCTTTTCGGGCCGGAGTCGGGTCGCGATCTGGCGATGGGATTTGCTTATAATATGACTGGCCTATTTGAAAAAGGATGTAAGGGATGTCCTCATGGTAAGGATGGAGTTTTCGAAACTCCTCGTAGACCACGATAGCCTCTTCATATTCTGCCAAGAAAAAGTGAGCGTCGGCGATTTTTATTTCAGCGCGAGTTGCAAACGGCGACTCGGGATAGTAGTTTTTGACGTCCTGAAAAACCTCCATGGCGAACTGATACTTCCCGCGATTGAAGTGTGACAATGCCTTGCTATAGAGCCTATCGGGACCTCCTCCGAAGGGTTCGTTTTTTCTCTTCCCAGAGCATCCAGCAAGTATCAAAGAAGCAATCAGAGCAGACGACAGAAGACTCTTAAAATCCATAATATTTCCAAGATTTTTTGCTGTGACGATATGATAGACTAATATGAGGCCAATAGTCATCGATGTCAAGGGAAATTGTGTTGACGACTTACCGCGGTTATCAATGCAGCGTTCCCCTATGATGTTGATTTTGTTGAAAAACTCCGATTTGCGAGGTGGATTCTCTCATCCTTTCGCTCCCACGCTCTCGCGGTGACCCCCTTCCCGCTGTCGACCGGACGGGTGGGGACGGGCTCATGCCCAAATTCCTTTAGACCACTTGTGTCGAAGTCACTTTCAGAGTATTTCACCAGAAAGTGGGAAAGGAAGCTCTGAGCGCGAATCAAGATTTTTTCGCTTACAATCCTTGGCGAGGCGTAACGGCCGCAAATCCAACTGTCTGAGCCCGAAGGGCGAGTTTTGGATTTGCAGTGGAGCCGAGCTTTAGAATTGTCGAAAAAAGGTTTTGAGCAGCGAAGAGCGCTCCTTTTCCACTTTCATCAGACAAAAGTCGAGAAAAGGGATTTGGGAACGGCCCGGGAAATACTGATCCCCTTCCCCTGCAACCATCGCTGAGGAATAAGAGAATCCCCCACAACTGAGCAAGGTACTCCCATACTTACGGGTTGACCTCAGAATTTTTTGGGGGAACTCCTGGAATGTGTTAAACTTTCGGTGATCGGCCGACCGGCGTTTGCGAGGTGACCTAGAAACGAGAGAGGTGAGGACTCAATATCAAAAAGCGAAAAGGCCAAATCCTTCGGACGTTAAATGCGAGGGCAAGGTGTTTTCCGGTTTTTCCTCCCGAATCGGCAGTTCGGCCTGTTTCGACGGGTGAATTCTAATCCCTGACTCCTCCATGACGGTGTGGGATGTCTTATGAAAAATCGGAGCCTTCTGATTTGGGGTGCCCGCTCTCTGGGAGTCTCCCTGGATGCCGATCAGGTGACGGCCTTCGAGCAATTTCTGGAGGAGCTGACGAGATGGAATCAGAAAATGAATCTCACCGCCCTCCATGAGGAAAGGCTGATTATTGTCCGACACTTCTTGGATTCTCTCACCCTGGTGCAATACCTTCCTGAAAGGGCCAAACTTCTGGATATCGGGCCTGGGGCAGGCTTTCCAGGTATTCCCCTAAAGATCGTAAGACCTCATTGGCAAATGGTCTTGCTCGAAGCATCTCGAAAGAAGACCTATTTCCACAAACATATCATCCGATGCCTCAATCTTTCAGGGATTCGAAGCGTTTGGGGCAGAAGCGATCATGAAGAGATCAAAACGATTCTCGGTAATCGCTTCGATGTCGTCGTTTCCAGGGCCCTTTCACCCCTTCATGTTTTTCTCAGGGAAGCGATTTATTTCACTCCTCCCGGAGGAATGATCATTGCGATGAGAGGGAAGGATAAGAGCGTGCCCGATCTTCCTGAGTCCCTTCCTCTCAAGCTAGATCGGATTGTCTCTATTGATCTACCAATCGACGGGATCACGAGGAACCTTCTTCTTTTCAAGAAGTTGGTTTCTGTTGGGTGAGGTTGTATTTTTTGTCCCACCCTTCTCGGAGCTCCCGCTAAGTCCGGGTCCCTTGAGTTGATTGGGCGATCGGGTTTTTGGTGCTTTCAAAACCAGGAGGGTTGTGTTAATATCTCGCAAACTCCGTCCGAGCAAGCGAGACAATTGGAAAGTCATCATGGCGAAGATCATGGCTGTAGCCAATCAGAAAGGCGGCGTTGGAAAAACAACGACAGCGATCAATCTATCGGCCTCGCTTGCGGTAGCAGAAAAAAGAACGCTCCTTGTGGATATTGATCCGCAGGCTAATTCGACCAGTGGTTGTGGGTTCAACAAGCACGAACTCACGGAGACTATCTACCAAGCCTTCATTCGGGGCAACACCCTGGAGAGGGCTATTCAAAAGACCACCCTCCCTTTTCTAGACGTCGCGACCTCGAATACCGATTTGATTGGCGCGGAAATTGAATTGATTGATGAAGAGGACCGGGAAAAGAAACTGAGGGTTCTTCTCAGAGAGATTGAGGAGGACTACCATTTTATTCTAATTGACTGCCCACCTTCTCTCGGACTGCTAACTGTCAATTCCCTGACAGCTTCTCACTCGGTGATTATACCCCTTCAGTGTGAGTACTACGCGATGGAGGGTTTAGGTCAGTTAATGAAGACCATTTCGCTTATCAAAAATCGCTTGAATCCAACACTCCACGTCGAGGGTATTCTTTTAACCATGTTTGACACCAGAAACAATCTGGCCCATCAGGTGGTCCGGGAGGTGCAGAGGCATTTTGGCGGCAAGGTCTTCAAAACCATTATACCGAGAAACGTCAGACTCAGTGAGGCTCCCAGTCATGGAAAACCCGTCATACTGTATGATATCCACTCGAAGGGTGCTGAAAGTTACCTGAGCCTGGCAAAAGAAGTCTTGTTCAACGGGGGGAACCATCATGGGTAAGCGGATGGCCCTTGGAAAAGGGTTAGGTGCCCTTATCCCTGATGCAGGGCGGGAAAAGGGTGAGCTTTTCCTGTGCGGCATTGAGGAGATCGTTCCAAACCAAAAACAGCCGCGGAGGCGATTCGATGAGGAGAAAATAGAAGAACTGGCGAAATCCATCAGGGAAAAGGGTATCCTTGAACCTCTGTTGGTCAGAAAATCTGGAGAGGGATATGAGTTAATCGTTGGGGAGAGGCGGTGGCGGGCGGCCCAAAGGGCTGGCCTCCGGGAAGTCCCCGTGCTACTCAAGAATGTTTCGAATCGTGAAGCTCTCGAATTGACTCTGGTGGAGAATCTCCAGCGGGAAGATCTCAGCGCCTTAGAAGAGGCCGAAGGATACCGCCAATTGATTGACGAATTTCGTTTCACCCAGGAGGAACTGGCCAAGAGAATCGGAAAGGATCGGAGCTCTGTCACAAATACGTTGAGGCTCCTTCGCCTCCCCAATGAAGTGAAAGAAAAGTTGGCAGACCTCTCGCTCTCTTCTGGCCATGGGAGGGCCCTCCTAACGTTACCCACCGAAGCGGATCAGAACGAGGTCTGCCGTCTGGTCCTTCAAAAGGGTCTCTCCGTTCGAGAGACAGAGAAGTTGGTGAAGCAATGGGGGAAGCGAAAACCCGTGCCTCTCAAACGAGAGGAATCAGACGAATATGAATGGAAGCGGTTGCAAGATGACCTGCGGAGATTTCTGAGTACCCGGGTGCAAATCTCAAGAAAGGGGAAAGGGGGAAAGATTCTGATCGAATTCTATTCCCTCGTTGAACTTCAGAGACTCGTTGATCTGATCAAGGGGGAGAAGGGAGTCCAACCATGATAGGTGCCAGAGATCAAAAGGGAATGCCCAAGGGTGGCGAGGTGAATGCCTTTCTGGGCAGAGGGACAACTTTTGAAGGGAAGATAACCTTTGAGGGCATGTTTCGTCTTGACGGTAAGTTCGACGGCGAGATCTTTGCTGGGGACTTCTTGGTTGTTGGAGAGTCGGGCCAGGTCAATGCCCAGATTAATGTCAATGCCCTTACTGTCAACGGAAGTGTGAGTGGCAATATTACAGCCAAGACACGGGTTGAAATCCATCCACCAGGTCGAGTGATCGGCGACATCAAGACACCGGTTCTGATTATCTCGGAGGGTGCCCTTTTTGACGGGAATTGCCAGATGGAAAAAGTGGAAACCAGACGTGAGGAAAAGATCTCTGTCTTGAAGGTAAAAGGGGACGATAGGGAAGAAAGTGAGCTGAAGGAGATCGAGAAAAAGTCGGGTTCCTAACAAGAATCTGAACCGATCTTTTTTCTGAAGGACAGGCTTCAGGACTCCATGAAATGCTGCCAGAGGGATTCTGCTCCGGCATTCTGTTCCCATTTGGCACAGTCATTGCGCGCGATCCATCCGAGGAAACCGCATCACAAGTATCAAGGGCCTTTCAGTTCGTAACTCGCCATCGAAGTGCCTCACGATTGACGATTCCCCGATGATGACGTGTCGATGTTTCACGACCATTTTGAATCTTTTGATTAGACCCTCATATCCCTTCGCTCCCTTGCTCTCGCGTTGACCCTCGCGGAGTTCACAGGTTAATGAAAAGAAGGATAAGGGTCAAAGGACAAAGGAAAGAAGACCAAGAGGTGCAAATCGATGATCCTTTAACCTTTCGCCTTTAACCTTGTGTTCGTAACGTTGGTGCACTCGTGAGCTACAAAGACAGGCTGAGAACGCCAGAGCTCATGGGCATGAACGCCTCTGCAAAAGTCCCTCAGGGAGATGAGCGTCCACAAAACTGAGGAAACTCCATATTCCTAGGTATTGACAAAAATAGGGCGAGTAATAGTATTAATTCTTCGATATTTCGATGGGAAAGGGAAAAAAGGTTCCCATTCGAAAAATCGGAAATATTCAAAAAATCGGTCACTTGTGAGAAATATCCCTTCGGAAATGGGTGAACGCCTCCAAAGGGAAAGACAGCGTGGGATTTTGAGGGTCGGGGGAGGTGGAGATGCGGAACCTGGGCTCGTAGAAAGGTGGAGATGATTTAGGCCGCATGGGGGTGCTTTCTTGGCAGAGGATCTGATCCGGAAGATAAGAGAAGCCGAAGAGGAGGCACAAAAAATCACTCAGGAGGCGGAAATCAAGGCGTCACGGCTCGTGGCCGAAGCGCAGGAGGCTAGAAGGCGTCGAGTCGAGGATGCCCAGAGGGCCGCGATTCGGATTGACCAGGAAGCCTCAGAGCGGGCGACTCAAGAGGCCGAAGAGGAGATACGAAACCTGAAGGAGAGAGGAAAATCCCGGGCTGAGGTGCTCCGCTCCCAGGCGGTGCAAAATATGGATAGGGCCGTCCAGCTTATTGTTGAGAGAATTTAGCTCATGGCAGTCGCGAAGATGCAAAAGATCCAGATTTTGGTTCACCGGGACGAACAAGAGCGTCTGGTGGAACGAATTCAGGAGCTCGAGCAGCTACATATTACCGATGTCATAGCAGGAGTGACAGCCGAAGGGCACCCGGATCTCTTGTCAGGAGGAGAAGTCTCTGACGAGAATCTGGAACAGCGGATTTCACAGATACAGTTCACGCTGGACTTCTTATCGGGCGTACAACAACGGAAAGGACTTCTCTCAGGATTAGTTTCACCCAAGATCATTCTGACGCCCCAACAGTACCACGGGGTTGCCGAAGGATATGACGAGAATCCCACGGTCTCTCGTTGCAAGGAATTGGACCGGGAGAAGAATGAACTACTCACAGCGATTACAAAACTGGAGACGATAGCGCATCAGCTCAGTCCTTGGCTTACCTTGGATTGTCCCCTTGAGGAGGTTGTTGCGACGGAACACACAGCCATATTCCTAGGAACCATGCCGGTAGAATCCATGGAGGACTTTCACCAGGGATCCTATGAAATGGCAGACCAGATTTTTGTGAAGGCGGTTCATCACGATCCAGAAGTCACCTATCTTATGATTGGCTGTCACAGGGACGTCCTTCCTCAGATTTCAGATCTCTTAAGGCATTTGGGTTTTGAGGAGGTTACATTTCCCGGGTTACGCGGAAGACCCAGGGAGGTATACGAGCAAACCTTGACGAAGATTGAGGAGAAACTTCGACGCATCCAGGAAATCGAAGTGACTAGCCGGGAATACCTCAGGGAAAGACAGAATCTTCAGATCCTGTGCGATCACTTGAGTAGCCAACTCCGGTGCGAACGTATCCAGACGAATTTTGGTCGGACCGCGACTGTGTCTGTAATCGAGGGATGGATCCCAAAGGCAAGGTTAAAGGCTTTCGAGACGACCCTAACCAGGGAATTCGAAGACGTTGCCATCGTCCCTCTAGACCCATCAGCCCAGGAGGCACCGCCAGTTTGTCTTGAGAACTCAGAGAACCTCGTTCGTCCTTTTGAGGTGGTGACCGAACTTTATGGAATGCCCCACGCCAGAGAGTTCGATCCATCGCCTTTTCTGGCACCATTTTTCTTTGTTTTTTTCGGTCTCTGCATTACAGATGCCGCTTACGGGATTATCATTACCCTTCTCTTTCTTTATTTGATGAAGAAATTCAAGTTCACCCTCGGCAGGGCGAAGCTGATCGGTCTCCTATTTTTTGGAGGTATATCAACCATACTGATGGGGGCGCTTACAGGTGGGTGGTTTGGAGATCTTGTCGACTACCTGCCGGAGTGGTTAGAAGGTTTGCGTTGGATGAGGCAGACCCTCATGCTATTTGATCCGATGGAGCAAGTTCTGATTTTTATTGGAATCGCCCTCATTTTGGGTTTCATTCAAATTTGCTACGGTCTTTTCATCCGGATGACGAGAGAAATCCGTCAGGGTAACCTGACAGAAGCCTTTTTTGGCCCCTTCCCATGGATCATCCTTCTGAACGGACTCGTAATCTTCGGTTTAAGCAAAGAGGGCGTTCTCCCTCCGCTTGCGGGTAGTGGCGGCAAATGGATGAGCGTATCCTCGGCTCTTGCAATCGTTCTGTTGACAGACCGTAAGAGTTCAAGCTGGTTCGCCCGGATTGCATGGGGTGTGTATGGACTTTACGGAATCACCTCATATGTTGGCGATATCCTTTCCTATCTGCGACTCTTCGC
>WVXP01000048.1:0-5336 GCA_011773445.1 Pseudomonadota bacterium | reverse complement strand
TCATTTTTGTTATTGGACACATCTTCAACATCCTGATCAACGGTCTGGGCGCCTTTGTCCATACTCTGAGACTCCAGTACGTCGAGTTCTTTCCCAAATTCTTTGAGGGCGGAGGGAGCCCCTATCGGCCTTTTCAGAAAGAGGCTAGATACACGGTTATAGCCGAAAAATAGGGAAGGCAATCGAGCAGTACAACGCTCTCGAAGGGGCGAAAGAAAAAGGAGGCAGACATGGAGATGTTGAGTTACGCAATTCCCATTNNTTCGGTTCATCGATCGGGATTGGAACGGCTGGCCAGGCAGCCGACGGGGTTCTCAGCGAAGACCCGGATAAGTTTGGTTCCCTTCTCATCCTCGTCGCTCTTCCTGGAACCCAGGGAATTTATGGCCTTCTCGGGGGATTTCTGGTTATTTTCAAATTGGGCCTTCTCGGTGGGACGCCCGTCGAACTGAATCTCGTACAGAGCTGGCAAATATTCTTTGCAGCACTTCCGGTGGGTTTTGCGGGCTGGATCTCCGGAATTCATCAGGGGAAGGTCTGTGCTGCCGGTGTAGCGATGGCGGCGAAAAGGCCGGAGACCTTGATGAAGGGAGTCATCTATGGAGCCATGGTCGAAACCTATGCGATTTTTGGCTTGATCGCTACGATTCTGCTGCTTCAGGGGATTAAGATTTGAAGATTCGATCGAGTGTTGGAGACAAAAATGTCCATAGAATCGCTCGTCCACAAGATTATCGAGGACGCTAGAAAGGTTTCTTCTCAGATCGAGCAAAAGGCCTTGGGTGAGGTGAAGACCTGTGAGGATATGGCTGAAAGAGAGGTGCAGGTAATCTTGGATACCGCCAGAGAGCGAGCAGTGCGCTCCCTCGCAGGACGGAAGCAAAGGATGATCTCCATAGCTGAATTGGAGGATCGCAAAGAGACCCTCTACATGAAACAGCGTCTCATCGAAGAAGCCTTCAGCGGGGCCATGAAAAAGATCCTCTCTTTCGACGGGGACGCCTACGGAGCTTTTCTGAGTAGACTGATCCTCCAGGCAAATCCCGAGGGAGATGAGGAGATCATATTGAATCAGAGAGACCGGGACCGCTTCGGCGGGAATGTGTGGATCAAGGGATTGAATCAGAATCTGTTGGAAAACAAGAAGAAAGGGAAGATGAGGGTAGCCGATGAGACGAGATCCATTCAGGGAGGGGCCATCCTGAGGAGGGGGAGAAAGGAGATCAATTGTAGCCTTGAGTCGGTCATCAAATCGAAGAGAAACGAACTGGAAACCATTGTGGCCGGAATTCTTTTTGAGGATAGTGAGTGAAGGTGGAAGAGATCAGGTGGAAGTACGGCAATGACGTTCGATATGCTTATGCTGTAGGGGTCATCCGCGTCCTGGAGACGCGGCTCCTCTCCCGGGAGAGAATTGACCGGGCTGCCGACGCTTCTGACGTCGAGGACGTCATAAGAATACTCGCTGAGACTTCATACGCCGAGCATTTATCGAGTCTCACAGACCCGGGGGACTACGAATCTTTTCTCACAAAAGAACGCCAGAAAGCGCTGGACCTTCTTCAGAAACTAACGAAGGATCCCCCGCTGACAGATCTTCTCCTTTATCGATTCGATTTCCACAACCTGAAAGTCGCTCTGAAGGAAAAACTTGGGAAGCAGGACCTAAGAACTGCTTACGTCTCCTTTGGTTCGGTTCCAGTCTCAATGATCAAGGGTGCCGTGAAGGAGGAAGATCTCTCTCCCCTTCCTCCTCCGTTCAGGCAGGTCGCCGAGAAAGCCATTAGAGGATTTTCAGACCGGCAAGAAGCGAAATGGATCGATCTGGTCGTTGATAGGGAAATGTATCAACTTCTTCTCTCTACGAGCCGAAGGGAGGGGAGTCTTTTTCTTTATGATCTCATTCGGAGAGAAATCGATCTGATCAATATTCTCTCCCTTTTTCGGATTCGCAGATCAGATCAAAAGAGAGGGTTTTTTCGGGAATCCTTCCTCGAAGGCGGAAGTTTGTCGGGTGAGTTTTTTCTTCCATTGCTCGATGAATCTCTGGAGGCTCTTTATGGCCGTTTTGTTCATACACCGTACCGAGAGGTCGTCGAAAACGGGTGGGAGGACCTGAGCGCCAATGGCTCCTTTGCCGGCTTTGAGCGGATGAGTCGGGACCTTATCCTGGAGTATTTGCGAAAGGCCAATCTGGTTGCCTTCGGCGTCGAGCCCCTCATCGCGTATGTTCAGGCGAAAGAGAACGAGCTCGGAATGATTCGCACCATCATGGTCGGAAAACTCAACCGGCTCGAGCCAAGATTCATCAAGGAACGTCTGCCTCATGTCTATCTCTAACATTGCCGTCATTGGGGATAAGGATTCGATCCTCTGTTTCCGGGCTATTGGGGTTTCGACCTTTCCTGTTTCTGAGTCGAGAGAAGCGAGAGCCGTGGTCAGGCGGCTGATAGAGGATAAGGTCTCTGTCATTTTTGTCACCGAGAGAATTGCTTCGGGGATGATGGACCTAATTGATGAACTAGCCAAAGAGACTCTGCCGAGCGTTGTTTTGATTCCCGATAATCAGGGATCCCTAGGGCTGGGTATGGAGAGAATAAGGCAAATGGTCGTCAAGGCCGTGGGTGCGGATATTTTTGGAATCGATGAGGAGACACCATGGAACAGGGCGTCATCATAAAAGTTGCGGGTCCGCTGGTCGTGGCTGACAAGATGGGGGATGCCCGGATGTTCGACGTGGTCAGGGTCAGCGAGAAGGGCCTGATCGGCGAGATCATCGAAATCCATGAAGAGAGGGCATCGATTCAGGTCTATGAAGAGACGCGTGACATTGGACCCGGTGAGCCGGTCCTTCAAACAGGCCAACCCCTGAGCGTCGAGTTGGGACCTGGCCTCATCGAATCGATCTATGACGGTATCCAGAGACCCTTAGATGTGATCTACAGTGAGGCAGGAAACTACATTACGCGTGGTTTGGACATACCTGGTCTAGACCGTAAAAAGGTATGGCACTTTGTCCCCGTGAAAAAGTCAGGAGACCCGGTCCAGGGAGGAGATATTCTTGGAACCATCCAAGAGAGCGTCGTGGTTGAGCACCGCATTCCTGTTCCCGTGGGAATAGACGGAGTGATCGAAGAGATCCAGGAGGGTGAATGCCATGTGGAGGATTTGATCTGCCGTATTCGAACGGACCACGGGATCAGGGATATATCGATGATTCAGAAGTGGCCTGTTCGGCGGCCAAGAGATTATCGGAAGAAATTGGTCCCTGATGCCCCGCTGACCACGGGACAGCGGGTGATCGACACCTTTTTCCCTGTAGGGAAGGGAGGAACGGCCTGCGTCCCCGGTCCTTTCGGTAGTGGAAAGACGGTGATCCAACATCAGCTCGCCAAATGGGCAGATGCGGATATCATCGTATACGTTGGCTGCGGAGAACGGGGCAACGAAATGACCGATGTGCTCATGGAGTTTCCCCACCTCAAAGACCCGCGGACAGGGGAGATACTGATGAAACGAACTGTCCTGATCGCCAACACCTCGAATATGCCCGTGGCCGCGAGGGAAGCTTCGGTGTATACCGGGATCACGATTGCAGAGTATTTTCGGGATATGGGTTACAGTGTGGCCCTCATGGCCGATTCCACGTCCAGATGGGCCGAGGCCATGCGAGAAATCTCTGGACGTCTCGAAGAGATGCCTGGTGAGGAGGGGTATCCTGCCTATCTCGGGACACGGATTGCCGAATTCTATGAACGATCGGGCAAAGTCATCTGCCTGGGTGGAGACGGACGTATTGGCGCTCTCACAACCATCGGGGCTGTCTCTCCACCCGGCGGGGATCTGTCTGATCCTGTGGTCCAGGCAACCCTGAGGGTGGTTAAGGTGTTCTGGAGTCTGGAAGACAAACTCGCCTACCAGAGACATTTCCCGGCCATAAGCTGGCTCAACAGCTATTCACTCTATCATGAGAATCTCGAACACTATTACCGCGATAATCTCCCCGAAGACTTCATGGAGATGAGGCAGGAAGCGATGCGGCTTCTCCAGCAGGAGGCCGAATTGGCTGAAATCGTTCGTCTCGTCGGAGTCGATGCGCTTTCAGCCAAAGATCGGTTGATCTTGGAGACGGCCAAATCCATCCGGGAGGACTTCCTTCATCAGAATGCATTCGACGAGATTGACACCTACACCTCCACCACCAAGGAGTACCAACTCCTGAAGATCATCTTCGAACTTCATTATCTCTGCGAAAAGATGCTGGACGGGGGGGTCCTATTTAGAGACGTCCAGAGTCTGGCGGTCCGCGAGGAAATCTCTCGGGCGAAGTTCATTCCTGAGGAACGGTTGGTCGAGTTTGATGCGATTCGGGCTCATATGACGTCTGAGGTGGAGACTCTGTCCAGAGAGGAAGGGATCGTGTAATGCTACGGGAGTATTTGACGATTAAGGATATCTCTGGGCCACTTCTGCTCGTGGAAGAGGTTGAAGAGGTGAAATATGAAGAGTTGGTCGAAGTGGAACTCCCGGATGGGTCGAAAAGAACGGGGAAGGTCCTCGAAGTGGATGGCGACAAGGCTCTCGTTCAGCTTTTTGAAGGGACAACGGGTGTAGATATCAGAAAATGCCGAGTCCGCTTTCTGGCACGAGGCATCGAACTCGCCCTCTCTAACGATGTATTGGGAAGGGTCTTTGACGGATTGGGCCGACCGATCGATGATGGTCCCAAGATCCTTCCGGAAAGAACCTATGATATCAATGGAAATCCAATCAATCCCTTTGCCAGAGACTATCCCGAGGAGTTCATCCAGACAGGCCTTTCTGCCATCGATGGACTGAATACGCTGGTCCGTGGCCAGAAACTCCCCATCTTCTCAGGCTCTGGACTTCCTCACAATCAGCTTGCTGCTCAGATTGCGCGACAGGCCAGGGTTCTCGGCAAGGAAGAGAAATTCGCCGTGGTTTTTGGAGCGATGGGGATTACCTTCGAGGAGGCAGACTATTTTACCTCGGAATTTCGAGAGACGGGGGCCATCGATCGGGCTGTCCTCTTTCTCAACCTGGCCGACGACCCGGCCCTGGAAAGGATTGCTACCCCCCGAATGGCGCTGACGACCGCCGAATTCCTCGCCTTCGAAAAGGACATGCATGTTCTCGTAATTCTGACTGATATGACCAACTATTGCGAAGCACTGCGGGAAATCTCTGCGGCCAGGAAGGAGATTCCCGGGCGTCGGGGGTACCCGGGATATCTCTATACAGATCTCTCGACCATATACGAGAGGGCCGGTCGTATCAAGGGGAAAAAAGGCTCGATCACCCAGATCCCGATCCTT